>NZ_JBQCIP010000266.1:0-11361 GCF_051953575.1 Microbacterium sp.
GAGGTCGGCGTCAAGCAGCAGGTGTTCGGCGAGATCGAGGCGATCATCGCCGAGGACGCGATCCTCGCGACCAACACCTCGTCGCTCTCGGTCGAAGAGATCGGCGCGAAGCTCGCCCACCCCGAGCGACTGGTCGGCTTCCACTTCTTCAACCCGGTGGCGGTCATGCCGCTCATCGAGATCGTGAAGACGCCTCAGACGTCGGAGGCCGCACTGTCGACCGCCTTCGTCGTCGCGAAGAGCCTCGGCAAGAACGCGGTCCTCACCGCCGACGCGCCCGGCTTCGTCGTGAACCGGCTGCTGGCCAAGGTCATGGGCGAAGCCGCGCGTGCGGTCTACGAGGGCACGCCGGTCGCGGATGTCGAGAAGGCGTTCGCGCCGCTCGGCCTGCCGATGGGTCCGTTCCAACTGATCGACCTCGTCGGCTGGAAAGTCGCCGCGCACGTGCAGGACACCATGGTGCGCGCGTTCCCCGACCGCTTCTACGCGAACGAGAACTTCCACGCCCTCGCGGAACTGCCCGAGGTCGTCGAGAAGGACAAGGGCGGTCGCGTGACCGGCTGGACCAAGGCGGCCGAGAAGCTGCTGAAGCCGGCCGTGGGCTCGTCGCCGGCGTCGGCCGAGACGATCCTCGCCCGCGTCCAGGACGGACTCGCGCAGGAGATCAAGCTGATGCTGGACGAGGGCGTCGTGCCGGAGGTCGAAGACATCGACCTGTGCCTCATCCTCGGCGCCGGCTGGCCGTTCATCGACGGCGGGGCCTCGCCGTACCTCGACCGCGAGGGCGCCTCGCAGCGGGTGTTCGGCGACACGTTCCACCACCCCGTGATCAAGGGCATCGGCGGCTGACGCACACAGCGACACGACGACCCCGGGCATCCCGCCCGGGGTCGTCGTCGTTTCGGGATGCCGCCGACCTCAGCCGGCCGCCGGCTGCGCGGCGCGCACACGCAACTCCCGCGCCAATCCGTCACGCTGTTCGATGACGAGCCGGCGCAGGGCGGCGGGCGCGTCGAGGTTGTCGGCGAGCCATGCATCGACATCGGTCAGCGAGTCCGAGGACGGGAACAGCCCGACCACGAGCCGCCGTGCGATCTCGATGCTGCGCTCGGCCCACGCGGGTCGGATCCGCGCGTAGTACTCGGCGTCGAAGCGTTCGACGAGGTCACGACGGTCGCCCGCGCGCACACCCGCGATCGTGGCGGCGAGGTGGTCGTTCGTCAGCGTGCGGTCATCCCAGGCGGCGTGCCAGGCGGCTTCGCGGACGGCGCTGTCGGGCCGTGCGGCGAGGACCGTCCGGTGCGCGACGTGTCCCTGCGCCGACGGGTCCGTCGCGAGCTCGGCATCCGCGTCGGCGGCCGATGCGTGACCGGTCGCCGCCAGTGCCACCAGCCACGCCCAGCGCAGCTCGGGGTCGAGTGCGAGGCCTGCCGGTGCCGGCGAGCTCTGCGCGAGGATCGCCCGCATCTCGTCCGCGCGGTCCGCGGATCGGGCTGCGGCCGTCCCGAGGGCGCGGGCCCAGGCGAGCTGGGAGTCGGAACCCGGTTGGGCGGCCCAGAGCGCGTTCCAGCACGTCTCGAGCCATGCGTCGGCGAGCAGGCCGCGGTCATCCGCGGCCGCGTAGCGCCCGATCGCCACGTCGGCGTGTGCGAGCGCGTCGGTGACGAGCGCGATGTTCGTCTCGCGCGTCGCATGCTTCGAGACGATCTCGACCAGACGCGCCACCGGCAGCTCGCCGTCCCGGGTCGAGTTCCACAGAGACGCCCAGATCACCGCTCGCGCGACCGGGTCCTCGATCGACGACAGGTAGGAGGCGGCGGCGTCGGTTGAGTCGTCGTCGAGACGGACCATCGCGTACGTGCTGTCGTCGACGTTGGGCAGGACGAGATCGATCCCCGCGCCGGTCGCGCCGGTGAGCAGCGTTCGCGGCTCGACGGCGTCGACCTCGAACGTGCTGCGCTGTGTGAGCCGGCCGTCGGCGACGGCGAAGAGTCCGCTCGCGAGCCGGTGCGGGCGAGGGTCCGTCTGCGTCAGCACGAGGGCGTCGGCGGCATCCCGCTCGATCGCGACCTCCGAGACTCCGCTGGTCTGCAGCCAGGCGCGGCTCCATGCCGCGAGGTCGCGGCCCGACTCCGCTTCGAGCGCCGACAGCAGGTCGGGCAGCGTCGTGTTGCCGAACGCATGGTCGGCGAAGTACCGCTGCGCGCCGCGGAAGAAGGCTTCCTCACCCACGAACGCGACGAGCTGCTTCAAGACGGAGGCGCCCTTCGCGTACGTGATGCCGTCGAAGTTGAGCTTGGCCGCCTCGAGGTCGGGGATGTCGGCGACGATCGGATGCGTCGTCGGCAGCTGGTCCTGGACGTACGCCCACCCCTTTCGGCGGCTGGCGAAGGTGACCCACGCCTCGGGGAACCCGCCGGCCGCGACGGCCGCGTGTGCTCCCATGAAGTCGGCGAAGGACTCCTTGAGCCAGAGGTCGTCCCACCAGCGCATCGTCACCAGGTCGCCGAACCACATGTGCGCCATCTCGTGGAGGATCGTGTTCGCGCGTCCCTCGTGCTGCGCCGCCGTCGATGCGCCGCGGAAGACGTAGGACTCGGTGAACGTCACCAGCCCCGGGTTCTCCATGGCGCCGAGGTTGTACTCGGGAACGAGGATCTGGTCGTACTTGCCCCAGGGATACGGGTACGCGAACGCCTGCTCGAAGAACTCCAGCCCGCGCCGCGTGATGTCGAGGATCTCGTCGGCGTCGAGATGCGGCGCGAGCGAGGCGCGGCACAGGACCCCGAGCGGCACGGTGCGCCCGGCCGCGGTCCACTCGCCGTCCACGCGATGGTAGGGCCCTGCGGCGACCGCCGTGATGTAGCTCGACAGCGGGAGCGTCTCGGCGAAGGTCACGCGCACGCCGCCGGTGACGTCTTCGCGTGTCGTCTCCGCGCCGTTGGACAGGATCTGCCAGCCGGACGGCGCGCTCACGGTGAACCGCCACCGCGCCTTCATGTCGGGCTGCTCGAACACCGGATACACGCGCCGGGAGTCGGCGGGCTCGTACTGGGTGTACAGATAGGTCTCGCCGTCGACCGGGTCCCGGAACCGGTGCAGACCCTCGCCCGATGTGCTGTACCGCCCCCGCCCGTGCACCGTCACGACGTTGGTGGGGCCCAGTCCGTCGATGCGGATGCGGGCGCCGTCCCATTCGACCGCACGCGCTCGGCCGTTGACCGTCACGCTGTCGACGGACTCGCCGAGGAAGTCCAGCCAGGTGGCATCAGCGGTCGCATGAAACGTCAGCGTCGCCGTCGTGGCGAAGGTCGGCTCTGCCAGATCTTGTGCGTCGCGCACGTCGAGGTCGACCTCGACGGTCGCCAGCCGGATGCTGCTCGACCGGGCGGCCGTCTCGTCCCGGGTCAGGTTCGCGGAAGTCATATCACCATGCTTTCATGTGAGAGGGAACGCCTTTCACGTCTGAGTGGGCAGCTTCGCGCAGGGTCCGTGCTAGCGTCCGAACATGTTCAGTTCGGATGCCTCGACCCCGGCTCTTCCGCTCACCAAGAGCGAGCGCACGCGGGCCCAGCTGCGTGACATCGCCCTGCGGTCGTTCCGTGAGCGCGGGTACGATGCGACGACGATCCGCCTCATCGCGCAGGAGGCCGGCGTCTCGGTCGGCACCACGCACTACCACTTCCCCTCGAAGAACCACCTGGTGCAGGAGCTCTACCTCGACGTGCAGGAGAGGCACCGCGACGCCGCAGAGCCGAAGCTGGCGGCATCCGCCGATCTCGTCGACCGGTTGGCGATCGTCTACCGCACGGGACTCGACGAGCTGACCCCATACCACCCGTTCGCGCCGGAGTTCCTGTCGGCGGCGGTGTCGCCGCGATCGCCGATCAACCCGCTGTCGGAGGACTCCGCACCGGCGCTGCGCGTCGTCGAAGGGCTGTTCCGCGAGGCCGTCGACGGGGCATCCGGCCCCGCGCTGCCCGACGAGTTCCGTGCGAGCCTGCCCGATGCCCTGGTGCTCGCGCACCTCCTGCTGGCGGTGTTCTGGGTCTACGACCGGTCACCCGGTCAGCAGCGCACGCGCACGCTGCTCGACGGCGGCTTGCGGCTCCTGCGCATGGCGCTGCCGTTCGCCCGGATGCCGCTGCTGCGCAGGCCGCTGCAGGAGCTTCTCGACCTCGTCGCGTCGGTGAAGGCGTGAACCCTGATATACCTTCGCCGCGTACCGCAAGCGAGCCTAGGGCGTTCACGGCGGGCGAGTTCCTCCACGGGACGGTGGCCTCGTGGCTGTCCTTCAACCTGCTGTTCGCCATCGCGGTCATCGTGGGTGAGGCGTCGACGCACGATCCGGCCTTGGGCCCGCTCGCAGGCATGCTCGCCGCCCTGCTGGCCTACCTCGTGCCGGTCTCGCTCGTCGTGTCGGGCATCGTCGCGCTACTCTGCTGCGGCGCGGCCTGGGCGCTCGGGCGGGCGCTGCGTCGGGTGGGTCCGCCGCTGCCGCACCTGATCGGGTACGCCGTGCTCGGTGCCGCGATCGGCGCCGTCGTCGTCGCCCTGTATCAGCTTGTCGTCGCGCACGCCCTCGATTTCAGCGGCGGCCTCACGATGCTCGTCCCGGCGTGCTCGGCTGCGGCCCTGCCGCTCGGCTGGGGCTGGTCGGTGCGACGCGCCCGCAGGGCCGACGCCGGGCTGATCAGATCCTCCCGTGTCGATCCGGATGCGACGGCCGAGGACTTCATCCGCCCCTGAGGCTCGTCGCGACCCAGGTCAGCGTCGGGAACGCATGGGCCAGGGGTTCCGGGTGGGCCGCCGGGACCTCAGTTGAGTTCGTCGCGGCTGCGCGCCAGATCGGTCAGCGTGGGGATCTCGGACGTCTGCGCGCCGCGTGCGACCGGGATGCGGGTGCCCAGCACCTGCGCCACCACGTCATGGGCGATCTTCGAGGCGGTCAGTCCGGCATCCTCGAGGATCTGCTCGCGCGAGGCGTGATCGATGAACTCATCGGGAACGCCGAGCTCGTCGACGGCGGTGTCCACCCCTGCTTCGCGCAGCACCTGACGCACGCGAGTGCCCACGCCGCCGACGCGGATGCCGTCCTCGATCGTGATGACCAGGCGATGGGATGCCGCCAGCTCCACGATCGAGGGCTGCACCGGCACGACCCACCGGGGGTCGACCACGGTGGCGCCGATGCCCTGCGCGCGCAGGCGTTCGGCGACCTCGACGGCGATGTGCGCCATCGGCCCGATGCCCACCAGGAGCACGTCCGGTGTGTCGGATCTCACCAGCACGTCGACGCCGTCGGCGAGGCGCTCTAGCGTCGGGATCTCGGCGCTCACCCCGCCCTTCGGGAAGCGGATGACGGTCGGCGCGTCGTCGACGGCGACCGCTTCGCGCAGCTCCTCGCGCAGGCGGACCTCGTCACGCGGCACCGCGATGCGGATGTGGGGCACGATCTGCAGCATCGCGAGATCCCAGATGCCGTGGTGGCTCGGGCCGTCCGGGCCGGTCACGCCCGCGCGATCGAGCACGAACGTGACGCCGGCCTTGTGGAGGGCGACATCCATGAGCACCTGGTCGAAGGCGCGGTTCATGAAGGTGGCGTAGATGGCGACGACAGGATGCAGACCGCCGAAGGCGAGTCCGGCGGCGGATGCGACGGCGTGCTGCTCGGCGATGCCGACGTCGTACACGCGATCGGGGAACCGCTGAGCGAACGGCAGCAGGCCGGTGGGCCGCAGCATCGCCGCCGTCATCGCGATGACGTCGGCGCGCTCCTCCCCGACGTGCACCAGTTCGTCGGCGAAGACGTCGGTCCAGGCGGTGCCGCCCGCGCCGCCCAGCGATTCGCCGGTGACCGGGTCGATCTTGCCGACGGCGTGGAACTGGTCGGCCTCGTCCTCGAGCGCGGGCGCGTAGCCGCGGCCCTTTTCGGTGATCGCGTGGACGATCACCGGGGCGCCGTAGGACTTCGCCAGCGCGAGCGTCTCCAGCAGCGCGGTCAGGTCATGGCCGTCCACGGGGCCCAGGTACTTGATGTCGAGGTTGGAGTACAGCGCCGCATTGTTCGTGAACCGTGACAGGAAGCCGTGCGTGCCGCCGCGGATCCCGCGGTACACCGCACGGCCGGCGGGTCCGAAGCGACGGAACAGCGTGTCGGATCCGCGGTGCAGCGTCCGGTACGAGTCCGCGGTGCGCACGCGGTTGAGGTAGCGCGCCATGCCGCCGATCGTGGGGGCGTAGGAGCGGCCGTTGTCGTTCACGACGATGACGAGATTGCGGTCGTTGTCGTCGGAGATGTTGTTGAGCGCCTCCCACGTCATCCCGCCGGTCAGGGCACCGTCGCCGACCACCGCCACGACGTGGCGGTCCTTGCGGCCGGTGCGGGTGAGCGCCCGCGACACCCCGTCCGCCCAGCTGAGCGAGCTCGAGGCATGCGAGGACTCGACGACGTCGTGCGGGCTCTCGGACCGCTGCGGATACCCGGCGAGCCCGCCGCGGGTCCGCAGTCCCGTGAAGTCCTGGCGGCCGGTCAGCAGCTTGTGGACGTAGGACTGGTGCCCGGTGTCGAAGACGATCGGATCGTTCGGCGAGTCGAACACGCGATGCAACGCGATCGTCAGCTCGACGACGCCCAGGTTGGGACCCAGATGCCCTCCCGTGCGAGAGACGTTCTCGACGAGGAATCCGCGCACCTCATCCGCCAGCTGTTCCAGCTCATCGATGCTGAGCGCATCGAGGTCACGGGGTCCGGTGATGGACGACAACAGCGACATCCCCGCTCCTTTCCGGGCCCGGATGGGCCTTGTCAGTCTACCCGCGGCATGACGAAGGACCGGGTGCCGAGGCACCCGGTCCTCCGTGAATCCGCTGTCAGACGAGCGAACGCAGCACGTACTGCAGGATGCCGCCGTTGCGGTAGTAGTCGGCCTCACCGGGCGTGTCGATGCGGACCACCGCGTCGAACTCGACGGTCTGCTTGCCCTCGGGCGAGAACTCGCTCGGTTCGGCGGTGACACGGACGGTCTTCGGCGTGACGCCCTCGTTCAGCTGCTCGAGCCCGCTGATCGAGACGATCTCGGTGCCGTCCAGGCCCAGCGACTTCCAGCTCTCGCCGGCCGGGAACTGCAGGGGCACGACGCCCATGCCGATGAGGTTCGAGCGGTGGATGCGCTCGAAGCTCTCGGTGATGACGGCCTTGACGCCCAGCAGGCTCGTGCCCTTGGCCGCCCAGTCGCGCGACGAGCCGGAGCCGTACTCCTTGCCGCCGAAGACGACCAGCGGCGTGCCCTGCGCCTGGTAGTTCTGGCTCGCGTCGTAGATGTACGACTGCGGGCCGCCCTCCTGCGTGAAGTCGCGCGTGAAGCCGCCCTCGACGATCTGGCCGTCGTTGACCGCGGCGACGAGCTCGTTCTTCAGGCGGATGTTCGCGAACGTGCCGCGGATCATGACCTCGTGGTTGCCTCGCCGCGAGCCGTACGAGTTGAAGTCCTTCTGCGCGACCCCGTGCTCGGTGAGGTACTGCGCGGCGGGCGTGCCGGCCTTGATGTTGCCGGCAGGCGAGATGTGGTCCGTGGTGACCGAGTCGCCGAGCGTGGCCATGACCCGGGCGCCGGAGATGTCGGCGACCGGGGTCAGCTCCATCGACATGCCGTCGAAGTACGGCGCCTTGCGGACGTACGTCGAGTCGGCGTCCCACTCGAACACCGGGCCCTCGGGCGTCGGCAGGTTCTTCCAGCGCTCGTCGCCGTCGAAGACCGTCGCGTACTGCTTGATGAACTGCTCGCGCGAGATCGACGTGTCGATGATCTGCTGCACCTCTTCAGGCGACGGCCAGATGTCCTTGAGGAACACGTCGTTTCCGTCGAGGTCCTTGCCGAGCGCGTCGGTCTCGAAGTCGAAGTTCATCGAGCCGGCCAGCGCGTACGCCACCACGAGAGGCGGCGAGGCGAGGTAGTTCATCTTGACGTCGGGGCTGATGCGGCCCTCGAAGTTGCGGTTGCCCGAGAGGACGGCGGTCACGGCGAGGTCGTTCTCGTTGATGGCCGCCGAGACCTCTTCGATGAGCGGACCCGAGTTGCCGATGCAGATCGTGCAGCCGTAGCCGACCGTGAAGAAGTCGAGACCCTCGAGCGCCTTGTCGAGGCCCGACTTCTCGTAGTAGTCGGTGACGACCTTCGAGCCCGGGCCGAGCGTGGTCTTGACCCACGGCTTGCGCTTGAGGCCCTTGTCGACGGCCTTCTTGGCGAGCAGGCCGGCCGCGATCATGACGGACGGGTTCGACGTGTTGGTGCACGACGTGATCGCCGCGAGCGTCACGGCGCCGTTGTCGAGGATGTACGCCTCACCGTCGGGCGTGGTCACCTTGATCGGCTTGGACGCCGTGGCGGGAGCACCGCTGTTGATGTGCACCGGACGCGTCGTGGGCGTCTCTTCGCCGGGGACGCTGCCCGGGTCGGATGCCGGGAACGAGTGCTTGCTGTCGAGGTCGACGATGTCGTCGGTCGTGGACGCCGTGGCGTAGTTGACGATGTCCTTCTCGAACTGCGCCTTCGCCTCGGACAGCAGGATGCGGTCCTGCGGGCGCTTCGGGCCGGCGATCGAGGGGACGACGGTCGAGAGGTCGAGCTCCATGTACTCGCTGAAGTTGGGCTCGTGCGCTGCGTCGTGCCACAGCGACTGCTCCTTGGCGTAGGCCTCGACGAGCGCCACGGCGTCCTCGTCGCGGCCGGTCAGGCGCAGGTAGTCGAGGGTCACGTCGTCGATCGGGAAGATCGCGGCGGTCGAGCCGAACTCGGGGCTCATGTTGCCGATGGTGGCGCGGTTGGCCAGCGGCACCGAGGCCACGCCCGCGCCGTAGAACTCGACGAACTTGCCGACCACGCCGTGCTTGCGCAGCATGTCGGTGATCGTGAGCACGACGTCGGTGGCGGTGACGCCGGCGGGGATCTCGCCGGTCAACTTGAAGCCCACGACGCGCGGGATGAGCATCGACACCGGCTGGCCGAGCATCGCCGCCTCGGCCTCGATGCCGCCGACGCCCCAGCCCAGCACGCCGAGGCCGTTGACCATCGTGGTGTGCGAGTCGGTGCCGACGCACGTGTCGGGGTAGGCGCGCAGCACGCCGCCCACCTCGCGGTCGTAGATGACCTTGGCCAGGTGCTCGATGTTGACCTGGTGGACGATTCCGGTGCCCGGGGGGACGACCTTGAAGTCGTTGAACGCGGTCTGGCCCCAGCGGAGGAACTGGTACCGCTCGCCGTTGCGCTCGTACTCGATCTCGACGTTGCGCTCGAGGGCGTCCTCGCGGCCGAACAGGTCGGCGATGACCGAGTGGTCGATGACCATCTCGGCGGGCGAGAGCGGGTTGATCTTGCTGGGGTCGCCGCCGAGGGCCGTGACCGCCTCGCGCATCGTCGCGAGGTCGACGATGCAGGGCACGCCGGTGAAGTCCTGCATGACCACGCGGGCGGGCGTGAACTGGATCTCGGTGTCGGGCTCGGCTGCGGGGTTCCACGAGCCGAGGGCCTTGATCTGCTCCTGCGTGACGTTCGCGCCATCCTCGGTGCGGAGCAGGTTCTCGAGCAGCACCTTGAGGCTGAACGGGAGCTTCTCGTAGCCCTCGACCGTCGCGATGCGGAAGATCTCGTAGTCGGTGCTGCCGACCGTCAGGGTGCCTTTGGCACCGAAGCTGTCAACCGTGGACACGTCTGTCTCCTTCGTCGGCGGCGGGAGCTGGCCGGAGGACCGGCATCCCCATCTTCCCTCGCGGCGGGGCCCTCGGCTAGTGAGGTCGCCCTAATCCCGGTGAGGGAAATTTATCTTGATGTCAAGATAAATGTATCACTCGTCTCCGGTCTTCGCGTCCGGCTCGCGGCGCGGGTACAGCGCGCGGACCGCGAGCCAGGTGACCGCCACCAGCGGTGCGAAAAGCGGCAGGCCCATGACCAGCTTGAGGGTGCCCAGCGCCGTCACGTTGCCCGAGAAATACAGCGGGAGCTGCACGATGAGGCGCGCGGCGAACAGCCCCGCCCATGCGATCGACAGCCAGAAGAAGACGCGGCGCTTGCGCTTGTCGGCGCGCCACGCGGTGCCCTCTCCCATGAGGAACCCGACGGCGAGGCCGATGAGGGGCCACCCGATGAGGGCCGACACCAGGAACGCCGTGCCGTAGATCGTGTTGGTGAGGAACCCCGGGATGAAGCTGTCTTCGCCGCGTCCCGTCCACAGCGACAGCGCGGCGGCCGCGGCGGCCGCGACCAGTCCGCCGATCGCGGCGCTGGCCGACTGCCGCTGGACAAGCCGGACCACGGTGAACACCGCGGCGAGTCCGACCGAGAGACCGAGGCTCAGCAGGAGGTTGCCCGAGCGCGTGCCCGGATCGTAGGTCGCGGTCCACACGACGAGGAAGACGACTCCTGGCAGGACGGATTCCAGGATGCCGCGCCAGCCGCCCATCGCGGCCCAGACGACGTGTCCCGTGCTCTTTCCGCTGGCGGGGTCCAGGCCCGCCCGTCGTGCGGCCCCGCCGAGGGCGGCGCCGAGCACCTCCGAGGCCGATGCCGGTGCAGGTGCGTCGGGCGGGGTCGTGGACGGGCGCTCGGTCGGCGGTTCGCCCGGCGCGTCGTCGGGGCGGGGCAGGTCGCTCACGCGGTACCCGGGGTCGCGGGCATCTTGAGGGGGATGAGGTCGCGCGGCGGCATCGGCGAGCTGCCGCGGACGACGACGATCGACCGGAAGAGGTCCTCGACCGACGCGGCGGCTTCGACGTCCGCGGTCGCGGCGCCGCCGATCACCCCGCGCAGGAACCACCGCGGTCCGTCGACGCCGACGAAGCGCGCGAGACGCTTGCCCGCCGTCGCCTCGGGGCCGGCGATGACGGGGACCTCGGCGAGCAGCTCCGGACCGAGCGGGCCCTCGCGCTCCTCGACGCGTCCGCCCTGCTGGCGGATCTGCTGGCGGATCTGCTCGCGCGTCTCCTCCCACAGGCCGGCCGAGCGGGGTGCGGCGAACGGCTGCACCTGCAGCGTCGAGCCCGCGTAGTCGAGGCCCACGGCGACGATGCGCTTCGTCTGCTCCTCCACCTCGAGTCGCAGGTTCAGTCCTTCGCGCGGCAGGATCTTGATGCCGCCGAGGTCGATGTACGGGCGGACCGGGTTCGCCTCGGACTCGTCGAACGGGCCGGCCGTCGCGCGATCCTCGGGTGCGGTCTTGCGGGGACCGTCGGCGGGCGTGGGGTCGGTCATGCGAGGACTCCGTCCTTCTGGTAGCCGGTCGAGCCGAAGCCGCCTTCGCCGCGGACGCTGTCGGGCAGCTCCTCCACGGGGATGAAGCGGGCGCGCGGCACCGGCATCACGATGA
>NZ_JBQCIP010000267.1:0-10954 GCF_051953575.1 Microbacterium sp.
CCTGAATCCCGACGCTGAGAGAGCGGAGGGAGCCGATGGGCTGCACACCACGCATCCGAACCATGGATGCGCTCGGACTGCTCGTCCTCCGGCATTGCATGAGTGGATGCCGCGGCACTGCCGTGGCGCGTGGGCGCTGTCTGTGAGACAGCGCCTTTTTTCATGCCCCTGAGCCCTTGATCGTCATGTGATTCGAATCACCGGAAAGCCGTTCCGGCCGTTCGAGAGGATGATCAATGCGCACACTGGTGCTGAATGCAGGTTACGAGCCGCTCGCGGTCGTGTCGTTCAAGAGAGCCCTCGTGCTCGTCATGAACGAGAAGGCGACGGTGATAGAGCACACCGAGATGGATCCGGTGTGGGGGACCAGACGCTCGTATGAACGCCCGGCCGTGATCATCCTGACCCGCTACGTGCGTGTTCCGGGCGGTCGCCATGTGCCGGTGACGCGGCGGGGCGTGCTGCGGCGAGACAACCACCACTGCGCCTACTGCGGGAAGTCGGCGTCGACGATCGACCACGTGCTGCCGCGCTCACGGGGCGGTGCGGATTCGTGGGAGAACCTCGTGGCGTGCTGTCTGCGATGCAACAACGTCAAGGGCGACCGCACGCCGCAGGAGATGGACTGGGAGCTGCGGTTCACACCGCGTCCGCCGCGCGGGGCGCAGTGGACGGTGCGCGGCACCGAGCGCACCGATCCCCGGTGGGAGCCGTATCTGACGCTCGCGGCGTGAGGCGTCGGCGCCGGCGGGTCAGTCGGCGTCGAGGGTGCGCATCCAGCGGGTGAGGATGGGCTCCAGCGCGGCCGTGTCGGCCTCGCCCAGTGCGTCGAGGATCCTGCGCTCGTTGTCGAGGTGGGCGGCGATCGCCCGGTCGATGAGGTCCCGCCCGTCCGGTGTGAGTCGCACGAGGCGCTTGCGTGCATCGGATGCTTCCGTCCGGCGTGCGACCAGGCCTCGTGCTTCGAGGCGGTCGACGCGCTTGGTGAGTCCGCCCGTGGTGACGAGGGTGTGGTCGGCGAGTTCGCCGGCGGGTCGTTCGTACGGCGCTCCTGCACGCCGGAGCGTGGCGAGCACGTCGAACTCGCCTTCACTGAGTCCGAACTCGCGGTAGACGGCGACCAGCCGCTCGGTGAGGGCGAGCGCGATCCGGTGCAGGCGTCCGATCACGCCCTGGGGCGCGGGATCGAGGTCGGGGCGCTCGCGGCGCCATTCGGCCTGGATCTCGGCGACCCTGTCGACCGTGTTCTCGGCGTCGGCGGTGGCGGGTGCTCCGGACATGCGGCCAGTTTACCTTCCCGGTAAGATAAAATGTCTTCCATGGAAGATAAGCGATGGCGATGGATCCTCGTCACGGCGATCGCGCCGATCGCGTGGGGGAGCGGCTACGTCGTCACGCGCCAGCTGCTGCCCGCGGACGCTCCGCTGTGGGGTGGCGTGCTGCGCGCACTGCCCGCAGGGCTCATCGTGCTGCTTCTCGCGCGGAGGCTGCCGAGAGGCTCGTGGTGGTGGCGCTCGCTCGTGCTCGGCACCCTGAATGTCGGCGGGTTCTTCGTGCTCGTCTATGTCGCCGGGCAGCGACTCCCGTCGAGCCTGGCCGCGACGCTGATGTCGACGTCGGCCGCGTGCATGCTGCTGTTCGCCTGGCTGCTGCTGCACCGCAGGCCGCGAGCCGCGGCCGTCGTCGGAGCGGTCGTCGGGCTCGTCGGCGTCGCGGTGATGCTCGGATTCGACGCGGACGGCGCTGATCCGTGGGGCATCGCGGCCTCGCTCGGCGCGATGGTGGCGTCGTCGGTCGGCTTCGTGCTCACGTCCCGGTGGGGTCCGGACGTGCCGGCGCTGCCGATGACGGCATGGCAGCTGATCGGCGGGTCGATCGTGCTGGTGCCGGTCGCGGTGCTCGTCGAGGGCGCGCCGCCGGTGCTCACGGCGCCGTCCGCGATCGGGTTCGCGTACTTGACGCTCGTCGCGACGGCGCTGGCCTATGTGGCGTGGTTCTCGGGGCTGCGGCGGCTCTCGCCGGGCGTGGTGGGGGTGGTCGGACTCCTGAACCCCGTCACGGGCGTCGTGCTGGGCGTCCTTGTCGCGGGGGAGGCGTTCGGGGCGGCGCAGGCGATCGGCGTGGCGCTCGTGCTGGCGGGGGTGGTGATCGGTGCGGCGCCCCCGCGTCGCGCGGTGGAACTCTCGAACATAACTGTCGGAAGCAGCAGGTAAGGTCGCCCCCATCGATTGAGGTGCTAGAACATCTGTTCTAACATTGTGAGATGGGGGCGATCGTGCAGCTCACTGCGACTACCACGCCAGAGGTCGGCACTGTCGCTACGCTGCGCGCCCAGCTCGAACGCGTGCAGGGGCGCCGGCTGGATGCGCCGGTGCTGCCCGTGCTTCCGGCGCTGGCCTCGCTGCTTCCCGGCGGGGGGCTGCGTCCGGGCGCGGCGTATTCGCTGCCACGGTCGACCTCGGTGCTTCTGGCGCTGCTCGCGCAGCCGTCGCAGTCCGGCTCGTGGTGCGGGGTGATCGGCGTGCCGCGTCTCGGCGCCGAGGCCGCCGAGGGGCTGGGCGTCGACCTGGCGCGGCTCGTGCTCATCCCCGATCCGGGAGCCCGGTGGCTCGCGGTCACCTCGACCGTGGCCGAGGTGCTGCCGGTGGTCGCGGTGCGGCCGTCGGGGCGCGCCGCCGACGGTGAGATCGCGCGTCTCGCGGCGCGGCTGCGCGATCGGGGCGCGGTGCTGCTCGTGCAGGGTCCGTGGCCGCAGGCCGAAGCGGTGCTCGAGGTGGGCGAGCCGACGTGGGAGGGTGTGGGCCGCGGCCACGGGTACCTCTCCGGGCGAGAGGTGACGATCACCTCGTCGAGCCGCCGCTGGCCGAGGTCCCGCCGGACGCGCGTGATGCTTCCGGATGCCGCGGGCCACGTGTCTGCCGTGCCGGAGCGGATGCGGTCGCTGCAGCAGGTGGGCGCCGCCGAGTCCCTGCGCTCCGTCGCGGAGGACGCGAGCCTCACCAGGGCGGTGGGGTGACATGGCACCGCTGGCGCCGGTGCGGAGCCTTGTGCTGTGGTTCCCCGACTGGCCGGTCACGGCGATCGCCCGTGAGGCGGGCACCGTGGCGCAGGACGACGCGGGGAGGCGGCATCCTCTCGCCGTCGTCGAACGGAACCTCGTCGTGGCGTGCTCGGCGTCGGCGCGGGCGGAGGGGGTGCGGCGCGGGCAGCGCCGGCGCGACGCCCAGGCGCGCTGCCCGGGTCTCACGATCGTGGCGGCGGACGCGGCGCGCGATCAGCGGGCGTTCGCGCCGGTGGTGGCGCTGATCGAGGAGCGTGCGCCCGGCGTGCAGCTGGTGCGACCGGGGCTGTGCGCGCTGCGCGCGCGGGGGCCGGCGCGGTACTACGGCGGCGAGGTCGAGGCGGCGCGCATGCTGCTCGGGGCTCTGCGCGACCAGGGCCTCGAGGGGGTGCGGGCGGGGATCGCCGACGGCCCGTTCACCGCCGAGCAGGCGGCGCGCGGCGGCACGAGCGCCGATGATCCGGTGTTCGTGGTGCCGGCCGGGGGAGCGGCCGGCTTCCTGGCGCCGCTGCCGGTCGCGGTGCTCGACGCGGCGGCGGGTGGGGCATCCGGCAAGGAGGGGGCGGCTGACCTCGTCGGACTGCTGGCACGGCTGGGGGTGCAGACCCTCGGCGGGTTCGCCGAGATGCACCCCGACCGGGTGCGCGAGCGGTTCGGCGAACGCGGGGCGAGGCTTCATGCGCTGGCGGCCGGGCACGATTCGCGACCCGTCGAGCCGCGCACTCCGCCGCCGGAGCTGCAGCGGGAGGTCGCGTTCGAGCCGCCGCTGGAGATCGCCGACCAGGTCGCGTTCGCGATGCGTGTGACGGCCGACGATTTCGTGGCAGGGCTCGGTGCGGTCGATCTCGTGTGCACCGAGCTGCGCGTCGAGCTCGTCGGCGACCGGGGCGAGCGCAGCGAGCGGGTGTGGCTGCATCCCGGATCGTTCGACGCGCCGGCGATCGTCGACCGCGTACGCTGGCAGCTCGCCGAGGACGTGGGAGCGGTGGATGCCGCCGGCGCCGGCGACACGGCGGTCCGCGGGCTGCGCAGCGGCGTGGCACTGGTGCGGATCTCTCCCGAAGCGGTGGATGCGGCATCCCATCACGCTCCGGCGCTGTTCGGCGGGGGTCCCGAGCAGCGCGTGCACCACGCGCTCTCGCGAGTGCAGGCGATGCTGGGGCATCGCGGTGTGCTCACGCCCGTGATCGGCGGCGGGCGGTGGCTGGCCGAGCGGCAGGTCCTCGTGCCCTGGGGCGACAGGGATGCGCGCGACAAGGACGCACGTGACCGGCGCCCCGGCGCGCGCGGCGCCGCCGGGTCAGGTGTGGGCGGTCTCGCTGCCCAGCGCGCACGGCCGTGGCCCGGGAGCCTGCCCGATCCGCTGCCGACGACGGTGTTCGCGGACCCGGTGCCGGTCGACGTGCGCGCGCTCGGCGGCGAGCTCGTCGACGTGGACGAACGGGGCACCGTGTCGGCAGTGCCGGCGTTCCTCACAGAGAGCGGGCGGCGGCGGGCGATCGAGGCGTGGGCGGGGCCGTGGCCGGTGGTCGAGCGGGGATGGGATGCCGCGCGCTCGCGCCGTGCGCACCGGTTCCAGGTCGTCGACGCCGACGGGGGCGCCTGGCTGCTCGTGTGCGACGGCGACGCCTGGACCGCGGAGGCGACGTATGACTAGGGAGCCGGGCTGATGGGCTTCAACAACCCCGGGGTGCCGTGGTCCGAGATGGAGCGCGTGCTGTCGGGCCGCCGCCGTCCCGGTGGCCCGCCGGTGGGCGCGGACGGCGGCGACAGTCCGGCGTGGTCGCACAAGCGCGGACCGTATGTCGCCCCCGCGATCGAGCGCCCGGCCGACGCGATCCCGTACGCCGAGCTGCACGCGCATTCGTCGTACTCGTTCCTCGACGGCGCGTCGTCGCCGGAAGAGCTGGCAGAAGAGGCCGAGCGCCTGGGGCTGCACGCCCTGGCGGTGACCGACCACGACGGGTTCTACGGCATCGTGCGGTTCGCCGAGGCCGCCGAGGCGCTGCACCTGAAGACCGTGTTCGGCGCCGAGCTGTCGCTCGAGCTGCCGAAGCCGCAGAACGGCGAGGCCGATCCGGTGGGCACCCACCTGCTCGTGCTCGCCCGGGGAGAAGAGGGGTACCACCGGCTGGCCGGGGCGATCACGCACGCCCAGCTGCAGGGCGCCGAGAAGGGGCGGCCGGTCTACGACCTCGACGAGCTGGCCGCGCAGGCCGAGGGGCAGTGGGCCGTGCTCACCGGATGCCGCAAGGGGGCGGTGCGGCGGGCGCTGGCAGAGAGCCTCGATGCGGCGGCGCGCGAACTCGACCGGCTCGTGGCGCTGTTCGGTCGTGACAGCGTGCACGTCGAGCTCATCGACCACGGCAACCCGCTCGACTCGCGCGACAACGACGTGCTGGCGGGGCTCGCGCGGGAGCGGGGGCTGCCGCTGCTCGCGACGAACAACGTGCACTACGCCGTGCCGAAGCGGCAGCTGCTGGCGGCCGCGGTCGCGGCGGTGCGCGCGAGCCGCGGACTCGACGAGCTCGACGGCTGGCTGCCCGCCCACGCCGGCGCGCACCTGCGGTCGGGGGCCGAGATGGCGGAGCGGTTCGTGCGGTTCCCCGATGCGGTCGCCCGCACCGTGACGCTCGCCGACGAGCTGGCGTTCCCGCTGCGCAAGGCGAAGCCGGCGCTGCCGAAGCTGAAGGTGCCCGAGGGGCATACGCCGATGTCGTGGCTGCGGCACCTGGTGTGGGAGGCGGTGCCGCGCAAGTATCCGAACCTGACCGAGGAGAACCGGGCTCGCATCGAGAAGGAGCTCGGCGTCATCGAGATGAAGGACTTCCCCGGCTACTTCCTGATCGTGCACGGCATCGTGCAGTTCGCCCGGAGCCAGGGCATCCTCTGCCAGGGGCGCGGCTCGGCCGCCAACAGCGCCATCTGCTACCTGCTCGACATCACCGCGGTCGACGCGATCGGGTACGACCTGCCGTTCGAGCGGTTCCTGTCGAGCCTGCGCGAGGAGGAGCCCGACATCGACGTCGACTTCGACTCGGACCGCCGCGAAGAGGTCATCCAGTGGGTGTACCGCGAGTACGGGCGCGACCGGGCGGCACAGGTCGCCAATGTCATCCAGTACCGGCCCAAGAACGCCGTCCGCGACATGGCGAAGGCGCTCGGCCATTCGCCGGGTCAGCAGGACGCGTGGTCGAAGCAGATCGAGGGCTGGGGGGCGCTGCTCGAGACCGGCGCCGGCCACGACATCCCCGATCAGGTGCTGGAGTTCGCCGGCGAGCTGCTGAAGGCGCCCCGGCATCTCGGCATCCATTCCGGCGGCATGGTGCTCACCGACCGGCCGGTGGGCGAGGTCGTGCCGATCGAGCACGCCCGCATGGAGAACCGCACCGTGATCCAGTGGGACAAGGACGACGCCGCCTGGATGGGGCTGGTCAAGTTCGACCTCCTGGGGCTGGGGATGCTGGCGGCCCTGCAGTACTGCTTCGACATGATCCGCGCCTCGACGGGCGAGGACTGGGAGCTGTCGACGATCCCCAAGGAAGAGAAGGCGGTCTACGACATGCTGTGCCGCGCCGACTCGATCGGCGTGTTCCAGGTCGAGTCGCGCGCGCAGATGGGGCTGCTCCCGCGCCTGCAGCCGCGACGCTTCTACGACCTCGTCATCGAGATCGCCCTCATCCGCCCCGGTCCGATCCAGGGCGGCGCGGTGCATCCGTTCGTCAAGCGCAAGCTCGGGCAGGAGAAGGTGACCTATCCCCACCCCAAGCTGGTGCCGGTGCTGGAGCGCACGCTCGGCATCCCGGTGTTCCAGGAGCAGCTCATGCAGATGGGCATGGCCGTCGGGGGGCTCACCGGCGAGGATGCCGACCTGCTGCGCCGGGCGATGGGCTCCAAGCGCGGGGTCGAGCGCATCGATTCGCTGAAGAAGAAGCTGTACGCCGGCATGGCGTCGAACGGTCTCGTCGGCGAGGAGGCCGACGCGATCTACGCCAAGATCCAGGCGTTCGCGAACTTCGGATTCGCGGAGTCCCACTCGCTGTCGTTCGCGCTGCTCGTGTACGCGAGCTCGTGGATCAAGCTGCACTACCCGGGCGCGTTCCTCGCCGGGCTGCTGCGCGCGCAGCCGATGGGCTTCTACTCGCCCGCGACCCTCACCGCCGACGCACGGCGCCACGGTGTCGAGGTGCGCCGCCCCGATCTGCACGCCTCGGGTGTCGAGGCGGTGCTCGAGCCGGTGGATGCCGCGCCCGCTGCCCTCGCGCCGACCGGCCTCGATTCCTGCCTGCAGCGGGATCAGCCGCCGGTCGGCACGTTCGACCTGCACGCTCCGGACGAGTCGGCGGCGCACCGTCGCGACGGGGGGTTCGCGGTGCGACTGGGGCTGGCAGGGGTGAAGGGCATCGGCGCGACGGTCGCACAGCGCATCGTCGCCGCACGCGACGCCGCGGGAGAGTTCCGTGATCTGCGCGACCTGGTGCGCCGCACCAGCATCACGGCCGCGCAGGTCGAGGCGCTGGCGACGGCGGGCGCGTTCGAGTGCCTCGGGGTCAGCCGTCGTGAGGCGATCTGGCTGGCAGGGTCGGCGGCGCAGGATCGTCCCGAGTTCCTGCCCGATTCCCTCATCGCGGTGCAGCCCCCGCTGTTCCCCGATCCGACGAGCTACGAGCGTCTGGCGGCGGACCTGTGGGCCACGGGCATCTCGACCGACGACCACCCGCTCACCCACTACCGCTCCGGCCTCGACGCGCGCGGCGTGCTGACCTCGCGCGAGCTGCGCACCGCAGAGACGGGGCGCCGGGTCGAGGTGGCGGGGCTGGTGACGCACCGGCAGCGCCCGGCGACGGCATCCGGGATCACCTTCATCAACCTCGAGGACGAGCACGGCCTCGTCAACATCGTGTGCTCGCTCGGCGTCTGGAACCGCTACCGCCGCGTCGTGCGGGATTCGCCGGCGCTGATCGTGCGGGGTCTGCTGGAGCGCTCGACCGAGGGGGTGACGAACCTCATCGCCGACGCGTTCGAAGACCTGCGCGTGGGCGTGCAGCACCGGGCGAGGGACTTCCGGTGAGCTCGGTGCAGATCCCGGCGGTCGCCGGCGTCGGATCAGTCCACGGGTGCGCTGAGGCCGAAGGTGACCGTCACCTCGCCCGAGCCGACGGGAATGACCCCGGGGCTTCCGCCGCCCGCCGGTCGGCCGTCCACGAGGATGTCGCGCGCGGTCTCGGGCAGATGGATGGCGCTCGTCGCATTGGGCGGCACGGTCACCACCAGTTCGACCTGACCCGCGTCGGTCCTGATCCACCGGGCGGCCAGCGCGCCGTAGGGTGTCTGGACCGCTGCGGAGACGCGGGTGAGCGGGCCGACGACATCCGGCTCGATACGGGACTCGCGATATCCCGGTCCCTCCAGCTGGATGCCCGCGATCCGCCGATAGAGCCAGTCGTCGACGCAGCCGAACGCGTAGTGGTTGAACGACAGGTCGGTCACCGTGCCGTCGGGCGCGATGGCCTCCCACCCCTCCCACATCGTCGTGGCGCCCCGCGCCACCTGGTAGAGCCACGACGGGGCCGTGTCTTGGAACAGGAGGGTGCGTGCCAGGTCGCGATGGCCGTTGTCCCACAGGACGTCCAACAGGAACGGCACCGAGAGGAAGCCGGTGTCGAGGTGATCGCCGGCGTCGTGGATGAGTTCGACGAGCCGGGCGACGACATCCGCCTTGCGGTCGTCGGGTACGAAGCCGAAGGCGAGCGCGACGACATAGGGCCCCTGGAGGCCACCCGGGATGCGCCCGTCCGCGTCGATGTACTCCGCGGCGAACGCCTCGCGCGCGCCCGCCGCCCGCAGGGCGTATCGCGTGGCGTCGTGAGAGTGTCCGAGGATGGTGGCGATCTCGGCCATCAGATCCATCAGATGGGCGTGGTACAGCGAGCCGATCACTTCGCCCGTGCGTCGGGGCGCGGTCATCTGACTCGCCTCCGGCCCCTTCAGGGTGCTGGGGGCGAGCCAGTCGCCGAAGTTCGGCTCGTTGTTCCACAGGAATCGCTGCCGCCCGCGCTGCTCCGGCGAGAGCACAGCACCCGTCAGGCGAGGCGGAAGGCCGGACGACGCGCTGTCGATCTGGTACTGCGCCCAGGCCTGCATCGCGGCGTAGTTCTCCGCCAGCACCCGACGATCGGCGAAGTGCTGGTAGAGCACGAGCGGCGCGATCGCGATGACGTCACCCCAGCCGGCGGATGAGGCGAGCAGCATGATCGGGTCGTCGTAGCTGGGCGCCGGCCCGTCCATCAGGTGATCCAGCTGTGGCGGGCTGGGGGAGATGTTCATGATCCGGCCGTCGGGCAGCTGATCGTCGCGGACGATCCTGAGCCACCGCGACAGAAAGGGACCGACCGCCATGTTCGTGGCCGCCGCGGCGGCGAAGATCTGCAGGTCGCCCGTCCAGCCGTACCGCTCGCGCTGCGGGCAGTCGGTCGGGATGGAGAGGAAGTTGGCCCGCTGGCTCCACAGCACGTTGGCGTGCAGTCTGTTCAGCCGCTCGTCCGACGTCTCGAACCGTCCGATGACGGGAAGGTCCGACGAGGTGACGACGGCGGTGAAGTCGTCGGCCGTGACGGACTCCGGAAACCCGGTGATGCGCACGTAGCGGAATCCGTGGAAGGTGAAGGACGGCTCCCAGCTCTCGCCGTCGGGGTGCCCGCTGAGGACGTAGACGTCGGTCTGATCCTTGTTCGGCCCGACGATGTTCTGGAAGTACTCGCCGTGCTGATCGCGCACTTCGGCGTGCTCCAGCCGGACGATCCGGCCTCGCTCGCCCCGAACCCGGAACCGCACCCGCCCGGCGATCACCTGGCCGAAATCGACGACGGTGTCTCCGGCGGGAGTGTGCAGGATCTGCGTCGCAGGCACCTCGCCCACACGCCGGACCGGTTCGCCCACGAACGGCACGAGAGGCTGGTCGACGTCGACCTCGGCGACCGGCATCCACCTGGAGTCATCGAAGGCGACGGTGCTCCAGCCGTCCCAGGCGATGCGGGCGTCGTAGCGCTCGCCGACCGCGAGGTCGGCATAGCGGATGGGCCCGTCGGTCGAAGACACGGCGGTGCCGTCCGAGACGATCGTCGCCCGCCGGCCGTCGGCGTAGTCCACGTCGAGCTGCCACAGCACCTTCAGCGTGTCGCCGTACCCCCGGCTCGAGCCGAGGATGCCGACGCGGCCGGCGAACCAGCCGTCCGACAGGACGACGCCGAGCACGTTGTCGCCCGCGACGACGTGGTCTGTCACGTCGTAGGTCTGGAACGACAGGTGGATGTCGTAGCTCTCGACCCCCGGCGCGAAGAGCTCGTCCGACACCGGCGCCCCGTTGATCTGCGCCTCGTAGATGCCGTGCGCGGTCGCCGCGAGGCGTGCCCTCACCGGGGTGCCGTCGAGTCGGAATCGCTGACGCACATACGGCGCGGGGAGCAGCCGGTCCTCCGGCGGGCTGTCGATGCGCAGCGTGAAGAGCTCCTCGAAGCTCGCCGCGCCGTCCGCCCGCACCGGGGTCTGCCGGGGCTGGATCCATCGGGCGCGCCAGTCTTCGGCGCGAAGCAGTGCCGTCTCGAACGTCGATCCGGCCCAGGCTGTCGGCTCGTCCGCAGCGTCCACCCAGCACCGTACGCGCCAGCGGTACTCGGTGGCCGAGTCCGCCTCGAAGCCGTCGAAGGCGACGAGCACCGAATCGCGTGACTCGATCCTTCCCGTCCGCATCACCTGCTCCGGCGTCCGGACGCTGCGGATCTCCAGTTCGTACGCGCGCTGGACCACGCCTCTGGTCGACGAGGCGATCTGCCAGGAGAATCGCGGATGCCGCGTCCACAGCCCGAGCGGCCGGTCCAGCTGCTCGACGCGAAG
>NZ_JBQCIP010000268.1:0-5400 GCF_051953575.1 Microbacterium sp.
CGCCTGGCGGAGCGGGGGGGCCCCCCCCCCCCAGCGGCGAACCAACACCCCCCGCCCGCCCGTTTGCGGGGGGGGGGGCGGCGGGGGCCGGGGGTGTGGGGGGGCCCCGGCCACCCGCTCCGCTACTTCGTGACCGTCACCTTCAGCGGGGCGCTCACCGTCGTGCCGGCGGCGTTGGTGAACTCGACCGTGTAGGTGTACGTGCCCTTCGCCTTGCCCGAGACCGGCAGCGACGCGTGCTGCGCGGCCGGGGACGCTGCCGTCAGGGTTCCCGAGCCGACCTCGGCGCCGTTCTCGAGGAAGCGGTACGAGGTCGCGTTGGTGCCCCACCACAGGTCGGCGGTCACGGTGTACGAGCCGTCGCCGTCCTTGTTCGGCGCCGACAGCACGGGCTTGCCGGGCGACGCGTCGGTCACCTTGACGGTGAGCGGCTGCGTGGCCGTCGCGCCCTTCGAGTTCACCAGCTCGCCGGTGAAGACGTACGTGCCGTTCGGGAGTCCCGCGATGTCGACGACCGCGCGCTGCGCGGCGGGGGTCATCATCGTGAGCGGCACCTTGGCGACGAGCTCGCCGTCCCGGTAGAGCTTGAACAGCTGGCCGTTCTCGCCCCACCACAGGTCCATCGTCGCCTGGAACGTGCCGTCCTTGAGCCCGGTGTCCCAGCCGTCGTTCGACGACAGCACACCCTTGCCGGGGGCCGTCTTGGCGCCGTCGTTCGACGAGACCTCGGGGAGTGTCAGCGCCGCGGTCGCCGCCGACCGGTCGCCCTCGCCGAGCACGTTCACCCCGACGACCTCGTAGGCGTGCGTCGTGCCGAGCTCCAGCGCCGCGATCGTGCACGTGGTCTTGGTCGTCTCGCACACGGGCTCGGTGCCGCCCGCCTCGTAGACGCGGTAGCCGGTGAAGCCGGGACCGGCCGGCGACGAGGCATCCCATGACACCCGGATCGACGTGTCGCCCGCGAGCGCCGCCTGCACGTTCTGCGGGGCGGCGGCCTTCGTGGTGTCGGCGACGGCGAGCCACGAGATCACCGGCTTCTCGCTGCCCGCGCCCTCGTTGGTCACGACGTAGTCGACCGTGGCCGGCGCCGTGAGTGTGAAGGTCAGCGCGGCGGCGAGCGGCGTGCTCGTCCCCGACAGCGGCACGGTGCCCTTCGCGAGCTCCGTCCCGGCGACGGAGACCGTCTGGTACATGGCGCGGTTGATGTTCCACCACTCCGTGAAGCCGCCCGTCAGCGTGTACGTTCCGGCGTCCAGCGGCAGGCGGTAGATCAGCTTCGTCGTGTCCTGGTACAGGCCCGTCGAGTACTTGTCGTTGATGTCGGTGGCGCTCTTGGTCTTCATGCCGTCGGCGACATATCCCCACTGGTCGGCCGCGGTCGACACCTGATCGACCTTGTCATTGCGGAGGGACACCGACCCCGCCACCGCCGTGTACTGCGGCGAGGCCGCACCGCTCGTGCCCGAGTCGATGTAGTACACGAGTGCCGGGGGCACGATCTCGTACCGCGCGACGACGGCCTGGTCCGTGCCGGTCAGGCGGCCGGTCAGCGTGAGCGTCGCATACTCCGTGCGCGGCTGCGCGGCCGAGGCGGCATCCCATTCGACGTCCTTCTCGGCCCCGGCCACCACGACCGTGCCGGGCAGCTCGTCGGCCACGCCGAGGGCCCCCTGCACGCCGAGGTCGCGCGGCAGGCTCTGCACGTAGACCAGCGCGAGCCTGGCGTTGTAGCCGCTCGTGCCGTTGGTGCCGAACTCCAGGTCGACCACCGCGTCCTGGTCGAGCGTCAGCGTCTGCGCCACCGGAGTGGCCGACCCGGTCGACACCGCCGTCTTCGTCGTCGATGCGCCCGCGGCGGTCACCTTCGAATAGACGTTGGTCGTCAGCCCCGCGCGCGGCGCCTGCACCCCGACGAGGTTGTACGAACCGGCCGGCAGGGCGAGGTGGTACGTGATCGGCTTGTTGTAGTCCGCTCCGACGTACGACGAACCCCAGTCCTGGGGCGACCCCGCCGCGAGCGTGGTCGCCGTCGTCGAGTAGCCCCACGTCTCACCCGCCGCGGCGCCGTCCCACTTCTGGTCGGCGGCGTCGTTGCGCAGCCCCGGGAAGACCGTGCGCACAGCGGCGTACGCGGATCCGTCCGCTGCCCCCGACGAGCCCGAGTCGATGAAGTACTCCAGGTCGGCCGGCGCGACCAGCACGGTCGCGCTGAACCGCTGATAAAGGCCGGAATCGAGCTTCTCGGTCGAGCGTCCGGTCGCGACGAACGTGCCGAGCTCGGCAGCGGTCTTCGCGGCGTCCACCGCGCTGAGGCTCCACGTCACCTTCTCGTCCGCGCCCTTCAGCTCGAGGTGCGACGGCAGCGTGCGGGCCTTCGACGTGATGCCCACCACGCCCAGGTCGACGACGTCGGGGCTCACGTCCTTCGGGGTGAGCCGGTCGGTGGCCGCCGTCAGCCGGGCCGACAGCGCGGTCGCGCCCTCGGCGTCCAGCCCGTAGGCGACGGGATCGGATGCCGCCGCCTCGGCGTCCGCCTTCACTGCGGCGAACACCGCCCACGTGTCTGCGCTGTACTCGCTCTCGGCCAGGTCATCGACGGACGCGACGAGAGCGGCGAGCGCCGCGGTGTCGACCTTGGCCGGGTCCGCCGTGGCGGTGACCACCCCGACCGCGTCGACGTTGATCGAGCTGTCGTTGGCGGTCTTGATCACGACCGTGTGCGGCTTGTTCGCGAGACCTCGAAGCTGGAACGCGGTCCGCTCGCTGCCGGCGTTGTAGGTCGGGGCGCCGGCGACGACGGGAACGCCGTCCACCACGACGTCGAGCGTCGGTGCGCCCGTGTTGGTGCCGATGATGTCGAGGCCCGTGCCGGTGAAGGCGTAGGTCATCGCGGCACCCTTGGCGGTGCTCTTGGATGCCGTGCGCTGCCACTCGAACATGCCCTGGCCGTTGACGTGGCTCCAGTTGGCGTCGAACTGCAGCACGGGCACCGAGGTGTCGGCCCAGCTGGTCTGGTGCATCCCGTCGATCATGGCGGCGTAGTACGGCGTGTAGCCGGGGACGGTCTCGACCTTCAGGTTGTCGAACTGCACGAAGGTGAAGCTCGAGCCGAGCTGGATGCGGCCGGTCGCCTGGGGTGCGGCATCCGTGTAAGTGGCGACCTGCACGCCATTGACGAAGGCCGTGTACACCGACCCAGCCACCTTCACGGCGATGCTGTTCCAGACGCCGGCGCCGGTCTTGAAGCCCGCGTCGGCCGGGACGGTGCCGCTGGAGAGGGTGGCGCCGAAGCGCTGGAAGGTCCATGCCCCGGTGGGCTCGATCCTGAGCTCGGCGGCCGAGACGCCCTGGCCGTTGGCGGTGCCGCCCTGCTCACGGGCGCCGATCGTCGCGTACTGCGACCCCGTCGCCTCGAACAGCACGTCCGCCGACACGGTGTAGTTCGCCCAGCGTGCGTCGCCGATCGTCGCCTTCGGGTCGCCGCCGTTCCACGCGCTGCCCGCCATACCCGGTCCGACCTGCTGGCGCAGCACGCGCCCGTGGGCAGCGTCCTGCGTCGCCACGGACTCGAAGGCGCCGTTCGTGTCGTTCGTGTAGCGCGGCGTCGCGCCGTTGTCCTCGCTCTGGACCGCGGGCGTTCCGGCGGGCTTGGCCTTGTCGCCGCGGGCGGCGAGGTACGCGACGCCGCTGTCGACGAGCGCGCCCGTCTGCGGGTCGTAGCCCTTGATGGTGCCCTCTTCGCGGTAGTCGAAGTCGTCGGCGTAGAGGAACGCGTCGTCGGTCACGCCGTTGACGTTGCCGCTCGCGTCGGTGTCGAGCACGTCGCGACCGCCGTCGGCGTCGGTGTACTCCTTCGACGTCGGCAGACTCGAGCCGTAGCCGTCCTTGGCGACGAGCGAGCCGTCGGCCTTCGCCGTGGCATGGTCGAGCGTCGTGATGGTGACGGTCGACCAGGGCTTCACCGTGACCGTGTACGAGCCGTCTGCGGCGGGCTGCACCTCGGCGACCGGCTTCAGGTAGTTCGCGTCATACGTCTGCCCGGCGTCGGCGGCGCGGGTCTGCCACACCTCGGCCGTCCCGTCGGCACCGAGGTTCAGGTCTTTCGCGACGACCCGATAGGTCTTGGCGAACTTCGAGTCGTTGACCACCACCGTCGAGAAGTCCGACGCGTCGGGCGCCGCGAGCGTCGTGTACGACGCCCCGCCGGCGCGGGCGCCGCTGGGCGGGTTGCCCGTGCCCAGCTCGCTCTTGGAGGCCTGCGGGATCGCCCGCCAGATGCCGGCGGTGTTGTCGGCGTTCTCCCACCCGAGCGTCGCGAACTGCGTGAACTGCTCGAGCACGGCCAGTCCGCCGTCGTAGTACAGCCAGCCCGACCACGGGTCGCGGGCGTTCACGAGCTCCTTCGACGAGTACTGGAACCCGTCGTAGAACGAGCCGATCGCGGGCTGGAAGATGTTGAGGGTGCGACGCGAGGCGGCGAAGCCGGTCGTGATCCAGTTGCCCATCTCGAGCGCGCTGTTCGTGCCGCCGAACTCGGTGCCGCTGCCGCCCTGCTCATCGCTCGCGTTGTTGTTGGGGCGGTCGGCCGAGCTCGAGAACGTCGACTGGCCCTCGGAGTTCCACACCTCCTGATCGAGCTGCTCGGCGATCTTCTTCATGTTGCCCGCGCTGTCGTCCGCGCTGGAGTAGTGGAAGCCGACGATGTCGACCGCGTCGCGCAGCGACGGGTCCGTGGCCGAGGTCATCGCGTTGCCGAACGACACCGGCGGCGTGCCGACGGTGTCGGCGGCGACCGTGCGGATCGCGTGGAACAGGTCGGCCTCCTGCTGCGACGCGAAGCCGTTGTTCGGGTCGCCCGCGACGGCGCCCTCGTAGCCCTTGACGTCGTTCTTCACCCAGCCGGCGAAGTCCTTGTACAGCTGGATGTTCGGGCTGCCGGTCTCGTTCGTGTCGGGGTTGATCGAGTCGACCATCACGCCGTACTCGCGGTACGCGGCGAGCACGGTGTTCTTGAACCAGACGTACTGGTCGGCGTCGTTCGCCACCCACGCGGGACGGTTCCAGCGCAGCAGGCTGAGGTGGATGTCGCCGTGCGCGACCAGCTGCGCGTCGGCCGCCAGCTGGAAGCCGGGCTCGCGCAGCACGTTCGGGTACTCGTCGCGGGTGCGCATGGTCGAGGCGTTGGGCCCCGTCGAGGTGTTGCGGTCGTTGCCCATCTCGATCTTGACGGTCGTCATGATCGGGTGGTCGCCGCCGAACAGCGTCTCGATGAGCTCCCAGTACTTGTCGGGATGCTGCGACTTGTAGTCCAGCAGCAGCGCACTGGTCGAGTTGGCCGACAGCACGCCGAAGCCCTTGAAGGTCAGGCCGTTCTTGTTGAGCGCCGCCGCGGCGACGTCG
>NZ_JBQCIP010000269.1:0-4969 GCF_051953575.1 Microbacterium sp.
CCCCGCCCCCGCGACGGGGTGTTTCCCCCCCCCCCGCCGGGGGGAAACCCCCGATAGCGCGGATCCGGAGGGTCGGGTCAGCGCCCGACGACGGCGCTGATCTCGAACAGGGTCGTCGTGCCCGAGACCTCGTTGCCGACGGCGACGAGAGGCGTGCCCGTCGCCGAGGTCGCCGCCGGGATGAAGGCGATGCCCTCGGGGCCGAGGTCTCCGGCGGCGGCGAGTGCGCCGCCGTCCTCTACCGACACCGAGAAGTCCCGGTTGTTGACGTAGGTGACGAAACGGGATGCCGCCGGGTCCGTGATGTCGAACACCGCGATGCCGCCGACGCGCTCCAGGCCGACGAAGGCGTAGGTCCGGCCGTCCACCTCGCCCAGCGCCACGCCCTCGGGCTCGGGACCCTTGTCGTCGCTGCGGCCCTCGAAGTTCGAGGCCGTGTGGTTCGAGTTCACGAAGCCGGGGACGGCCGCCGCCGTGAGCGCCTCGAGCTGCGAGCCCGAGTCGAACACGAGCGTGCCGTCGGTGCACCAGATCGAGAACGAGCGTCCGCCGAACGCGTACAGCTCGCTGTAGCAGCCGGCGGCCGCGTCGAAGCCGTTCTCGATCGTGACGTTCAGGCGGCCGAGCTGCGCGTCACCGAGGAACGACGAGAGCGGGCTCGACGCGCATACCGGACCGTAGCCGTCCTTGGCGAGGTCCTTCACGCGCGAGACCTCGCTGTAGTCGCCCCACTCCCGCGCGTCGCCCTCGTCGGCAGTGACGAGGTAGGTCTTGCCGCCCGCGGAGTAGGACTGGATCCCGTCGGGCATGTACATGCCCTTCAGGCCCGGATAGGTGCGCAGCGAGAACGCCTTGTCCTTGTCGCTCGGGTCGAGCGCGTTCTGCGCGAGGCCGAAGTCCTTCGTGCCGAGCGGCAGGATGCCGGTCACCCGGGCGCTCGGGATCTGCACGACGGCGATCGCGTTCGCCTCTTGCAGCGACACGTAGGCGTTGTTCCCGTCGACGGCGATGTACTCGGGCTCGAGGTTGCGGCTCACCGGGTGGTCGTCGCCGTGCGGGGTCGGCCCGAAGAGACGCACGCCGGAGGGCAGAGTCTTGCCTCCCCCGGCTTCGTACGCGTGGAAGTCGGCGGTCTTGACGTCCTTCTGCGACGCCGCAGCGACCTTGTTGGGCAGCTTCACGACGCTGACCGTGCCCTCGGGGTCGCTCGAGAAGTCGTCGGCGGGCTCGCCCTCGTTCGCGACGACGGCGTACTTGCCGTCGGGGACGATCGTCACCATGTCGGGGAGCGCGCCGACCTGGACCGTGCCGAGCACGGCGGTGGCGGCATCCTTCGCGCGCGCGTCGAAGAACAGCAGGTGGCCGGCATCGGTCTTGGTCGTCGACTCGAACGCGACGACGCCCAGGCCGTCGGAGCGGACGGCGACCGAATTCGCCACTCCCGACGAGGCGAGCGCGAACTCCTTGACGATGTCCGACGGGTCGGCGTAGTCGAGGACGCTCACCGAGCCCGCCAGTGCGTTGACGACGAACAGGCGGTCGCCGTAGGCGGCCACGATCTCGGACGCGGACTGGTCGAAGGCGCCCGTCTCGAAGGTGCCGACGGGCGCGAGCGAGATCGCGGCGTCGTCGACGGAGTACGAGACGGGGTCGGGCACGATGGCCGCCTGAGCGGCGATGGGGCTCAGGGCGAGGGTGCAGGCGGCGACCGCGGTGACGGCGACGGCGCCGGCGCGGCGTGTGGCGCGAGAAGGCATCGGGTTCCTTGTCGGAGTCGGATGTGCAGAGGGGGTGGCGTGCGCGAAGGGCGCATCACGTGACTATCGGCGCCCGGTGTCGCCCGGGTGAACGGGCGGCGAACGGATGCGGCATCCCCCGTTCTCAGGAATTCCGAGCAGATACAAGGACGTCCATGTAAAATCACCACTGTGCCAACGACGGCACGATCGCGTTGATCAGGATGCCCCCACAAGGCGCCTCCCGATCCGAGAAGGAGCAATGGTGACCACGATCGCCCCCCTCAGCCAGACGACGCCGGCCCCAGAGACTGCGGCGCCGACCCTCACCGCGGAGGAGCGCGCCGCGATCCTCGACGCCGTGCGCGAGTTCGCACAGCACGAGCTCGCGCCGCACGCGCTCGAGTGGGATGCCGCGTCGCACTTCCCCCGCGAGACGCTGAACCGCGCCGGCGACCTCGGGCTGGGCGGCATCTACGTGCGCGAGGACTTCGGCGGCACCGGATTGTCGCGCTCGGACGCCGCCGCGATCTTCGAAGAGCTCGCGCAGGGCGATCCCGCGATCGCCGCGTACATCTCGATCCACAACATGGTGGCGTGGATGATCGACACCTACGGCGACGAGGCGCAGCGCGGGCAGTGGCTTCCGCAGCTCACCTCGATGTCGGGCTTCGGCAGCTACTGCCTGACCGAGCCGGGCGCCGGGTCGGACGCCGCGGCGATCGCCACCAGCGCCGTCCGCTCGGGCGAGGACTACGTCCTGACCGGCGTCAAGCAGTTCATCTCGGGCGGCGGCGAGGCGGCCGTCTACATCGTGATGGCCCGCACCGACGCCGACGCCGGGGCACGGGGCATCACCGCCTTCCTCGTGCCGGCCGATGCCGAGGGCCTGTCGTTCGGCGCCCTCGAGCACAAGATGGGCTGGAACGCCCAGCCCACCCGGCAGGTCATCCTCGACGAGGTGCGCGTGCCCGCGTCGAGCATCCTCGGCGCGCTCGGGCAGGGATTCAAGATCGCGATGTCGGCGCTCGACGGCGGCCGCATCAACATCGCGGCGTGCTCGCTCGGCGGCGCGCAGTGGGCGCTCGACCGCGCGACGACCTATGTGCACGAGCGCTTCACGTTCGGCGAGCCGCTGGCAGAGAAGCAGGCGGTCGTGTTCGCGCTGGCCGACATGGCGACCGAGCTGCGGGCGGCCCGCGCCCTCGTGCGCGACGCCGCGGCCGCGCTCGACGCCAAGAGCCCCAACGCATCGATGCAGTGCGCGATGGCCAAGCGGTTCGCGACCGATGCGGGCTTCACCGTCGCGAACCAGGCGCTGCAGCTGCACGGCGGCTACGGCTATCTTCACGACTACGGCATCGAGAAGGTGGTGCGCGACCTGCGCGTGCACCAGATCCTCGAGGGCACCAACGAGATCATGCGCGTGATCATCGGCCGCCAGCTGCTCGGCGGCTGACGCGCCTCCGCGCCGAAGCGACAAGAAGGTCGACATGAAGATCGCATTCCTCGGGCTCGGCCACATGGGCCTGCCCATGGCGAAGAACCTCGCCGCCTCGGGCCACGATGTCGTCGGCTTCGACGTCGCGCCCGCCGCCGTCGCCGCCGCGAGCGAGGCCGGGCTCGCGACCGCGGGATCGGGGGTGGATGCCGCCACGTCCGCCGACGTCGTCATCACGATGTTCCAGACCGGCGCGCAGGTGCTCGACGCCTATCGCGGCACCGGCGGCGCAGCCGGACTGCTCGACGTGGCGGCATCCGGCGCCCTGTTCATCGACTGCTCGACCATCGCCGTCGACGAGGCCCGTGCCGCGCACGCGCTCGCCGAGGCCGCAGGGCACCGGTCGCTGGACGCTCCGGTGTCGGGTGGGGTCGTCGGCGCCGAGAATGCGACGCTCGCGTTCATGGTGGGTGGGACGGACGAGGACTTCGCCGCCGCACAGCCGCTCCTCGAGGCGATGGGCCGTCGCGTGGTGCACTGCGGCGGCGCCGGGCTCGGGCAGGCGGCGAAGGTCTGCAACAACATGATCCTGGCGGTCTCGCAGATCGCGGTCGCCGAGGCGTTCGTGCTGGGGGAGCGGCTCGGACTGTCTCACCAGGCGCTCTTCGACGTCGCCTCGAACGCGTCGGGCCAGTGCTGGGCGCTCACCACGAACTGCCCGGTCCCGGGGCCGGTGCCGGCGAGTCCCGCCAACCGCGACTACCAGCCCGGGTTCGCGGGTGCGCTGATGAACAAGGACCTCGGCCTCGCCGAGCACGCCATCTCGGCGACCGGGGTCGAGGCGCGCATGGGCATGCTCGCCCGCGAGATCTACCGCGACTTCGCGGCGGGCGACGGGGCGGGCCAGGACTTCTCAGGCATCATCAACACGATCCGCGCGGACAGCGCGTGAGAACGGCGAAGGGGATGCCGGCGGCCGAAGCCGCCGACATCCCCTTCGAGAACCCGTCAGTTGCCGGCGAGAGCCTGGTCGGTGTCCTTGATCGCCTGCATCATCTTGCGCAGCGACTCACCCATGTCGGAGATGCCCTCGATGGCCTTCTCCAGACCCGTGGTCAGCTCGTTGTAGCCCTCACCGAACTTGCCCGACGCGTGCTGCGTCTTGAAGTCATCGCCCAGCAGCCGGTCCACGTCGCTCTTCAGGCGGCGCAGCACGTCGCCGATCTCTTCACGACCCGATTCGAGCTTGCCCGCCATCGACTCCATCTCGCCGTAAGAAGCCTTGAAATCAGCCATGATCCGTCCCTCTGTCAAAAACCCACGGACCCGATCAGGCCCACAGGCAGGCTAACCAACCGACCCCCACCCCCCACATGGGGACCATTCCCCATGTGGAAAACTGACCCAGGAGGACGAAGATGACCGACTACGGAACGATCCTGGTCGACACGCGCGGACGTGTCGGCTGGATCACGCTCAACCGCCCCGAGGCGCTCAACGCCCTCAACACGCAGGTCTGCCGCGAGGTGGTGGCCGCGGCATCCGCGTTCGATGCCGACGACGCGATCGGCGCGATCGTCGTCACCGGGTCGGAGCGCGCGTTCGCCGCGGGTGCCGACATCAAAGAGATGGAGTCCAAGTCCGGGCTCGACATGCTGCAGGGGGACCACTTCGGCGGCTGGACGCAATTCGCCGCGGTGCGCACCCCCGTGATCGCGGCCGTCGCCGGCTACGCGCTGGGCGGCGGGTGCGAGCTCGCCATGATGTGCGACATCATCCTGGCCGCCGACAC
>NZ_JBQCIP010000270.1:0-8658 GCF_051953575.1 Microbacterium sp.
CCGAGGCGCTGCGCGAGTCCCCCGAGTTCTTCGACCGCGTCACCGCCGTGCGCGAGGCCCTGCACGGTGCTCCGGTCACGAGGGCGAGCGAGTCATGACCGACAGCGCGACCGCAACGCTCCCGGGCCCGGGCCGGTCCGCTGACCGTGGTGCGGCCGCTCTCGGCGAGCGCCGCCTGCCCGGGTGGCTGCGGTGGGTCGCGCCGGTCGTCGTCGGCGCCATCATCGTCGTCCTGTGGTGGTTCTGGGTCGATGTGCTGGGCACCGCGCCGCGCATGCTGCCGAGCCCGTTCGCGATCCTCGAGGAGTTCGTCAGACGCTGGCCGATCATCGCGCAGGACATGGCGATCACGGCCACCAACGCCCTCATCGGCCTCGTGGTCGGCTCGCTCCTGGCCATGCTGTTCGCCGGACTCGCGGCCGCCGTGCGGCCGATCGACGGCATGCTCGCCCCGCTGGTCGCCGCCCTCGCCGTCATCCCGATCGTCGCGATCACGCCGATCCTCAACACGATGTTCGGCGCGTCGAGCCAGTTCGGGCGGCAGGCGGTGGCGACCATCGCGGCGTTCATCCCGGTCTTCGTGAACGTGCTGCGCGGCCTGCGTCAGACGCGGCCGGTCCACCGCGACCTGCTGCGTGCGTCGGCTGCCTCGGGGTGGCAGACCTTCCGTTTCCTGACGCTGCCGACGGCGCTCCCCTATCTGCTGACGGGCCTGCGCATCGCGAGTTCGCTGGCCGTCATCGCGGCGCTCGTCGCCGAGTACTTCGGCGGTCCGGCCGACGGCATCGGCACCGCGATCGCCACGTACGCCAAGTCCGGCCGGGCGGCGCTCGCGTGGGCCTACGTGCTCGGCGGCATCGTCATCGGCCTGGTGTTCTACCTCGTGACCTCGCTGCTGGAGCGCCTGGCCACCCGACGATCGCAGGGCTGACCCGCTCTCATCAGGCTCGCACCCGAGAAGCAGCACCAACGAAAGGAACGCAATGACACAGCAGCATCCGCTCCGCCCGGGCCTTCGTCGAGGTCTGGCGGCGGCATCCGTCTTCACCGTCGCGGCCCTCGCCCTCGCCGCTTGTGCCGGATCGCCCGACACCTCCAGCACCGGGGGCGGCGACGACTTCGAGCCCCTCACCTCGATCAAGCTGCAGCTCCAGTGGCTGCCGCAGGCCCAGTTCGCCGGATATTACGTCGCGCAGGAGAAGGGCTTCTTCAAAGAGGAGGGCTTCGACGACGTCGAGATCATCCCCTCGGGCGGCGACATCGTGCCGCAGGACGCCCTCGTCGACGGCGACGTCGACTTCGCGATCGCCTGGGTGCCCAAAGTGCTGGGGACGCTCGAGGCGACCGGCGTCGAGCTGACCGACATCGCGCAGGTGTTCCAGAAGTCGGGCACGCTGCAGGTGTCGTGGAAGGGTGACGGCATCACGTCGGTCGCCGACTTCGAGGGCAAGCGCATCGGCTCGTGGGGCTTCGGCAACGAGTGGGAGATCTTCGCCGCGATGGCGGCGGAGAAGCTCGACTCCACGACGGTCTCGATCACGACGCAGGACTTCTCGATGAACGCCCTGCTCGACCACGACGTCGATGCCGCCCAGGCCATGACGTACAACGAGTGGGCGCAGATCCTCGAGGTGAAGAACCCCGACACCGGTCAGCTCTACCAGCCGGAGGACTTCGACGTCGTCTCGTACGAAGACACCGAGGGCGCCATGCTGCAGGACGCGGTGTGGGCCGACACGCAGCGCCTGAAGGACGACCCGGCGTACGCCGACGCGGCCGTCCGGTTCCTCAAGGCGATCACGAAGGGCTGGGTCTACGCGCGCGACAACGCCGAGGAGTCGGCGTCGATCGTCTACGACATCGCCTCGACCGCCGAAGCCGCCTTCCCGGTCGGCCCGGTGCACCAGCAGTGGATGATGAACGAGGTCAACAAGCTCATCTGGACCGGCGCCGACTTCGGCCTCGTCGACAAGGCCGCATGGGACAAGACCGTCAAGGGCGCCCTGTCGGCCAAGAACCAGGACGACCTCGAGCTCATCACCACCGAGCCAGCCGACAGCGCGTACTCGAACGAGTACATCCAGAAGGCGCTCGACGAGCTCAAGGACGAAGGGGTCGAGGTCAGCGGCGAGTACACGCCGATCGACGTCGTCCTGACGGAGGGCGGCCAGTAGGAGTCGCGGGTGCTCCGTCCTCTTCCGGGGCGGAGCACCCTTGACCCGACGGCGCAGAACAGGGAACGTTGCGACATGACAGAAGACCTCGACGCCCTCGCGAAGCAGCTCGATCGCGAGCACGTGTTCCACTCCTGGTCGGCACAGGCAGGACTGGACCTGCCTGTCATCGCCGGCGGAGCGGGCACCGTGGTGTGGGACCACGCCGGCCAGCGCATGCTCGACTTCTCCAGCCAGCTCGTCAACGTCAACATCGGGCACCAGCATCCCGCCGTCGTCGAGGCGATCCGCGCGCAGGCGGCCGAGCTCGCGACCATCGGACCCGCGACCGCGAACCTCACCCGCGGCCAGGCCGCCGCGCGGATCCTGTCGCACGCGCCGGACGGCTTCACGAAGGTCTTCTTCACCAACGGCGGCGCCGACGCGATCGAGAACGCGATCCGGATGGCGAGGCTGCACACCGGCCGCGACACGATCCTGTCGACGTACCGCTCCTACCACGGCAACACCGGGGCGGCCATCGTAGCCACCGGCGACTGGCGGCGGATGCCGAACCAGTACGCGCGTGGGCACGTCCACTTCTTCGGCCCGTACCTGTACCGCACCGAGTTCTGGGCGACGACGCCCGAAGAGGAGTGCGCCCGCGCCCTGCACCACCTCGAGCGCGTCATCCAGTCCGAGGGGCCGTCGACGATCGCGGCGCTGCTGCTGGAGTCGATCCCGGGCACCGCCGGCATCCTGATCCCGCCGCCCGGGTACCTCGCCGGCGTGCGAGCCCTCGCCGACAAGTACGGCCTCCTGCTGATCCTCGACGAGGTGATGGCGGGCTTCGGCCGCACCGGGCGCTGGTTCGCGTTCGACGGGCACGACGTGGTGCCCGACCTCATCACGTTCGCGAAGGGCGTGAACTCCGGGTACGTGCCCGTCGGCGGTGTGATCATCTCGGCGCCGATCGCGGCCACCTTCGACGACCGCGTGTTCCCGGGCGGGCTCACGTACTCCGGTCATCCGCTGGCTGCGGCATCCATCGTCGCCGCTCTCGACGCGATGCAGAACGAGGGCATCGTCGAGAACGCCCGGCGTGTCGGAGCGGATGCCATCGGCCCCGGTCTGCGGGCGCTCGCAGAGAACCACCCCCTCATCGGCGAGGTGCGGGGCGAGGGGGTCTTCTGGGCGCTCGAACTCGTCGCCGACCGCAAGACGCGCGAGCCGGTCGGCGCCGACGTGATCGGCCGGCTGAAGAAGGAGCTCGTCACGCGGGGCCTGCTGCCGTTCACGGCCGACAACCGCATCCACGTCGTCCCGCCCTGCGTCGTCACCGACGCGGAGGTGGAGCAGGCGATGGCGATCTACGATGAAGCCTTGACGAGCGTCGAAGGCGACGGTCACTGAGCCCGTCGAAGTGCTGACGCGTGCATCCCGCCTCACGAGGGCGGTTCCAAAGGAGGAACACGATGACTGACACGATTTCGCGCACCGACACCGCGGTGCTGGACCACTGGGTGAACGGCGCGCCGTGGGCAGGGGCATCCGATCGCTCCGGCGACGTGTACGACCCCGCGCTGGGAACGGTGCAGAAGCACGTGCGCTTCGCCTCCCGCGACGACGTCGACGCGGTCGTCGGGGCGGCCTCCGCCGCGTGGGAGCAGTGGCGCGACGCCTCGATCGCCAAGCGCCAGGCGGTGCTGTTCGCGTTCCGTGAGCTGCTCAACGAGCGCAAGGAGGAGCTGGCCGAGATCCTCACCTCCGAGCACGGCAAGGTGCTCTCGGACGCCCGCGGCGAGATCGCCCGCGGGATGGAGGTCGTCGAGTTCGCGTGCGGTGTCGGGCACCTCACCAAGGGCGCGTACTCCGAGAACGTCTCGACCGGCATCGACGTCTACACGCTGCGCCAGCCGCTCGGCGTCGTCGGCATCATCAGCCCGTTCAACTTCCCGGCGATGGTTCCGCTGTGGTTCTTCTCCATCGCCCTCGCCGCCGGCAACGCGGTCGTGCTGAAGCCGTCCGAGAAGGACCCCACCGCGGCGAACTGGCTCGCGGGGCTCCTCACCGAGGCGGGGCTGCCCGACGGCGTCTTCAACGTCGTGCACGGCGACAAAGAGGCGGTCGATGCGCTCCTGGACCACCCCGACGTGCGGGCCATCTCGTTCGTCGGATCGACCCCGATCGCGAAGTACGTGTACGAGAAGGCGACGAGCGCGGGCAAGCGGGTGCAGGCGCTCGGCGGTGCGAAGAACCACATGCTCGTGCTGCCGGACGCCGACCTCGACCTCGCCGCGGACGCGGCCGTGAACGCGGGATTCGGATCGGCCGGCGAGCGCTGCATGGCGATCTCGGTCGTGCTCGCGGTGGACTCGGTCGCCGACGCGTTCGTCGCCAAGGTCGCCGAGCGCATGGGCGGGCTGAAGGTCGGCGACGGCCGGCGCGGCACCGACATGGGCCCGCTCATCACCGGCCAGCACCGCGACAAGGTCGCCTCGTACATCGACGTCGCGTCGACCGACGGCGCGGCGGTCGTGGTCGACGGCCGGGGCATCGAGGTCGACGGCGACGCCAACGGCTTCTGGCTCGGACCCACCCTCATCGACAACGTTCCGACGTCCTCCTCGGTGTACGGCGACGAGATCTTCGGCCCGGTGCTGTCGGTCGTGCGCGTGTCGGGGTACGAAGAGGGCCTCGGGATCATCAACGCCAGCCGCTACGGCAACGGCACCGCGATCTTCACCAACGACGGCGGCGCCGCCCGGCGCTTCCAGCGGGAGGCGACGGTCGGCATGATCGGCATCAACGTGCCGATCCCGGTGCCCGTGGCGTATCACTCGTTCGGCGGCTGGAAGGCATCCCTCTTCGGCGACGCCAAGGCGTACGGCCCGCACGGGTTCGACTTCTTCACGGCTGAGAAGGCCGTGACCTCGCGCTGGCTCGACCCGTCGCACGGCGGCATCAACCTCGGCTTCCCCCAGCACGACTGAGCCGCGTGGTCCCCGGACGTCGGCGTCAGTCGGCGGCCGGGGGTGCGAAGACGGTGAGAGCGTGGGGCCGGGCGACGCAGCGCAGCCGGAACCCGCCCGGGTCGCGCTCCTCGAGCTCGCCGTCGTGGACGAACACGGACGGATGCCCCGGCTCGGGCCTCACCGTGATCTCGAACTCGCGCAGCACGAGGCGCTCGACGTCCTCGTCGCGCGGGTACAGCCGCAGCGCGCGCAGGACGGCGGCGCTCCGCTCGCCGAACGCCAACGAGGCGAGCGCGCGCACCTTCGAACCGCGGGCGTGGTGGATGCGGATGTCGAGCACGCCGGCCTCGGCCTCCTGACGCTGCATGGTGGCGACGCGTTCGGGGTCGTTGCGGCCGACGCTCACGAAGACCGACCACACGCGCGCCCGACGCCCCGCGCGGACGATCGTCAGCGGTTCGGCGCGACGCAGCGCACCCGCGGTCGCCACGACGCCGCCGATCCACTTGCCGAGGCTCGTGCGCCGCTCGCGCTCCTCGATGAGCTCGGGGTAGGCGCCCACCGACACCACGTTCAGGACGGTGATCGGCGCGTCGTCGTCCGCCGCCGCCTCGGCGACCCCGACCTCGACGGTCGATCCCGCGTCGTACGCGTCGATCGCCGTCTCGATGCTGTCGAGGCCCAGGGCGCGCACGAAGTGGTTGAACGTGCCGCCCGGCAGCGCCAGCATCGGGCGGTCGTTGCGGCGGGCGAGGTGGGCCATGCGCGACACCGAGCCGTCGCCGCCGTAGATCCCCAGCACCTGCGGTGCGGGATCCCCCTGCATCGCGGCGGCGACCGCCTCGTCGAGGTCCTCGTCCTCCGCGAGTTCGTGCACGACGGCCTCGGGCAGGCGCTCGGCGAAGGTCGGCGCGGGGTCGGAGCGGATCACCGCGGTGCCCGACCGGCTGTTGCGCACGAGGAACAGTCCGCTGCCGGACGCGTGCGGCGTGGTCTCGGGGTCCATGCGCCCGACGCTAGCGACAACGAGCGCGCGGGACGGGGTCTTGCGTCGCGCCCCGCCGCCTGCAACCGGGTCGGACGGGACAGGGTCACGCCGGCAGCAGCGGCCGGTTCTCGTAGAAGGTCTGCAGCACCACGGTGGTCCGCGTGTTGACCGATGCGGCCGCCCGGATGTCGCGGATCAGGCTCTCGAGGTGCCGAGGCGTGGCGACCCGGACGAACAGCATGTAGCTCGCATCGCCGGCGATGGAGTGGCACGCCTCGATCTCGGTCAGGTGCTCCAGCAGCTCGGGCGCGTTGTCGGGCTGGGCGGGGTCGAGCGGCGTGATCTCGACGAACGCGGCCAGCGGCTTGCCGACGGCCTCGGCGTCGACGACGGCGCGGTATCCGGCGATGACGCCGCTGCTCTCCAGGCGCTTCAGGCGAGCCTGGACGGCCGAGACCGAGAGTCCCGCCTTCTCGGACAGCTGCGCGAGCGTCGCGCGGCCGTCGCGCGAGACCTCTTCGATGATCCTCAAGTCGACAGCGTCTTCCACACGTGGAAGAATATCAATCACAGCCGGATCTCACCGGAATATTTCCTGTCATCGACGGATCGGAGGTTCACATGTCCAGCACCGCCCTTCACACCGCGAAGGCGATCGTCGGCGAACCCGAGGTCGTCGAGGATGCTGCGCGCGCCGAGACGAGCGACGCCTGGCTGCGTCTCAAGGCCGCCGCCGGCGCGATCCAGGGCCTCCAGATCAAGGACGGCTCGATCCCGGATGCTGCCGCCCACGCCGACGCGCAGGCCCACGTCGCCGAGATCGTGGCCGGCATCCGCGCCCTGGCTCCCGCGTTCCCACACGACGCCGAGTACCTCGCCGCCTCGGCGCGCGACTTCGAGCGCTGGGCGGCCGAAGGCTTCGGCATCCCGGACTTCCTGGACTCGCTGGGCGCCTTCCAGCCGCAGCAGCACCGGGTCGACGGCATCCGTCACCTCGTCGTGTTCCCGATGTACACGCAGAACGGGTCGAGCGATCGTCACGTCGAGGCCGTGCTCGTCGAGGTCATCTGGCCGGAGTTCATCGCCCAGCTCGAGGCAGGCGACTACGGCAACAAGCTGTTCGTGTCGCTGCGCTTCGTGGACTTCACGCCGGGCTACGACACCAACTCGGCCGTGCTCTTCCCTGAGACCGTCGCGATGCGCGAGATCCCGACGTTCACGTGGGGCGCGATCTTCCAGGACCGGGAGGCGGCCCGCTACCGCCGCGTCGTGCGCGCCGCCGCCGAGATCACCAAGCTCGACCTGCCCGAGGACGCCGCGCGCATGCTCGACGACCAGCAGCTCACCGAGAAGACGTTCGTGATGTGGGACATCATCCACGACCGCACCCACATGCGCGGCGACCTGCCGTTCGACCCGTTCATGATCAAGCAGCGGATGCCGTACTTCCTGTACTCGCTCGAAGAGCTGCGCTGCGACCTCACCGCGTTCCGCGAGTGCGTGGCGATCGAGAAGCGCCTCACGGCGCGCGTCGAAGCGGGAGAGCAGCTGGATGCCGCCGAGGCCGAGATGCTCGAGCACGCCAAGCTCGTGCAGTACGCCGTCATCTTCGACCGCATCTTCCGGTTCTCGATCACGGGCACCCGCGTGCGCAACTACGACGGGCTCGGCGGGCAGCTGCTGTTCGCGTGGCTGCACCAGCGCGACGTGCTGCACTGGACCGACACCGCCCTCGCCTTCGACTGGGACGACGTTCCCGCGGCGGTCGTCGCCCTGGGTGACGCGATCGACGAGCTCTACTGGCGCTCGATCGACCGCCCCAAGACGGCGCACTGGCTCGCGGCGTACGACCTCGTGCGCGGCACGCTGACACCCCACCCGGCGTCGGCGTGGGCGCGCGGTCTGCCCGACGAGATCCTCGCGGGCGCCCCCAAGGGGTACACGGATGCCGTCCTGGACGACGAGTTCCCGCTGTCGATGTTCTTCGAGGCCCTCGACAAGAAGATGAAGCCCGTCATCGAGTCCACCGCCGGGATCACGGGTGCCGACTCCTGATCCCGCGGTAGCCGGTCGGCTCGTGCTCGTCGCGGGGGCGACGAGTGCGAGCGGCCTGGCGGCGGCGCGCAGCCTGCGTGGGGCGGGCGCGCGTGTCGTCGCGGTGCCCGATCTGCACACCGAGGTGTGCGACCTGACCGACGAGGGCGCAGTCGTCGCGCTCGCGGAGCGCGTGCATGCCTCCGAGGGTCCCGTGGACGGCGTGCTGCACCTCGTCGGCGGCTGGCGCGGCGGCGGGGGCCTCGCCGGTCAGACCGACGCCGACTACCGCTTCCTGGAGTCGTCGTTCACCGCGCTGCGGCACGTGAGCCGCGCCTTCGACGCCGATCTGCGGGCCGCCGAAGCGGCCCGCCTGGCCGTCGTCTCATCGACCGCCGTCGCCCGCCCGCTCGCCGGCGGCGCCAACTACGCCGCCGTCAAGGCCGCGACCGAGGCCTGGACGCGCGCGGTCGCGCAGGGCTTCGCCAAGGACGCCCGGGATGCCGGA
>NZ_JBQCIP010000271.1:0-2941 GCF_051953575.1 Microbacterium sp.
TCCTTGTAACCGGCCTGGATGTCGGTCAGCACCTGCGGCGTCGGCTTTCCGTCGATCCAGTCGACCATGCCGCGCCAGAACGAGCCCGAACCGACGCTGGCCGGCATCAGGTCGGACGCGTCGAAGCGGAACGTCGTGGCCGGGTCCTGCAGCAGCTCCATGGCCTCGGTCAGGAACTGGCTGGACGCCAGCGACGGGTCCGCACCCGTGTTGGCCGAGATCGCGCCGCCCAGCTTCACGCGGGCGTCGGCGAACTCCGGCGTCGACATGTACTCGAGCACCTTCTGGGTGTTCTTGTCGTCCGAGAACGCGGTGACGAACTCGCCGCCACCCTCGACCGACTGGTCGCCCTCCTTGATGCCCGGCAGCACGAACGCGTACACGTCGCCGTCCGGGGCGATGTTCGGCTCCGCGCCGTCGGCGGTCTTGACCGTCAGCAGGTTTGCCGTCAGGAACGACGCCTGGTGGGTCAGCGCGCACGAGCCGTCCGCGATCTTGGCCGCGACGTCGCCGAACGCCGTCGAGTTGATGCTCTTGACGTCGCCGAAGCCGGCGTTGACGTAGTTCGGGTCGAGCAGGATCTCGCCGACCGAGTCGAACGCGGCCTCGATGTCGGGGTCGGTGAACGGGGTGTCGCCCGCGGCCCAGCTGTCGTAGACGTCGGCGCCCGCCTGGCGGAGGACCAGGTCCTCGACCCAGTCGGTGCCGGGCCAGCCCGACGCGTCGCCCGACGAGAAGCCGGCGCACCACGGTGCGGTGCCCGTCTTCTCCTGGATCGTCTTGGTGAGCGTCAGCAGGTCGTCCCACGTCTTGGGAACCTCGACGCCCCACTCCTGGAAGCTCTTGGGCGAGTAGTAGACGTAGCCCTTGACGTTGGCGAGCATCGGGGCGGCGTAGAACGTGCCGTCGACGCTGCCGTAGTCCTTCCAGGCCGGGGCCCAGTACTTGTCGACGTTGTCGGAGACCTCCTTGGTGCCCTCCTTGACCTCGCCGGTGCCGACGAGCGAGGCGAGCAGGCCCGGCTGCGGGACGATGGCGATGTCGGGCGCGGAGCCTCCCGCGACCTTCGTCACGATGTTGCCCTCGAAGCCCTTGTCGCCCGTGTAGACCACCTTGATGCCGGTGTCTTTCGTGAACTGATCGAACGACTTCTGCAGGTTGTCGGCTTCGGAGCCGGTGATGCCGCCGGAGATCTGGACCGTCTTGCTGTCGCCAGAGTCGCCGCTGTCACCGCCCTCCGCACAGCCCGCGAGGGTCACAGCCGCGATGGCCGTGAGCCCCAGCGCGACGTAGCCGTGCCGACGACGTGATCGCAGTGCAGTCATGTTCGCTGCCTCCTCCTTGAGTACGCGGGGCTCACCTCAGTGCCCCCGCCCGTGAGAGATCGGGAACCGATTCCATGCTCACGCTAGGGGATGCCGCACAGCCGCACAATGACCGCGGATCACAAGTCGGTAAACAGGGCGCTCCGGGTGGCGGGCCGCAGGCGATCAGGGCATGATGAACGCTGGAACCGGTTCCAGTTTTCGGCGACACGGCGGTCGTCGGAGTGCGAGGAGGACCCGATGGCGGGCATCGCCGAAGTGGCGCGGGCAGCGGGCGTGTCGAAGTCGACCGCGTCGCGCGCGCTGACGGGCGGCGGGTACGTCTCGCAGGCGACGCGCGAGCGGGTGAGGGATGCCGCCGCCGCCCTCGGCTACGTCCCCACCACGAGCGCGGTTAGCCTCGTGACGGGCCGCACCCAGACGATCGGCGTCGTCATGCCCACGCTCGACCGATGGTTCTTCGCACAGGTGCTGGAGGGCGTCCAGGACGCGCTGCTCGAGCGCAAGTACGACCTCGCCCTGTACGGCGCCCCGCCCGAGTCCGCGGCGCGCCGCGAGATGTTCGAGCACTTCCTCGCGCGCAAGAGGTTCGACGGGCTCATCGCGATCGGCATCGAGCCGAACGCCCACGAACTGGAGCGCCTGGTGGCGTTCGGCAAACCGGTCGTGAGCGTCGGCGGGTACGACGTCGGCACCAATGCCGTCTCGATCGACGACGAGGCCGCGGCACGCATCGCCACCGACCATCTGATCGGGCTCGGTCACCACGACATCGTGTTCCTCGGCGGCGACCCCGACGGTCGGCGCACGAGCTTCGGCGACGGCCGCCGGCTCGACGGCTACCTGTCGGCGATGCACGACGCCGGGCTGGCGGCATCCGCTCGCCACGTCCAGTCCGAGGTCGCGATGCCGGGAGGTTACGGCGCCGCCGTCGACCTGCTCGGCGACCGCCGCACGCGCCCGACGGCGATCGTCGGGGTGTGCGACGAGGTGGCCGTGGGCGCGATCATCGCAGCCCGGCGACTCGGCATCCGCGTGCCCGAGCGTCTCAGCGTCGTCGGCATCGACGACCACGCCTACGCCGACATGTTCTCGCTCACGACCCTGCAGCAGCGCCCGCACCAGCAGGGGCGCGCGGCAGCGGAGCTGCTGCTGCGCCAGATCGACGAGCCCGGCGTCCCCACGCACCGCCTGTACGAGCCGTCGCCCCTCGTCGTGCGCAACTCCACGGCTCCGGTCGACGACGATGCGTCCGCGATCATCGGCGTCGGTCCCTGACACGCTCGCCCGCACGACGAAAGCCCCGGGTGCGAACACCCGGGGCTTTCGTGAAGGGAACGAGATTACTTGAGGGTAACCGTCGCGCCGGCCTCTTCGAGGGCGGCCTTGGCCTTGTCGGCCGTCTCCTTGTTCGCGCCCTCGAGGACGGGGCTCGGAGCGCCGTCAACGAGCGCCTTGGCCTCGCCGAGGCCCAGCGAGGTGAGCTCGCGGACCGTCTTGATGACCTGGATCTTCTTGTCGCCGGCAGCCTCGAGGATGACGTCGAACGAGTCCTTCTCCTCCTCGACCTCGGCCGCGGCACCCGCGCCACCGGCGCCGGCAACGGCGACGGGAGC
>NZ_JBQCIP010000272.1:0-13741 GCF_051953575.1 Microbacterium sp.
CGACCCCGGTCCCCTGCGAGACCCCCCGAAGGAGGCGGGCATGGCTGTTCCTGCCCCCACCACCATCGAGCACGACCGACGTGCCGACGAGTCCGTCGGCAGCCGTCGCCGCTCGCCCGTTCCCTACTTCCTGCTGATCCCCGCGATCGCCATCCTGCTCTTCGGCATGGGCTATCCGGTCGTATGGCAGGTCATCACGTCCTTCCAGAAGTACGGCGCCCTCCAGCAGCTCGGCGGCAAGCCGCCCGAGTTCGTCGGGCTTGAGAACTACATCGCGGTAGCGACGAGCCCCACCTTCTGGGAAGTGGCGCTCCGGTCGGTGATCTTCTGCATCGTCACCGCATTCATCACCGTCGTTATCGGCATGGCGCTGGCGCTGCTCATGACCCGTGTCTTCGGGTGGGTGCGCATCACGCTGCAGATCGCCCTCCTGCTGGCCTGGGCGATGCCCGTCGTCGCCGCCATGACGGTGTGGATCTGGCTGTTCGACCGCCGCCGCGGCGTCGTCAACTATCTGCTCGACCTCATCCCGGGCGTCGACATGAACCAGTACAACTGGATCGGCGGAGACCCGTTCGTCTTCTTCCTCGTGGCGTCGATCATCGTCACGTGGATGTCGGTGCCGTTCGTGGCCTTCTCGGCCTACGCCGGCCTCACCCAGGTGTCGACTGAGATGGTCGAGGCGAGCCAGCTCGACGGGGCGAGCGGCTGGCAGCGCATGCGTTACATCGTGCTGCCGATCATCCGCCCGGTCATCATGATCGTCCTTCTCCTGAACCTCATCTGGGACCTCCGCGTCTTCACGCAGATCACGATGCTGCAGGATGCCGGTTCGAAGACCACCAGCTACGACCTCCTCGGCACGTACATCTACAAGATGGGCGTCGCCGGACTGAACTTCGGCCAGGGCGCCGCGATGGCGATCTTCGTGCTCGCGCTCACGATCGTCCTCAGCTGGTTCTACATCCGCAGTCTTCTCAAGGAGGACCAGGCCTGATGTCCGCCTCTGCACAGCTCGCACCCGCGCCCGCCCGCGCTTCGCGTGCCTCTCAGCCCGCCGCCCCGGAGGCCCAGCGCCGGCCGCGCGGCCGCGGGGCCAAGTGGGGCTGGAGCATCCTCGCTCTCGTCCTCTCCCTCGCCTGGGTGTTCCCGGTCTATTGGATGGTCAACTCGTCGATGCTCTCATCGGCGACGCTGGAGTCGTTCACCCCGACGTTCGTCCCCTTCGGCGGCAGCCTCGACAACTTCGGCGCGGTCATCAACGAGAAGTTCTTCAGCGCGCTGGGGATCAGCGTCGCGGTGACGCTGATCGCCGTGTTCTGCTGTCTGCTGTTCGCGTTCCTGGCGTCGGTGGCGATCAGCCGCTTCCGCTTCCGCGGCCGCACGACGTTCGTCCTGGCGATCCTCATCGTCCAGATGCTGCCCGCCGAGGGCCTGTTCATCGCGCAGTACAAGATGATGAGCGAGCTCGGACTGCTGTCGAACATCCTCGGCCTCAGCCTGCTCTACATCGCGGCGGTGGTCCCGTTCACGGTGTGGATGCTGCGCGGCTTCGTCGCCGGCGTCCCCGCCGAGCTCGAAGAGGCTGCGATGGTCGATGGCCTCAGCCGCACCCAGGCGTTCATGCGGATCACCCTGCCGCTGCTCGCGCCGGGGCTCGTGGCATCCGGCGTGTTCGCCTTCCTGCAGTGCTGGAACGAGTTCACGGTCGCGCTCGTGATCATGAACGCCGAGAACGAGACGCTTCCGCTCTGGCTGCGCAGCTTCGTTCAGCAGAGCACGAGTCGTGCGATCGACTGGGGTCAGGTGATGGCCGCATCGACCATCGTCGCGATCCCCGTGATCATCTTCTTCGTGATCGTCCAGGGCCGCATGACCAGCGGTCTCGTCGCGGGCGCGGTCAAGGGCTGATGGGCGCGCACAGAGTCGCCGCCTCCCGCGCGGAGGTCGGCGGATGAAGGTCGGGCTCGATGTGGGCGGCACCAAGACCGATGCCGTGGCCGTCGACGACGCGGGCGAGGTCGTCGGCCGGCTCCGCATGCCCACGGGATGGGGTCCGGATGCCGTCGGCCAGACGGTCGTGGACGCCGTGCGGGCACTCGGGACCGAGGCCGGGATCGATCTGACGTCCGTCCGCTCGGTCGGCGTCGGCATCCCCGGGCAGATCGAGCCGGGCACCGGGCGCGTCGTGCACGCGGTGAACCTCGGCGTCGAGTCGCTGGACCTCGCCGCGGTCGTCGCGCCGCAGCTCGGCGTGCCCGTGCAGGTCGAGAACGATGTGAAGGCCGCGGCGCTGGGCGCTCACGCGCTCCACACCCGCGCCGGTGCGCCGGCGCCAGGGTCGATGGCGTACCTCAACCTCGGAACCGGCATCGCGGCGGGCATCGTCTCGGACGGCGCGCTGTGGCGCGGCGCCCGGGGCACCGCGGGCGAGGTCGGTCACATCTCGGTCGACCCGAACGGCCCGCTCTGCCGCTGCGGCCAGCGCGGCTGCATCGAGTCGTTCGCCGGGGGCGGGGCCGTCGCCGAACGGTGGGGCCGCCGGTCGGCGCTGCCGGTGCGCGACGTGTTCGACGCCGCCGAATCGGGTGACGCCGAGGCGCAGGAGCTGCGCACCGGGCTCGCCCGCGGCGTGGCGGCGGCGATCCGGGTACTGGTGCTGACGGCCGACGTCGATATCGTGGTGCTCGGAGGGGGTGTGACGGCCTTGGGCGATCGACTCATGGCGGACGTTTCCGCCGAGTTGGCGGCCAGCGCCGAGGCATCTCCGTTCATGCGCTCGCTGCGTCTGCAGGAGCGGGTCGAGCTGCTGCCGCCGGGTTCGCCGGCTGCGGCGCTCGGGGCCGCGATCGTCGGCGCGCAGGGCGACACCACACACGACACCGAGGAGGCTCTGGTTCATGGCTGAGATCGTCATCGTCCGCGACAAGGCGGAGGCGGGGGCGCTGGTCGCCGACCACATCGCCGGGCTGCTGCGCGACAACCCCGAGACCGTGCTCGGCCTCGCCACCGGCTCGACGCCGCTGCCCGTCTACGAGGCGCTGCGCACCCGCCTGGACGGGGTGGACGTGTCGCGTGTGCGCGGCTTCGCGCTCGACGAGTACGTCGGCATCGACCCCGCGCACCCCGAGAGCTACCGCTCGGTGATCACGCGCGAGGTGGTCGAGCCGCTCGGCCTGAACCCCGCGCTCATCCGCACGCCGGACGGCACGCCCGAGGGCATCGAGCATCACGGCGAGGAGTACGACGCCGCGATCCGGGAGGCGGGCGGAATCGACCTGCAGATCCTCGGCATCGGCACCGACGGCCACATCGGGTTCAACGAGCCCGGGTCGTCGTTCGCCTCGATCACGCGTGTCAAGACGCTCACCGAGCAGACGCGCGAAGACAACGCGCGGTTCTTCGATTCGGTCGACGATGTGCCGATGCACTGCATCACCCAGGGACTGGGCACGATCCTCCGCGCCCGTCATCTCGTCCTGCTGGCCTTCGGCGAAGGCAAGGCGGCGGCCGTCGCGGGCGCCGTCGAGGGGCCGGTGACGGCATCCCTCCCGGGTTCGGCGATCCAGCTGCACCCGCGCGCCACGGTGGTGGTCGACGAGGCCGCGGCGTCGCAGCTCACGCGCGCCGACTACTACCGCTACGCCTACGCGAACAAGCCTGACTGGCAGGGCATCTGAGTCCTATGCTGACGGCATGACACAGCCGTCGCAGCAGCCGGCGGCGGGGGATGCCTCATCCTCCGCCGCCGTTCCTGCTCCTGCCCGAGACCACGCCTCTGTCGCGCCGGGTCATGCGGCTCCCGAGCTTCCGACGACCTCGTCCTCCGACGGCGGATCCGACGCCTCAGGTGCGCGTCTGACGTGGCTGATCGGCGGGTCCCTGCTCGTCGCGAACGCTGTGCTGAGCCTGATGCTGAGCGGGAATCCGCTGTTCGCCCTCCCGGGCGCCGGGCTGGTCATCGACGGCGTCTGGGCGGCGGGGCTGCTCGTCCTCGCGTTCGGGATCCGCGGCCGGGGCAGCGTCGTCGGGCGGCGGCCGCTGGGCATCGCCGGACTGGCGATCGCGGCGATCGTCCCGCTGCTGACGGACCTGCTCTGGTGGATCGTGCCCGCCGAGGCATGGAACTCCACCTCGGCATTCATGGCAGGGAACGGCATGACCGTGCTCTCGCTGTGCGCGCTCATCGTGGCGACCGTCGTGATCGGGCGCGCAGCGGCTGTGCCTCATCGGCTGCGGTGGGTGCCGCTGATCGTCCTCGCCGTGGTGGCGGGCGCGCAGATCGTGCTGTCGATCGCCAGCGTGGCGTATGCGCAGACCCGGCTGGTGCCCGATCTCACGGGGGCGTACTACTTCGCCGCGACCCTGCGCCCGCTCGGCGTGCTGCTGCTCGGCATCCTCGCCATCGTGTCGGCCCCGCGCCCGGCGCCGCCGCCCGCGCCGCCGACGCAGGTCTACCCGCCGGCATCCTGACACCGGCCCTGGCCCCGGCCCGCGCCGGCACGTCGCTCAGCGCGCGAACACCTTGCCGGGGTTGAGGATGCCCTGCGGGTCGAAGACGCGGGTGATCTGCTGCTGCAGCTCCCACTGGTCGTCGCCGAGCTCGTCGGCCAGCCAGCGCCGCTTGAGCACGCCGACGCCGTGCTCGCCGGTGAGCGTGCCGCCGAGTCGCAGTGCGGCGCGGAAGAGGTCGTCGGCCGCGGCCCAGATGTGATCCGGGGCCTCGACGACCCCGAACTCGTCGGGCTCGGCGTCGAAGATGAAGTTGGGGTGCAGGTTGCCGTCGCCGGCGTGCGCGACGGTGGGGATCACGACGCCGTGCTCGCGCTCGACCCGGGCGATCTCGTCGAACATGGCGGGCAGTGCGCTGCGCGGCACCGAGACGTCCTCGATGAGCGCCGTGCCGAGCGTCTCCATCGCGGGATGCATCGCACGCCGGATCGCGAGCAGGCGCTCGCCCTCGTCGCGATCGTGCGAGATCGCGACGGTGCCGCCGGCGCCGCGCAGCACGTCGGCGATGGTCTCCGCCTCGACGCCCGCGGCGGGCCCGTCGGTCTGGATCGTCAGCTGTGCCGCCCCGGGTGTCGGCGCCGGGAGCGCGAGCATCGTGTGCACCGCCGCGAGGGAGGCGGCATCCATCAACTCCATGATCGCGGGCTGCACGCCCGACGCGGTGACGGCGGCGGATGCGACGGCCGCTGTCCGCACGTCGGGGAAGGTCGCGGCGACCGTGCACACCTCGCCCGGCACCAGGCGACGGAGCTTGAGGGTCGCGCCGACGACGACGCCCAGCGTGCCCTCCGAGCCGATCACGAGCGAGGTCAGATCGAGGCCGGTGACGCCCTTCACGGTACGGTGGCCGAGGTGCAGCAGCCGTCCGTCGGCGAGGACGATGTCGACCCCGAGCACCGCGTCGCGGACCACGCCGTACTTGGCGCACAGCAGCCCGCCCGCGCCCGTGGCGATGTTGCCGCCGACGGTCGAGATCGCCCGGCTGGCCGGATCGGGCGCCCACCACAGGCCGTGCGCGGCCAGAGCCGCGTTGAGGTCGGCGTTCAGGATCCCGGGCTCGACCACGGCGAGCAGGTCGTCGGCGCGCACGTCGACGATGCGGTCCATCGCGCGCATCGACAGCGCGATCTCGCCGGCGCCGGCGTTGGCCGCCCCGGCGAGTCCGGTGCCGGCGCCGCGGGTGACGACGGGCGTTCCGGTCGCGCTCGCGATGCGCAGGGTCTGCTGCACGTCCTCGACCGTGTGCGCGTGCACGACGGCGATCGGGGTCCCCGCGGCGGCGTGACCGGACTTGTCGGCACGCGCCGCGTTCAGTGACGCGGGGGAGGTGTCGACACGGTCTCCGAGCGCCTCGCGCAGCAGGGCGAGGGGATCGGATGCCGCAGTCACGCGATGCGCCTGCGGCCGGCGATGACGCCCACGGTGACGGCGACGATGCCGAATCCGAGGCCGATCAAGGCGTTGCCCATCATCCACCAGGCGACCGTGGCCGATGCGTAGACGAGGAGCTCGACGATGGCGCGCACGAACGGGTGAACGGCGAACACGGCGCGCGGCGAGACGAACAGAGCCCACACCAGGATCGCTGCCGCGGGAGCACCCAGACCCGCCAGGATGTTCCAGGGGAACGGGAACATCGTGAAGCCCCACAGGGCGAGCGAGACGATCGCGAACATCTCGCACACGAACGCCAGCACGTCGATCGCCGACAGCGGAGCGCGCGTTCCGGGCGCCGGTTCGGCGGGCTGAGCAGGCGTGGCGTGCGGCGTGTCGGACATGGCTTCCAGTCTACGTCGCATGGATGCCGCGCCTTTCGGTGCGGCAGCGTAAGGCGGGGTCTCGTCAGGCCTGCGGGCCCGACTGTGCGCGCGCCTGCGCGGTGCGCTTGCCGTCCGCAGCCTCGTCGGGCTTCGCGATCTCCGAGGGGGCGCTCGCCGTGGGGGTCACGCCGAGGCTCTGAGGGACGTTCACCGCGCCCCTGCCCTTGCCGCCGCCGTTGTTGTCGGTGCTGCCGTTCGCGGCGCCGTTGCCGGCGCCCGTGTTGCCGCCGTTGCCGTTCCCCGTGCCGTTGGTCGGCGTGCCGGTGCCCGTCGAACCGCCGTTGCCGGTCGTGCCGCCGTTGCCCCCGCCGGTGCCGTTCGTGGGCGTTCCGCTGCCCGCGCTGCCGGTGTCGCCCTTGTCGCCGGCGTTGCCGGAGCCCGCGTTGCCGGAGCCCGCGTTGCCGTTGCTCTTGTCCTTGTCGTCGGAGCCGCCGGTGGTCGGGTCACCCTGGCCGCCACCTGAGCCGTTGCCCTGTCCGCCGGCGTTGCCCTGGCCGCCGCCCGACGGCGTGGTGCCCGCGTCCGCGGCGGCGCCGTCGGTCGCGCTGCCGGCGCCCGTCGAGGTCGTCGCCCCTGCTGCGCCGGCGCCGCCGTCCGGGGCGGCCGGCAGGTCGGCGGGGCCGGGCCCGCTCGACGCGGGGAGTCGGAGCGCCGTGTCGGCGTCGGTCTCGGGGACCAGCGGCGGTGTGTCGGGGGCGACGTCCGAGATGCTGCTCGGCGACGGAACGGGGTCGGAGGCGACCGGGGGCAGCGCGACCGCGGCTGCGACCACGCCTCCGACCACGACGAGGCTCGCTGCTGCGAGGCCGGACGCCGCTCCGATGCCTGCGAGCGCGGTGCCGCCCGCGGCGACGGTCGAGACGGCGGCTGCGCCGGCTCCGGCGCCGGCGGCTCCGGCTCCGGCCGCGGCGCCCGTCGCGACTCCCGCAGCCGCTCCGGTGCCGGCAGCTGCGCCGGTTCCCACGACCGCGCCGCCGCCTGCAGCGGTGCCGCCCGCCGCACCGCCGCCCGCGGCCCCTCCGGTCACACCGGCGGGCAGCGCCGCCAGCGCGACCAGCGGGGCGCTGCCGCCCTGCACGGTGGCGAGGTAGCCGGCCATGCCCGCGGCGCCGAGCGCCAGCGGCAGGAGTACGAGCGCGAGCCTGCTGGAGACCTCTTTGGCCTCGCTGGCGACGATCGAGCAGCGGACGCAGGCGGCGAGGTGCGCGTCGACCTTGGCGTGGTCGCGACGGCCCAGGTTGCGGCGCGAGTACGCGCCGAGCCGCTCGATGGCCCACTGGCAGTCCGAGCCGTCCTCGACGGACTGCAGGTGCGCCTGGATCCAGGCCTCGCGCAGACCCTCGCGGGCGCGGAAGGTCAGCTGCGCGACCGCGGTGGCCTTCATGCCGAGCAGGGGCGCGATCTCGGCCGGCTTCATCTGCTCGATCTCCGAGTACCAGAGCACTTCCTGCCAGCGCGTCGGCAGGCTGCGGAATGCCCGGTGCGTCAGGCCCCGATCGAGCGCGGCCTCGCTGGCGTGCTCGCCGGCCGCCGGATCCTCGACGCCGTCGAGCTCGTCGTACGCGGTCTCGCGGCGGGCACGACCCCACGCGGCGGCGGTGTTGCGGATGCTGGTGAAGAGGTACGCGCGGAACGAGCCCGTCGGGCCACCGCCGGCGACGATCGACTGGTAGATGCGCGTGTACGCCTCTTGGACGAGGTCGTCGGGATCCAGGCTCGAGGTCATGTTGCGCGCGACGGTGACGCCGGCGCGGTAGTGCCGGCGCCACAGCTCGCCGAACGCGCCGCGATCGCCGGAGCGCGTGCGCAGCACGAGGTCTGCGTCGCCCGGCGCGACCGGCTCCTGCTGTTCGCCGACGTCGTCGTGGTCCATGTGAATTCCCCAGTTCGCGGGCCGATGCCCTGCGCCGCCCCGGGCGCATCGTCGTGCACGAGTCGGGCCGAGACCATTCTCGCCGTCGTCGGGCATTTTGACCAGGGCGGATGCGGGGCTGAAGGTTCGCCGGAGAAATTCTCAGAACTCGCGTAATAGACCGTGTTCCGTCCCGTCTCTCTCGTCAGAGTGGCACGCCGCCCAATGTGTGGGGCACGAAGGCGGCAGCGCCCCCGCGGTCTCATCCGCGGATCAGGCGGGGCTCGGAAGGATCTCGGGGGAGGGACTTCCGGCCCCGCCTTCCCCTGTCCGCAGGCCGTCGCCGCCGGTGGGAGTCAGACCGGGAGGCCGTCGATCCAGACGCGTGTCACGCCGAGGTCGGCGTCGAGCAGCACGGCGTCGGCGATCGACCCGACGTCGAGCCGGCCGAGGTCGGCGCGTCCGATCGCGAGCGCGGGGGTCTCGCTCGCCGCGCGCAGCGCGTCGGCAAGCGGCACGCCGGCGGCGACCACGTTCCGCACGGCGACATCCTGGGTGAGCGTCGAGCCGGCGATGGCGCCGCCCTCGACGAGCCGGGCGACGCCGCCGGTGACCTGCACCGCGAGCCCGCCCAACTCGTACGAGCCGTCGGCCGCGCCCGCGGCGGCCATCGCGTCGGTGATGAGCGCGATGCGGTCGCCCGCGGCGGCGAACAGCGTGGCGACGAGGGCGAGGTCGACGTGCACGCCGTCGGCGATGACCTCCAGCGTCACGCGTTCGTCGCGCAGCGCCGAGACCACGGGGCCGGGTGCGCGGTGGTGGATGCCGGGCATCGCGTTGAACGCGTGCGTGATGAGCGTCGCGCCGGCGTCGAAGGCGCGGCGAGCGGTCGCGGCATCCGCGTCCGTGTGGCCGACCGCGACGGCGACGCCGGCCCCGGTGAACCGGCGGATGGCGTCGAACGCACCGGGCCGCTCGGGGGCGAGGGTGACCTGCCGGATCGTGCCGCGCCCGGCCTCGATCAGCGCGTCGACGGCAGCGGCGTCGGGTGCGCGCAGCAGCGACTCGGTGTGGGCGCCCTTGTGGCCGGGGTCGAGGAACGGCCCCTCCAGGTGCGAGCCCAGGATCGTCGGATCGCTGTCGGCGAGGTCGGCCACCATCGCGACTCGCCCCGCGAGGTCGTCGATCGACGCGGTGATGAGCGACAGCACCGCACGGGTGGTGCCGTGGGCGCGGTGCACGTCGCGGCCACGCCGCACGGCCTCGGGGCCGTCGTCGAAGCTCGCCCCGGCGCCGCCGTGGCCGTGGATGTCGATGAAGCCGGGGGCGAGGCATCCATTCCCGCCGTCCACCGTCTCGGCGGCCGACGGGCGGTCCGCGCCCGCCCCGGCCGCCACGACGCGGCCGCCGTCGAACATGGCCCACCCGTCGGGGCGGTCGCTGTCGACGGTGGACGAGCCGAAGAGGCGGACGGAGTGGACGAGGACGCTCATGGGGTGCTCCGGTTCAGGCGGACGGAAGGGTCACTCGGTGACCCACGGGATCTCTTCGGACGGGTGGAAGCCGATGCCCATGCTGGTCCACAGCGGCCCGAGCGCGCCGACGCGGGTGCGGAACGACTCCCACGTGCGCAGGTCGCTCTGGCCGGTGCGGGGCGACCAGCCGGCCTCGGCCGCGGCCGCGACGCGCGGGAACGCCATCGTGTCGATGTCGGCGGCGGTGCGGACCGTCTCTGTCCACAGCGGCGCCTCGACGCCGAGGATGGCGTCGTCGACGACGCCCGGGATGACCTCGGCGGGCTCCCACGAGTACGCGCGCTCGACGCTCGTCGGGCCGTTCGCCCACGTGAGGCCGAGCTCGGGCACGGCCGAGCCTGAGCTCGAGGCGGGATACTTCATGTCGAGATAGATCGCGTCGGCGGGCGACAGGATGAGACCGGCGCCGTTGTCGACGAACGTCTGCGCCTTCTCGGCGAAGCCCTCCAGGGGCGTGACGTAACCCCAGTACTGGCCCACGGTGCTGTCGGCGACGTCCTTGGCCGAGCCCGCCTCGTGCCACGCGACCGGCGTCTTGCCGAGGTCGGCGATCAGCGCGCTCACGCGCGTCACGAAGTACGCGAAGTCGTCGTCGGCGGTCGCGAGCGACTCGTCGCCGCCGAAGTGCAGGTACGGACCGGGGGTCATCGCCGCCAGCTCGCCGAAGACGTCCGCCACGAAGTCGTACGTCGCCTCGTCGTGGATCTTGAGCGACGAGAAGCCGACTGCGAGCGCCTCGAAGGGCACGCCGGCCTCGGGCAGCGTCCCGCCGTACTCGTCCACGATCTGCCGCATGTGGTCCGAGATGACCGGGTCTTCGGCGAGCTCGGGGTAGGCGAGGCCGACCGCGTGGGTGTGACCCGGCATGTCGATCTCGGGCACGACGATCATGTGGCGGGATGCCGCGTGCTCGACGATCTCGCGGTAGTCGTCCTTCGTGTAGAAGCCGCCGGGGTCGCCGCCGATCGCGGTGCCTGACGCCTTCTCGGTGAGTTCCGGACGCGAGTCGAGCTGGATGCGCCACCCCTGGTCGTCGGTGAGGTGCAGGTGCAGCGCGTTGAGCTTGAGCGACGCGGCGCGGTCGATGTAGCCCTTCACGGTGTCGACGCCGTGGAAGTGGCGCGCGACGTCGAGCATCACGCCCCGGTAGGCGAAGCGGGGTGCGTCCTCGATCGTGACCGCGGGCACGGCCCATCCCTCGCCGTCGCGCGCGACGAGCTGGCCGAGCGTCTGCACGCCGTAGAAGAGTCCGGCCGCGTCGGCGCCGGTCACCGTGACGGATGCCTCGTCCACCGCGATCCGGTAGGACTCGGCGTCGGCGCCGGCGGCGATGACCAGCCGGATGTCGGCGTCGCCTTCGGCCGTGACCGGTGTCACGCCGGTGCGGGCGTCGAGCAGTGCGCCGAGGGCGGCGGCGGCATCCTCTTCTCCCGACACCGATGTGGCGGACGTGAGCCGGAACGGCGCACCGGAACCCGCCTCGATCGAGGCGGGCGCGGGGACGACGGCGGGAAGCGACACGGTGTCTCCATTCTGTGCGACCGGCGTGCAGCCGGCCAAGATCACGGCGGCCAGAACGGCCGCGGCGGCGGTCCGTCCTCGTCGACGCGACATGTAAAGAGTCCTAACAAAAGGGGTGGGGTCAAGCCTAGCGGGTCGAGTTCCGTTATGCTCGGAGAGTCGCGACTGGCGTTGAGGTGGGACACCACCGGGGAGCGACCGACTACGGCATTCGACCGCACGCCTGGGCCGATGCGGGACCTCTTTTCCGAAAGCCGTGAGTCAGGAGATCGCATGACCGATCAGTTCTTCAACGCCCCCCTCTCCGAGGTCGATCCCGAGATCGCCCAGGTGCTCGAGCGGGAGCTCGAGCGTCAGCGCGGCTACCTCGAGATGATCGCCTCCGAGAACTTCGTGCCGGTCTCGGTGCTGCAGTCGCAGGGATCGGTGCTGACCAACAAGTACGCCGAGGGCTACCCGGGCCGCCGCTACTACGGCGGCTGCGAAGAGGTCGACGTCGCCGAGGAGCTCGCGATCGAGCGCGCCAAGGCCCTGTTCGGCGCCGAGTTCGCCAACGTCCAGCCGCACTCCGGAGCGACCGCCAACGCCGCCGTGCTGCACGCGATCGCCCGCCCCGGCGACACGCTGCTCGGCCTGTCGCTCGACCAGGGCGGCCACCTCACGCACGGCATGAAGATCAACTTCTCGGGCCGGCTCTACAACATCGTCGCGTACGGGGTCGACCCCGAGACCAGCGTCATCGACATGGACGAGGTCCGTCGCCTCGCGATCGAGCACCAGCCCAAGGTCATCATCGCCGGCTGGTCGGCCTACCCTCGTCAGCTCGACTTCGCGAAGTTCCGCGAGATCGCCGACGAGGTCGGCGCGACGCTGTGGGTCGACATGGCGCACTTCGCGGGCCTCGTGGCCGCGGGCCTGCACCCGAGCCCCGTTCCGCACGCGCACGTCGTGTCGTCGACGGTGCACAAGACGATCGGCGGCCCGCGCTCGGGCTTCATCCTCACCAACGACGCCGACCTCGCCAAGAAGATCAACACCGCGGTGTTCCCGGGCCAGCAGGGCGGTCCCCTCATGCACGTGATCGCCGCGAAGGCGACCGCGTTCAAGCTCGCCGCGACCCCCGAGTTCAAGGAGCGCCAGGAGCGCGTGCTCCGCGGCGCCCACATCATCGCCGAGCGTCTCGCGCAGCAGGACGTGAAGGATGCCGGCATCGCCGTCCGCTCGGGCGGCACCGACGTGCACCTCGTGCTGGTCGATCTGCGCGACGCCCAGATCGACGGCAAGCAGGCCGAGGACCTGCTGCACGAGATCCACATCACCGTGAACCGCAACGCCGTGCCCAACGACCCGCGCCCGCCGATGGTCACGTCGGGTCTGCGCATCGGCACGCCCGCGCTGGCCACCCGCGGCTTCGGCGACGCCGAGTTCACCGAGGTCGCCGACGTGATCGCCCTCGCGCTGCAGCCGAACGCCGACGTCGAGGCGCTGCGTCTGCGCGTGGCCGCGCTCACCGCCGCGTTCCCGCTGTACCCCGGGCTGCAGCAGTGACGGCCGTCAGGCTCGACGGGCGTGCGGCGTCCGCCGCGATCAAGGACGAGCTGCGCGAGCGCGTCGCGGCGCTGAAGGCCCGGGGCATCACGCCCGGCATTGCGACCGTCCTCGTCGGCGCCGACCCGGGATCGCAGCTGTACGTCGGCATGAAGCACCGCGAGTCCGAGGCGATCGGCATGAACTCGATCCAGATCGAGCTGCCCGCCGAGGCGACGCAGCAAGAGGTCGAGGCCGTCATCGACCGGCTCAACGCCGACCCCGCGTGCCACGGGTACATCGTGCAGCTGCCGCTGCCGAAGCACCTCGACACCGACGCGATCCTCGAGCGCATCGATCCCGCGAAGGATGCCGACGGCCTGCACCCGACCAACCTCGGCCGGCTCGTGCTGAACGTCAACGCACCCATCACGACGCCGCTGCCGTGCACCCCGCGCGGCGTCATCGAGCTGCTTGTCCGCAACGACTACGACCTCAAGGGCAAGCACGTCGTCGTCGTGGGCCGCGGCGTGACGATCGGCCGCTCGATCGGCCTGCTGCTGACCCGCCGCGAGATCAACGCGACGGTGACGCTCACGCACACGGGCACGGTGGACCTGCCGTCGTACCTGCGTCAGGCCGACGTGATCGTGGCTGCGGCGGGCGTGAAGCACATCGTGCAGGCGTCGGACGTGAAGCCCGGCGCGGCTGTGCTCGACGTGGGCGTCACGCGAGAGACCGACCCCGAGACCGGAAAGTCGCGCGTGTTCGGCGACGTCGCGCCCGACGTCGCCGAGGTCGCCGGCTATCTCTCGCCGAATCCGGGGGGCGTCGGCCCGATGACGGTCGCCCTGCTCATGACGAACGTCGTCGAGGCCGCCGAGCTCGCCGCCGGCTGACCCCGCCCCGCTCCGACGCGCGGGGGGGGCCGGGTGGTGCCCCCACCGGTCCGCCCCGCCGGGCCGGGGGGCCCG
>NZ_JBQCIP010000273.1:0-18089 GCF_051953575.1 Microbacterium sp.
GCCCCGGCAACCGCACATGGGTGGTTGCGCCCGGCCGCGCAAACCACTCTTCTCAGGTGACCCGGAGTCAGGCCGGCTTGGTGTACGTGTCGCTGCTGAAACCGGTGATGATGTAGCCGATCGGGTTGAGCAGGAACAGCAGGAAGAACGAGAACACGCCGCCGTGGCCGAACGCGCGGCCGTTGCGGAACGCGACGATGATCGCGAGCACGACATTGGCGACCGGGATGAACCACAGGATGCCGAGCCATGCCGAGTATCCGGCGATCTTGACGAGCACGAACAGGTTCACGAACGGGATGATCGACAGCCAGCCGGGGTAGCCGGCCTTCGTGAAGGTCTTCCAGAAGGCGATGATCGTGATCACCCAGTAGAGGAGGCCGACGACGATGTACCCGAACGTGGCCCCGGCGGAGACGCCCGTGCTGATGGGCTCGATGTCTTCGAAGAAAGTCATGGATCGAACATAGAGCCTGGGAAACAGCTGAGAGTGGAATCCGCCCAACGTGTCGCAGAACGTCAGACGATCGTCGGACCGCCTCGGGGGCATCCCGGGCTAGCATCGCGAACATGAGCCTCGATACGATCGATCCCGCTGCGGCGCCCTCGGGCGAGGGCTGTGCGGAGTGCGACGCGGACGGCGGGTGGTGGGTGCACCTGCGGCGCTGCGCCGAGTGCGGCCACATCGGATGCTGCGACACCTCGCCCTCCCAGCACGCGACGGGCCATTTCCACACCACGGGTCACCGCTACGTGCGCAGCTTCGAACCCGGCGAGGCGTGGTTCTGGGACTACGTCGCCCAGGACTACGTCGACGGTCCAGACCTGGCGCCGCCGGAGTCGCGGCCCGCGTCGTGGCCGTCGCCCGGCCCCGAGGGCCGGGTGCCCGAGGACTGGCGACAGCTGATCCACCGCTGACCCCGACCCCTGACGCGAGGAGCACGATGAACCAGCCCAACATCCTGGGGCTCGGGAAGCCTCAGCTGACCGACGCGCAATGGGAGTGCCTGAAGACCTTCGGCGAACCGCACGACGTCGCCGAAGGCGAGTACCTGTTCCGTGCCGGTGACCTCGACTACGACATGATCCTCGTCGAGACCGGTGAGGTGCAGATCGTCCGCGACGCGCTGGCCTGGTTCGAGGAGTCCGTCCTCGGCACGATGGGACCGCGCTCGTTCGTGGGCGAACTGGGGCTGCTCAACGGGCAGGGCGCGTTCCTCTCGGCGCGGGCGACGCAGGCGGGCCGCATGCTGCGTGTGAGCCGCGCGAGTCTGCGCGTGCTCATGGCGGAGGACGACGAGCTGTGCGACCTCGTGCTGCACGCGCTGTGGGCGCGGCGCGAGATGCTGCGCCGCGGACCGGCGGCCCTCACGCTCAAGCTCGTCGGCACGCGGGGGTCGCGAGACTTCCTGTCGCTGCGCCGCTTCGCGGAGCGGCTCGACCTCGTCCACACCGCGATGGAACTCGCACCGGGCGGCCTCGACGTGCTCGGCGACCACGACATCACGGCGGACGATCTGCCGGTCGCGTTCATCCAGGGTGAGCCGCTGCGTCGCGCCACACCCGGAATGGTCGCCGAGCGGCTCGGGCTCAGCTATCAGGCGCACGCCGACGAGGTCGTCGACCTCGTCGTCATCGGCGGGGGACCGGCCGGCCTCGCCGCGGCGATCTACGGCGCGTCCGAGGGCTTGAGCACGGTGCTGCTGGATGCCGTCGCACCGGGCGGTCAGGCGGCCGCGACGTCGCGCATCGAGAACTTCCTCGGGTTCCCGTTCGGCGTGAGCGGCGGCGACCTCATCGGGCAGGCGTCGCTGCAGGCGCTCAAGTTCGGGGTGCGGGTGTACGCGCCGTGCGAGGCGCGCGAGCTGCACGCGACGGGCGGTACCCTCGACATCACCCTCACCGACGGCCGGGTGATCCGCGCCCGCACCGCCATCGTGACCTCGGGTGCCGCGTACCGCACGCTCGAGCTGGAGCGCTGGAACGACTTCGAGGGCGCCGGCATCTTCTACGCGGCCACGCCGCTCGAACTGCGTCAGGTGTTCGAGTCGCCGGTGGTGGTCGTGGGCGGAGCGAACTCGGCGGGGCAGGCATCCCTCTTCCTGGCCGCGAACGGATGCCCCGTGCATCTCGTCGTGCGCGGCGACGACCTCGGCACCCGCATGTCGTCATACCTCGTCGACCGGCTCCTCGAAGAGCGGCGGGTCGAGGTGCACACGCAGTCCCGTGTCGTCGGACTCGATGGCGGTTCGACGCTCGAGCGCGTCCGGATCGACACCGTGGGCGATGTCGCCGCGCGCGGGCTGTTCTGCTTCATCGGCGCGGAGCCGGCGACGTCGTGGCTCGGTGAGCTGGATCGGGATGCCGACGGGTTCCTGCGCACCGGCACCGACGTCTCGGTGCAGTCGCTCGAGCGCTGGCAGGGTCTCGGACGCGAACCGCTGCCGTTCGAGACGTCGGTGCCGCGCATCTTCGCCGCCGGCGACGTGCGGCGCGGGTCGATGAAGCGGGTCGCCGCCGCGGTCGGCGAGGGGTCCAGCGCGGTCGCGTCGGTGCACCGCGCGCTCGCCGACCTGCGCTGACGATCACGCCCGCCCGCCGACGCGCGGACCTCAGACCGCGCCGGCCGCCGCGAGACGCCTGCGGACGGCGTCGAGCGGGATCGCGCGGGCGGAGTTGCCGTCGGCGTGCGTCTGCGTCGTCGCCATCAGGAGGGAGTTGACGAGCGCCTCCTCGACGGCATCCATCGTCGCGTGGAACAGCGGCGACAGCTCGGCATCGGCGGGCGGCATCCCCGATCCCACCGAGAACGCGATCGCGTAATCGCCGCTGCCCTGCGCGAAGTCCGAACCGACGCCGCGCAACGCGAAGACCGCCCGGCGGGCACAGCGGGCGAGCTGGCGCGCATCGACCGGCGCGTCGGTCGCGACGACGATCATGCACGAGTTGCCGACGGGTCCGGGCGGCGGCTCCGAGAGGAGCTCGTTCGCCGGCATCGGCACCCCGGCGATCGAGAGCGTGCCGCTGAAGTTCGACTGCACGAGGGCGCCGACCGTGAAGCTGTCGCCGCCGACGGGGACCACGCGGGACGAGGTGCCGATGCCGCCCTTGAACCCGAGCGCCACGGTTCCCGCGCCGGCGCCGACGCTGCCCTCGTCGACCCGCCCGCCGGCCGCGGAGCCCAGCGCCTGGGCGACCTCGGCGTCTCCGAGCGGGCGAGAACGGATGTCGGACAGGAAGCCGTCGTTCGTCTCGCCGACCACCGGGTTCAAGGTTGTGGTCCGCTCGTACCCCGGCTGTTCGAGCATGTGCCCCAGCAGCGCATCCGCGACGCGGAACACCGACAGGGTGCTCGTCAGCAGCACGGGCGTCTCCAGCGCGCCGAGCTCCTGCAGCTGGGTGGCGCCGACGAGCTTGCCGTAGCCGTTCCCGATGGCCAGTCCCGCGGGCAGCCAGCGTCGGTCGGCGCCGAGCGCGGTCGGGACGATGGCCGTCACCCCGGTGTGCAGCCGGTCGCTGTGGACGGTCGCGTGGCCGACGAGCACACCCGGCACGTCGGTGATCGCGTTGTTGCGACCGCGGGAGAACGCGCCGGGTCCGACGCCGAGGTCGGCCAGACGCGCGCGGGTCTCGTCCTTCGTCATGTGAGCCTCCGTGTTCAGTCCAGGCCGAAGGCCGGCTCGCCGCCGACCACGGTGGCGAGCGGCCGGATGCCGGCGATCTCGGCGGGATCGACGCGGAACGGGTCGCCGTCGAGCACGGCGAAGTCGGCGAGCATGCCGACGGCGAGACGACCCACGCGGTCGTCGAGCCCGGCGGCGTACGCGGGGCCCGCGGTGTACGCCAGGAGGGCCTCTTCGGTCCGCAGGGCGCGGACGCCGTGCTCCTGCCCCAGGGGCGAGGCCGTGGTGCTGCGGATGAGGGCATCGCGGATGCCACGCAACGGCGCCGACGGCTCGACGGGCGCATCGGAGCCGAAGGCGACGACCGCGCCCGCGTCGCGCAGCGCCGCCCACGCATAGCTGTCCAGATCCCGGCCGTGCAGCAGCCGCGACACGAGCGGGATGTCGCTCGCCCAGTGGGTGGGCTGCTGCGAGGCGATGACGCCGAGACGCGCGAAGCGTGCCACGTCGCCCGGAGCCAGGTGCTGTGCGTGCTCGACCCGCAGCCGCAGCCCGGCGCGGGCGGCGGCCGGCTGCGCGCGGGCGTAGGCGTCCAGCACGCGGGCGTTCGCCCGATCGCCGATCGCGTGGGTCGCCACGGCGATCCCCGCGGCGACGGCCCTTCCGACGAGCCGGTCGAGCTCATCAGGATCCAGCACCTCGATGCCGTGGTTGCCGGGCTCGCCGGCGAAGTCCTCGCCCATGTGGGCGGTGTGGGAGCCGAGTGCCCCATCAGAGAACAGCTTGACCGGTCCGTCCGTGAACCAGTCGTCACCGGCCCCGGTGCGTCGGCCTGCGGCGATCGCCTCGTCCAGGGCATCGGCCGGCGTGCCCTTGTGCACGCGGAGTCGCAGCCGGCCGGCATCCCGCAGCCGCCTGTACGCGGCGCGCGCGTCCTCACCGTCGAAGTCCGTGACGTGCGTGATGCCCTCCGACAGGAGGAGCCGCTGCGCACGGTCGAGCAGGGTGGTCAGATCGTGAGGCGACTCGGCCGCCGCCTGCGCGGCGACGGCGTCAGCCGCCGTCTCGCGGAGGAGTCCCGTCGGCTGCGCGGTGGCATCCCGCTCGATGCGTCCGCCGACCGGGTCGGGGGTGGAGGCGTCGATGCCGGCGCGGCGGAGCGCCTCGCCGTTCACCCAGACCGAGTGACCGTCGACGCTCGACAGGCAGACCGGACGATCCGGCGCCACGGTGTCGAGCGCAACGCGGGTGGGCGGGCCGTCCGGCCAGCCGTTCGCGTCCCAGCGCCCGCCGACGACCCAGCCGTCGCCGGGCAGCGAGCGCACATGCGCGCCGATGCGCGAGAGCGCCTCGGCGAGGCTGCGGGCGTCGCGCACGTCCAGCTCGTCGAGGCTGCGGGCCAGGCTCGCGGTGTGGATGTGCGCATCGTGGAAACCCGCGACCACCGCCTCGCCCGGCAGCTCGCGCACGACGGTGCCCGCCGGCGCGCGCTCGCCGACCGCATCCGCTCCGCCGATCGCCGCGATCACGCCGTCGACGACCAGCATCGCCTCGGCCGTGCCGCCCCGGCCGTCGAGCAGATGGATTCTCGGGTGTCGGAACAGGGTCGTCGCCATCAGCATCCCTCGGAGAGCAGCAGTGGGTGGTGGGCCGTCATGAGACAGGGGAGCCCTCGGGCGGCGCGACGCGATGATGGTCGGTCGCGCGCGCGGTCTCGCCTCGCGGCTTGACGCCGGTCGTGTCGGCGACCTGCGCCGAGAACTCCTGCACCAGCGGGGTCGCCAGGCCGATCATGTGCACGTCGCAAACGAGCGCGCCGCGCTCGCACGGGACCATCCAGCGCAACGCCGAGCGGTCCGCCGCCGAGACCACGCGCGCGGCGAAGGGGGCGGCATCCGCTCGCACGGGTCCCGTCTCGGCGAGCGCCTCCGCAAGCCGACGCTGCCGGACGTCGTCGGGCACGTCGCGCCGCACGTTCCGGGCGAGCAGATCGGATGCCGCCGACAGCGGCCGCCCGTCCGCCAGGAGCGCGTCGATCCGCTCGGCCGCCGCCCACGTGGCCGCCCAGGGGCGCACGACCGCGGCCGGCGCATCGGTGCGGGTGAGCACGGTCTGCAGGACGTCGGCGGCGACGGCGCCGGCCCCGTACGCGTCGGAGTTGCCGAAGACGACCACCCCGATCCCCGTCGTCGGATGCCAGCGCATGTGCGACGAGAACCCCGGCAGGCCGCCGGCGTGCATGACGACTCGGCCGAACCTGCGGTCGTGCTCCACGACGAGCCCGTACCCGTAGCCCGCGCCGTCGAGCTCCCCGGGCGACGAGCGCTCGCCGGTCGGGATCATCGTGCGGGCCGTCTGCATCTCGCGACGGGATGCGGCCGCCAGCACGGCGGCGCCGGCCGTCGTCTCGTCGAACGCGGAGCCGAGGAATCCCATCCACGCCGCGATGTCGTCGACGGTGCTGAACATGCTCCCGATGCACGCCAGGGCGCCGGATCCGACGTAGGGCTCGGGGCGGAAGCCGACACCGTCGTCGAACGTCCGGAACCCGGCCGCGAGGTCTGCGCCCTCGGCGTAGAGCCCGGCGTCGGCGCGGGTGTCGTGCAGGCCGAGCGGGTCGAGCAGACGCTCGCGGACGACGTCCTCGACGGCGCGCCCGGTGACGGTCTCGATCGCCCGGCCGAGGAACGAGATGCCGAGGTTGGAGTAGTGGTACTCGGCACCCGGCTGCGCCGCGAGGGGAAGCCCCGCCGCCACCAGCGCGCCGATCTCGGCGCGCGACGACCCGAGGTGCTCGTCGCCCCAGGCGTTGTCTTCGGCCAGGCCGCCGCGGTTCGACAGCAGCGCGTCGAGGGTGAGCGGCGCAGCGCCCCTTCCGAACCGCACCAGGTCGAGGCCGGGCACGTACTCGGCCGCGGGCGCGTGCAGGTCGAGCAGGCCCTCGTCGCGCAGCGACAGAGCCGCCGCCGCCAGGAAGCTCTTCGACATCGACGCGATCCGGAACACCGTGCCGCGCGTGGTGGGGGCGCCGTCGCGTCGCGGCTCGCCGTGGGCCGACAGTGCGACCACCCGGCCGCGCTCGACGACGGCGGCGACGGATGCCGGTGCCCGCCGCAGCGTCGTCGCGTCGAGCCGCTCCGCCAGCGCGTCGGCCGCAAGCGGGGCGAGTCCCTCCGTCCGGGTCTCGGTCGCCGGGGCGCTCATGCCTGCGGCGCCGCGGCGAAGGAGCGCACGTGCTCGGCGAAGGCTGCCACCAGACCCCTGGCCGAGCGGGTGTTCTGCTCGTCCACGCGCCGAGCCTCGGCCACCAGCTCGGCGACCGGGCGATCACCGGCGACGGGGGTCACGGGCTCCTCCCACCGCACCAGATCCTCGGCGCCCACCTCGGGGTGGAACTGCACGCCGTAGACGCGCTCGCCGAGGCGGAACGCCTGGTTCGCGACGGCCGCGCTCGACGCGAGCAGCACGGCCTCGGGCGGCAGCGCCGTGATCATGTCCTGGTGGTTCTCGATCATCGGGGCGCCGTCGCCGAGCGCGGTGATGAGCGGATCGGCGCGGCCGGCATCCGACGGCGTGATGAGCGTCGCCCCGCGTTCCTTCGGGCCGAACTTCGCCCGCACCTCGCCGCCGGCGACGTGGGCGAGCAGCTGGCCGCCGAGGCAGATGCCGAGCGTCGGCAGGTCCGCGTCGATCGCGGCCTGGGCCAGCGCCCGTTCCTGCGCCAGCCATGGTGCGCGGTCGTCGTCGTCCGGCATCAGGCCGCCGCCGAGCATGACCAGTCCCGCGTAGCCGTCGAGGTCGTGCGGAAGCCCCTGATCGCCCCGCACCTCGTCGATCGCGACGCCCTCGTCGGCCAGCCAGGCGCCCAGGCGGCGCGCGCCCGACGTCGGCGCGTTGACGACGACCAGCACGCGCGCCGACCCGGGTGCGCCGGCGGCAGCACGGGCATCGGCATCCACCGCGGGAACCACCGCCGCAGGCGCCGGCGGGGGCGCGGTGCCGGTCAGGAAGGCGAGGTGGTCCTGGTCGGAGGCTTCGAGCACGCGCAGCACATTGCCGTGCGCCAGCGCCTGCAGATCCGGCTCGGACCAGCCGCGGCCGCGGAGCTCGTCGAGCAGGTCCTGATAGCGCGACACGTCTTCGAGTCCCGTGGGCATCGCATCGGTGCCGTCGTAGTCGGCACCCAGCCCGACGGCGTGCACGCCGGCGACCTCCCGCACGTGGTCGATGTGATCGGCCAGGTCCGCGATTCCGACGGGCGGCGCCTCGCCATGCTCGCCGGCCTGGACCCACGCATGCCGCGCCGGCGACAGGAACGACGGCACGAAGGCGACCATGACGACACCGCCCTGCGCGCCGATCGTGCGCAGCACGTCGTCGGGGACGTTGCGCGGGTGCGCGCACAGCGCGAAGGCCGCGGAGTGGCTCACCACGACCGGTCGCGTGCTCACCTCGAGGGCATCCCGCATCGTCTGGGGTGAGACGTGCGCGAGATCCACCAGCACGCCGATCCGGTTCAGCTCGCGCACCACGTCGCGCCCGAACGCCGTCAGTCCGCCATGGCGGGCGTCGTCGGTCGCCGAATCGGCCCAGTCGATCGTGCGGGACCACGTCAGCGTGAGGTACCGCGCCCCGAGGCGCGCGTACTGGCGCAGGACGGCGAGCGACCCGTCGATCTGCGCACCCCCCTCGACGCCGATCAGCGAGGCGATAAGGCCCTCCTGCATGCAGGCGCGCACGTCCTCGGCCGTGCGGGCGAGGCGCAGCCGGTCGGGATAGGCGGCCACGAACCGGTGGACGAAGTCGATCTGCTCGAGCGTGGCCGTCACCTGCTCCGCGCCCTCGAGCACCGGGTCGACCCACACCGACCAGAACTGGCCGCCCACGCCGCCCGCTTGCAGGCGCGGAAGATCGGTGTGCAGGCCGGGGACCACGGCGTCGAGCCCGTCGGTCGTGTAGCCGAAGCCTTCGCGGCGTGCCCAGGGGAGGTCGTTGTGGCCGTCGACGACGGGGATCATGGTGCTACGCCTTCCGTGCGTCGAGTGCGTCGTTGATGCGGTCGCTCATCGCGGCGTCCACCGTGAGCGGCCGCCCGTCCAGTGACCGCACGGGCGCGGCGCCGCGGGTGCTCGAGCATAGCCAGACGGCGTCCGCGCGGCGAAGCTCGCCGACCTCGATGCGACGGGTGGCCACCGGCTCGCCCCAGCCCTCCAGCGCGGCGAACGCATCGGCCTGGGTCGTTCCGGGAAGCAGCCCCAGGTCCGTCGGCGGCGTGACGTAGACCCCGTCGATGCGTGCGACGACGGTGGAGTTGGGACCCTCCAGGACGAAGCCGTCGATGCTCGTGAAGATGACGTCCTGCGCGCCGCGGCGGCGGGCCTCGCGCAGGGCGGCCATGTTGACCGCGTACGACAGGGTCTTCGCCCCCTGCAGGAGCCAGGGCGACGTCTGAGCGACGTCGTGGCGGTAGCCCCGATCCAGCAGCACGACGTCGATCTCGGGTGCGCGGGCCGCGGGCCGGCTGTCGGGCGCGAATCCGAGCGCCCACCCCGTCGGCGCAGCCGGGTCGGCCTCGTCACCGCGCGACATCACGAACTTCACCGCGCCACGGGGAGTGTGCTCGTGCAGCGCCTGGGCGGCCGCCTGGACCGCGGCGAGCCACAGCTCCCGGCGGGGCGCCGGGAGGTCGAGCATCGCGGCGGATCGCTCGAAACGATCCAGGTGGGGTGCGATCGCCTGGGGCACGCCGTCGACCACGACGACGGTCTCGAAGATGCCGTCGCCGCGCGTCGCGGCCAGGTCGGTCGCGGTCAGCAGTCCGTCCGTCGGCTCGATGCGGGTCAGACAGTCCGCGGGATCCGCGTGGGAGCCGAGGTCGAGGCGATGCAGGGTGAGGGGGAGCACGGGGTCCTTTCGGGTCAGACGGCCGCGGTCGTGGTGTCGAGCGTTCGCGAAGCGTTCTGGCGCACCCAGTCGACGTCGACCTCGTGGCCGATGCCGGCGGCGGTGGGGACAGGGACGACCCCTTCGTGCGCGAGGACCGGCGGCACCACGACATCGCGCGCGTAGTACTTGTCGGAACCGGAGACGTCCGAGGGCAGTGTGAAGTTCGGCAGCGACGACAGCGCGACGTTCGCCGCTCTCCCCACCCCGAACTCGTGCATCCCCCCGCACCACACCGGCACCCCCGCGTCACGGGCGACATCGTGCGCGCGGCGGGCGACAGAGAGGCCGCCCATCCGCGAGACCTTGATGTTCAGCACCCGACCTGCGTCGAGCGCGAGCATGGTCTGCAGGTCCGCGATGTCGACGACCGATTCGTCCAGGCAGATCGGCGTCGACAGCATCGCCTGCAGCCGCGCGTGCGCGACGAAGTCGCGGGGCGCGTACGGCTGCTCGATCATCGTGAGGCCGTGGGCGTCCAGCGCCCGCATGACCGCCGACGTCTCGGCGGTGTCGGCGTACGCGCCGTTGGCGTCGACGTGCAGATCCAGGTCCGGGTAGGCCGACCGCACGGCCCGCACCGGCTCGACGTCCCAGCCCGGAGCGATCTTGAGCTTGACGCGGGCGTACCCGGCCTCCACCTGCCGGGCCACCTGTGCGAGCAGCTGTTCGAGGGTGGGCTCGATGCCGAGCGACACCCCCGCGACCACCTCGGTGCGCGTGCCGCCGAGGGCGCCGGCGAGCGGGACGCCGGCGGATCGCGCGTGGAGGTCCCACGCGGCGAGCGAGAAGCCCGCCTTGGCGAACTCGTGGCCGCGGATGCGGCGCCAGGCGTCCTCGAGCTGTTCGGGAGCGTCCCACGACGGCCCGATCACGGCGGGGACCAGATAGCGTTCGGCGATCGTCCAGGCCGTGGTCGTCGTCTCGGGACCGTAGAACGGATCGGCGGGCGAGGCGATCTCACCCCAGCCCACGCGTCCGTCGGCGTCCGTGACCTCGACCAGCACGTGGGTGAGGCCCGTCTTGCGATGGGAGCTCGTCTCGAAGCTGTGGACGAGGGGCAGGTTCACCTCGAAGAGGCGCACCCTGTCGATTCTCACGCGTGGCGCTCCTTGTCGGGCTCGGGTCGGTAGAGGTGGAGGGCCGCCGCCAGCTCGTCGCGCACGGTGAGCCGGCGCCGCGCGCCCTTGGCGCTGGCGGTGGTCAGCGTGCTGAGCAGATGGCAGGCGGCGGCGACGGCGGTGGGGGAGTCGGCGTACGACGCCGAGCGGGTGTGGACGTGGATCACCGTCGTCGCGATGTCGGTGAGCGGGGCGTCCGCGCTGTCGGTGATGAGCACGAGCTGGCCACCGGCCTCGTGGAAGAGCTCGCCGAAGCGCACGGTCTCTTCGCGGTAGCGGCGCATGGTGAACGCCACCAGCACGTCGGACGCGCGCACGTCGGTGAGGACTGTCAGCGGGGTCAGCGCCCGGCCGTCGACGAGGAACACGTTCGACAGCGTCGCCCCGAGGTCGGCGCCGAGCAGCTCCGCGTACGCCGCGGCCTTGCCGCGACCGGTGATGTAGCGGCGGCGCGCGCCGAGGATCAGAGCGGCCGCCCGCGGCACGTCACCGCTGCGGCCGAGCTCCTCGAAGGTGCGCGCCAGGGCGCGCGTCTCGGCTTCGATGACGCGGGCCTGCAGCGCCTCGGCCGAGATGTTCGTGCGGAACCGGTCGCCGTAGCGTTCGCCGGGCGATGCCAGCGAACGATCCCGCTCGCCCTCTTCGAAGTCGTCGGTCGTCATCGCGCTTCCTCCCCCTCGGTGCGTCCGACCGCCAGGTAGGCGGCCGTCGATGTGTCGATCCTCGTGCACGCCACGAGCACGCGCCCCTGGTTTTCGAACTCCGTGAGCGCATCGCGCAGGCGAAGGCGGAGCGGATCGCGCGCGGTCTGCTCCTCGTCGGCGAGGGATGCGGTCTGCGCAGGGAGGGCGAGCCACTGGGCATCCTGCCTCGCGCCGTTCGCCCGGGTCACCGTCGTCCGGATCACGCGGCCCCAGTCATCCCGTCCCAGCGCGGGCGGCTGCGCGCGCCGCAGGTCGCCGTAAGGGTCGTGGTCGCGCTGGAGCGCCCACTCGACCACCACGCGGTCGGTGCCGGGCCGGCCGTAGTAGTCCGGGACGAATCCCACGCCCTCGCCGCCCAGTGTCGTGAAGTTGAAGTGGGCGTTGCGCGCCAGCATCGGGTCGAACGTCCATCGCATCGTCCGGTGGCCCCAGCCCAGGGCGACCGTGCGCTGGTGCTCCTTGGTGAGCCTGCCTACGCCGGCGTCCTGGTACGCCGTGTCGACCACCGCCGCCTGGGAGTAGTGGAACTCGCCGCCGTCCCGGTCGCGTCCGGCGAATCCGTAGGCGAACCCGATGAGGTCGTCCTCGTCCGTGTACACGCCGACGGCGGATCCGCCGTTGCGGGCCAGCGCACTGAGAAGGTTCGGGTTGAGGGAGTACTCCGCCCGGTCGTAGCCGAACACGCGTGTGTACAGATCCGCGGCGGCGCGGAACTGCTCACCCGTGGTGAGCGTTTCGGCCCGGAGTGACGAGGTCGACGCGGGGGGCATGATACGAATCCTATGTTTACGTGCGCGGGGGACGATTACCGAAAATAACGCACGATATCGGCGGTATCAAGGACGAGATATGATTCGGAAGACAGGGGGAGAGAAGATGACACCCAAGCAGAGCGGCGCGCGCGGCGAGCTGTTGGACCGCCTCGGGAGGCTCGTGCGCATCGAGTCCCCGTCTCGTGACGCCGACGCCAGCGAGCGGATGGCCTCGCAGCTCTCGGAGTGGTGGCAGGGCGCCGGGGCGACCGTGTCGCTCGAGACCACGGATGCCGGCATCAGCCTCGTCGCAGACCTCGAGGGCGAGGGTGACCCGCTGCTCCTCGTCGGGCACTCCGACACCGTCTGGCCGCGCGGGACGCTCGAGGGCGACGTGCGGTGGTCGGTGGACGGTGACATCGTGCGCGGTCCGGGCGTCTACGACATGAAGAGCGGCCTGCTCGTGATGCTGGCGGCAGCGGAACGGCTGCGCGATCGCCCGCGCCGGAGCGTGAGGGTGGTGGTCGTCTGCGATGAAGAGATCGGGTCGCCCACGACGCAGGCGCTGCTGCGGCGCTGCGCCGAGGGGGTGTCGGGCGTCATCGGCTTCGAGTCGCCGCATCCCGACGGAGCACTCAAGGTCGGGCGTCGCGGCAGCACGCGGCTGCGGATCGAGGTGCAGGGTCGCGCCTCGCACGCCGCGCTCGACCCGGGCAGCGGCATCGCGGCCGTCGACGAGCTCGTCGACCAGCTGCTTCGCGTGCGTCAGATCGTCGCAGATCCGGCCCTGCCCTCGGAGGTGCTCTGCAACGTCGGCACGATCGCCGGCGGCGGCCGCGCCAACGTCGTGCCGGCGCAGGCGCACGCCGAGATCGGGCTGCGATTCGTGGATGCCGTCACCGAGCGCCGCGTGCTGGCCGCGCTTGCCGCCCTCGCACCCGTGCGCTCCGGCGCCGTGGTCGAGACCCGCATCCTCAGCAGCCGTCCGGCCTGGCGCGCGTCCGACGAGGATCGCGCGTTCGTCGCGCAGATCGCCGCCGCCGGGCGCGCCCTCGGCCAGGAGGTCGACGCGCGGCCCGCCAGCGGCGCGGGCGACACCAACCTGCTCGGAAGCCTCGGACTGCCGACGGTGGACGGGTTCGGACCGCGCGGCGGCGGGGCCCATGCGGTCACCGAGCACGCCTCGCTCGCCTCGCTCGCCGAGCGCATCGACCTGCTGGAGGCGCTGCTCGCCGACGTGCCGTGACCTCGCAGCGGTGCCGCGCGGCCTGAGCGCGCGGCGGGTGATCACCACGCCGCCGCCGGGCCGGCAGGGGGCAGTGCGCGTCCGCTCGGCGTGATCAGGTACACCGTGCGCCGGCTGTGGGACCACGCCGTGTCGAACGCGTCCCGCGGATAGGTCCGCAGGCCTGCCTCGCCGCCGGGGTTCGCCGGATCGGCGACCAGGACGTCGCCCCGCGCATCGAACCCGCGGATCACGAGCAGGTGCCCGGCCGTCGCGTAGTCGGCGCCGGGCAGTTCTCCCTCGCGGAACGAGATCGAGGCGATGAGGGGGATGCCGGACCGTGTGAGGGCGTGCGCCTCTCGCAGTGACGGCAGACGCGTGACGACGGCATCCAGCCCCCACTCGCCGGCGACGGCGACGTTGAACGACCAGTTGCCGGTGCCGTCGTACGACGAGTCGTAGACGGCGCGGGCCACGCCCGGCACGCGCGGATCGGCGCCGTCGGGGGTGTCCTCGGGCGTGGCGGGCAAGCCCTCGACGCCCCACGCGGAGGCCACCATGGTGAGAGAGGTCGGCGAGCACCATCCGGGGCCGCCGCCGCCCAGGTCGTCGCGCGCGGGATAGGCGCGCTGCGAGAGAGGCGGCACCGTCAGCGCGTGCGGCGCCCCCGGCGCGCCCGACTCCCGTGTGACCGACGCGCCCGGTGCGGTGAAGCTCACCGCGGCGAGTCGCAGGGGAGGAGTGGATGCCGCCGGCCGATCGTGCAGCGTGACGCGGAGCTGGACGGCATCCCACCGATCCGAGGGTGCGGCACGCAGGATGTCGGTGTCGATCACCGGGACGTCGCCGCCGGGAGCGGCGACCGAGTGCTCCGGTGCGCTGCGACGGTCGCCGGCCGCGCCCCAGTGCGCGAGGGCCTGCCAGGGATGCCACCCCGTCCTCTCGTCGCGCGCACGGATCTCGACGTCGGCGCCGGCGCCCGGCTCGAGGTTCCATGACGCGACGACCTCGTCGGGGTGGATGCCGGCGGGGAAATGCGGTGCCAGTTCGCCCGAGGTCCACCTCCGGTCGTCCCATCCGGCGCTCGTGTCGGCGCGGACCAGCCGGGTGTGCCAGGCCGCGTCGGCCGGGGGCGGGGCGGCGGTGGTGTCGGAATGCACGAATTCTCCGTTCGGACGCGATGATCCGCTACGGATCATCCCTTAGCAGACGCACGGTCGTCAAGGCTGACAGGTGAGCAGAATGCGCACTTCTGGTGCGGATTGCGCGGGGTCGAGCGGGCAAAACCCGCGAAATTCCGGAGCGATCTGCACACGACGATTCGTTCTGTTCGCGCCGAGCCTACGCCGCAGGTCCGCGGCGGCGAGTTACGGTCTCATGAAGATCGGGTACAAATACGTTGACCGAGGGTGCGACATGATGTTGCATTGCTGCATCCCTTGACGTCCGGATTTCCGGACCTCCCCCGATGGAAGGACTCACATGCGATCCCGGCACCGCAAACATCTGATCCGCGCGATGTCACTCGTCGCGGCCGCTGCGCTCATCGTGGCCCCGGCGGCCGCGGCGAACGCGTCCGCGCCCACTCGCGTCCACAGTGCGGACCCGTCCGATTCTCCCTCGTCCGGCGACGATGCCAAGACGATGCGGATCGCGACGTCCGGATTCGTCGACACGTTCAACCCGTTCGTCTCGATCTACCTCCTGCCGACGAACCTCATCCGCTACATGTACGAGAACCTCGTCCAGAACAGCGACGTCGACGGATCGCCCACCAAGGGCCTCGCCGACCACTGGGACGTCACCGACGGCGGCAAGACGTGGACCTTCACCCTGCAGGACGACCTCGAGTGGTCCGACGGAGAGCCGATCACCTCCGCCGACGTGAAGTACACGTTCGACCAGATGATGCAGGTGCCGGAGCTGAGCGTCGCCAACGGCAGCCTCGTCACCAACTTCGACACCGTCGAGGCGCCCGACGACAAGACGGTCGTCATCACCCTCAAGGAGGCGCAGGCGCCGAACCCGGCCATCGAGATCCCGATCGTCCCCGAGCACATCTGGTCCGAGATCTCGAACCCCGCCGAGTACGCCAACGACAAGGACGTCGTGGGCTCCGGCCCGTTCCTGCTGGAGAGCTACAAGGCCAACCAGTTCATCACCCTGAAGGCCAACCCCACCTTCTGGGACGGCGCACCGGGGATCGACAAGATCCAGTACGTCTACTACACGAACTCCGACGCACAGGTGCAGGCCCTGCGGTCGGGCGACGTCGACTTCGTGTCGGGGCTCACCCCGACGCAGTACGACGCGCTCAAGGATGTCGAAGGCATCACCGTCCACTCCGGCATCGGCCGTCGCTACTCGTCGTTCAGCATCAACAGCGGCCTGAAGACGGTCGACGGGCGCCCGTTCGGCACCGGCAACCCCGCTCTGCAGGACGTCGAGGTGCGTCAGGCGATCCGTCTGGGCACCGACACCAAGACGCTGCTCGACAAGGTGCTCGGCGGCCTGGGCGACCCGGGCACGAGCTTCATCCCCGCCTCGTACCCGCAGTGGACGCTGCCCACGGACGACCCCGCGGTCAAGGAGCTCGCGTACGACCCCGAGAAGGCCAAGGAGAAGCTCGACGCCGACGGCTGGACCGTCGGTGAGGACGGCATCCGCGTCAAGGACGGTCAGAAGCTCTCGGTGCGGCTGACGATCGACGCCTCCGACCCGACCGAACTGTCGATCTCGCAGTACTTCCAGCCGTGGATGAAGGAGATCGGCATCGACGTGCAGGTCGTCTCGACCGACTCCGACACGATCAGCGCGGCGTCCGTCTCGGGCGACTACGACATCTACCTGAGCGGCTGGAGCATCGGCCCCGACCCGGACTACCAGCTGGGCATCAATACGTGCGCGGCCCTTCCGACCGAGACGGACGGCACGGGGGCGACCAACCAGGACGGCTGGTGCAACGCCGAGTTCGACAAGATGTACCAGGAGCAGCGCACCGAGCTCGACCCCGCCGCCCGCGAGAAGATCGTGCACGACATGCTCGCGCTCAACTTCACCGACACGGCGCAGATCACGTACTGGTTCGCGAACGGCCTGGAGGCCTACCGCTCCGACCGCTTCACCGGCTTCCGCATGATGCCGGCCGACGGCGGCATCATCGCCAACCAGTCCGGGTACTGGGGCTTCAAGGACGTCGCGCCGGTGTCGGCCGAGGACGGAACGGCGCCGGCATCCGACGGCCCGAACGTCGGCCTCATCGTCACCGGTGTCGTGATCGCGCTGATCGTGATCGGCGGCGTGATCTACTTCGTCGTCCGGCGGCGCAAGAGCACTGACGTAGAGTGATCCCTTCGGTGGCCGCGGCGATTCGCCGCGGCCACCGATGCACGGGATGCCTCCCCCCTCCCGCCCCATGACCAGCGAAGAAGCGCATGAGTAGTACAGTTCCCCCCACCGAGGCGGTGATCCTCGAAGAGCAGGGCGAAGCCTCCGTCCGCAGCAGTCCGGCGGTGAGGTTCGCACTCACCAAGATCGGCGGAGCCCTGATCAGCCTCGCGATGGTGATCCTCCTCGGGTTCTTCGCCTTCAAGATCCTCCCGGGCGACCCCGTCGCGAAGATCGCGCGCGAGCACCCGATGTCGCCCGAGCAGATCGCGCAGCTGCGCGCGCAGCTCGGCCTGGACAAGCCGCTCTGGCAGCAGTTCGGCGACTACCTCGTCAACGTGTTCACCCTCAACTTCGGCGAGAGCTACGTCTACAAGCAGAGCGTCGCCTCGCTGATCGGCGACTACTTCTGGAACACGATCCTGCTCACCGGGACGTCTGCGGTCATCGCGATCGCACTCGGACTGTGGCTCGGGCAGAAGGCCGGATGGCGGCCGGGGTCGCGCTTCGATCAGCTCACGACCGGGACGTCGCTCGTGCTCTGGTCGGTGCCGACGTTCTGGCTCGCCCTCATCCTGCTCATGGTCTTCGGCGGAACTCTGCACTGGTTCCCCACCGGAGGCATGGTCTCGCCGAACCCGCCCGACGACGCCCTGGGCAAGGTGCTCGACGTCATCTCGCACATGGTGCTGCCCGTCATCACCATGGTCGCCGTCGTCTACGCGCAGTACGTCATGGTGATGCGCGCGTCGGTGATGGAGGAGAAGAGCGCGGACTACCTCGTCACCGCCCGCGCGAAGGGCCTGAAGGACGACGACCTGCGCACCCGCCACGCGGTCCCCAACGCGCTGCTGCCCACCGTGACCCTGGTGTTCCTGCACATCGGCGGACTCGTGGCCGGTGCGGTGACCGTCGAGACCGTCTTCTCGTGGCCGGGCCTGGGCAAGCTCACGTACCAGGCCATCCAGGGTCCCGACCTGCCCCTGCTGCAGGGCACCTTCGTGGTCTTCTCCGCGATCATCATCTTCACGAACCTCGTCGCGGACTTCGTGTACCGCCGGCTCGACCCGAGAGTGAGGCGCGGATGACCGCCTACGTCGAAACCGCCGCGCGGTCGCCGCGCAGCATGGCCTGGGCGCGCCGCCGCCGTGCGTTCGGGGCCTTCTGCCGGGAGTTCTCGCGCAGCCGCTCGGGCATGATCGGCCTCGGGTTCCTCGTCGTGATCATCGCACTGGGGGTGCTCGCCCCCGTGCTCGCCCCGGCGTGGATGCTGGACGTCACGAAGCTCCTCGACCAGCCCCGCTTCGCCCCGCCGTCGCTCGAGCATCCGCTGG
>NZ_JBQCIP010000274.1:0-5971 GCF_051953575.1 Microbacterium sp.
CTCGATTTCTGACCTCGCGCATCTACGCGTAAGATGGTGGATCGCGCCTCCGATCGACTGGAAAAGCCGGGCGGGTGCGCACCTGGCGAGTTACCCAAGCGGCCAAAGGGATCTGACTGTAAATCAGCCGTCTTAGACTTCGGGGGTTCGAATCCCTCACTCGCCACCAACGTGAACGCCCCCTCGTGGGGCGTTTCGTGGTTTCGGGGGCCGGGGCGGTCAGCGGGCCAGCAGCTCGAGGGCGGCCATGGCTGCGTTGTGGCCGCCGATCCCGCTCACGGCGCCGCCGCGCCGGGCGCTCGATCCGCACATCAGGATGCGCTCGTGCGCGGTCGCGACGCCCCACGCGCGGGCAGGGGAGTCGAGCGGGTCGTGCTCGTCGGCCCACGGCCAGTCCAGGCCGCCGTGGAAGATGTCGCCCCCGGCCATGCCGAGCGAGTGTTCGAGGTCGAGCGTGGTCCGCGCCTCGATGCACGGCTGTCCGTCGGGGGTGCGGTGCAGAACGTCGCGGATGGGCTCGGCGAGTACGGCGTCGAGACTCGCCTCTGCGGCGGCGAGAAGGTCGGCGCGACGTGCTTCGGGGTCGCTCCCCGTGAGGAGCCGATGCGGCGTGTGAAGCCCGAACAGCGTCAGCGTCTGCGCCCCCGAGGCACGCAGCTCGTCGCCGAGGATCGACGGGTCGGTGAGCGAATGGCAGTAGACCTCGGCAGGCAGGGGCGCCGGGATGCGGCCGGCGGAGGCATCCGCGTGCGCCCGATCGAGCTGGGTCATCGTCTCGTTGATGTGGAACGTGCCCGCGAACGCCGTCGCGGGGTCGACCGAGGCATCACGCAGCCGCGGCAGCCGCGAGAGCAGCATGTTGACCTTCAGCTGGGCGCCCTCGGGCGCGGCGTGCCGGTCATCGCCGGCGCCTGCGCCGCCGGCATCCAGCAATCCGGCCAGCACCGCCTCGCCGACGCCGCTCAGCACGAGCCGTGCGCGGACCACCCGTTCGCCGTCGCCCACCACGACGTCGCCGTCGGGGCTGATCGCGGTGACCTGAGCGTCGGTCACGAGCTCGGCCCCGGCGCGCACCGCCGCGTCGCGGAGCGCCCCCGAGACGCGGCCCATGCCGCCCACCGGGACGTCCCAGTTCCCGGTGCCGCCGCCGACCACGTGGTACAGGAAGCAGCGGTTCTGCCGGAGGGATGCCTCGTCGGCGGCGGCGAACGTGCCGATGAGCGCGTCGGTCAGCACGACGCCGCGGGCGAGGTCCGAGCGCAGCGACGCCCGGATGTGCGCCCCGAGCGGCTGTTCCACGATCGCCGTCCAGAGCGCGTCGTCGCCGACCGCCGCGCGCACCGCGGCGGCACGGGGCAGGCGCTCCGTCATCGAGGGGAAGACCGCGCGGGCGAACGGAGCGAGCCGCTCGTAGAACCCCGCGAACCGCGCGGTCTCGCCGTCGTCGCCCGTCGCGCGCGCGAACGAGGCGGCGGTGGCGCGGGCATCGCCGGTGTCGACCAGCAGCCCGCGGTCGGGGGACGACGGGTCGGGCGTGTACGACGAGACGGGGCGGCGGAGCAGCCGGACGTCGAGCCCCAGGTCGTCGACGATGCGACGGGGGAGCAGGCTCACGAGGTACGAATAGCGCGACACGCGCGCGTCCACGCCGGCCCACGGGCGCTCCGACACGGCCGCGCCGCCGACGTGCGGCAGCCGCTCGAGCACCATGACGCGGTGGCCGGCGCGGGCGAGGTACGCGGCAGCGACGAGGCCGTTGTGGCCGCCGCCCACGATCGCGACATCGACGTCGCGCGACGATGCGCTGTGCATCGGCTCATGCTAGCCGCGCACGGATTCCCGACCGAGCGGGGGCTCGGCGGAACACGTCATCTGCACGCCGCGGGCGGGCGTGTCAGGATGGGCATGCGGGGTCCGCCCGCGCCACGAGAGGAACGCCATGACCGCGCCCGATCCGTATGCGACGGCTCCGTACTCCCCGGCTCAGCCCGCCCGCTCGGAGCACTCCATCTCGCCGCTGCTGCGCGCCGCCATCTGGGTCGCGATCGGCGCCCTCATCGCCGCCGCGCTCGTGTGCGTCGTGTGGGTGCTCGTCGGCTCGCAGAGCGGCATCGTCGGCCGGGCGTTCCTCACGATCCTGCTGCTCGTCGCGTTCGCCGGGGTCGCGATCCTCGACGCGCACCTCGCCCCGTCGCGGCCCGCGTGGTACGCCCTGGCGAGCCTCGGCACCTGGATCATCTCGCTGCTGCTGGGCGCCATCATGATCTGGATCCCGACCCGATACGCGTGGCTCGGATTCTCGCGGTTCATCCAGTTCCTGCTGATCGTCCTCATCCTGCAGCTCGTGCTGCTGCACGTGCGGCTGTTCCTGAAGGCGTACCACCGGTACGAGACGACCTTCACGCGCGTCGTCACGATCGCCACGATCGCGCTCGTCGTCGCGCTCGCCGCGCTCCTGATCATCCCCTTGGCGTTCGGCGAGTGGCTCAACCTCGCGGACCTGTACTGGCGCATCGTCGTGGCCGTCGCGATCCTCGCTGCGGTCGGAACGGCCCTCGTGCCCCTCGTGAACGTGCTCTTCGCCCCGAAGCAGCCGCGCGCTCATATCCCCGCGTACGGCGGCCAGCAGGTCGCCCACCACGAGCTGCTGCCGTGGCCCACCTACGTCGACGCCGTGACCCCCCTGCCGATGCTGCCCGACGGCTCGCCCGACTGGAACGCCTACTACACCGGGTACCCGACCCCGGGTGCGCACGTGTTCGCGCCCCAGCAGCCCCAGGTCGAAGCGGCCCCGGCGTCCGCCGCACCCGAGTCGCCCGCCGCGCCGCAGGCCCCCGCCGCCCCGCAGGCCCCTGCCGCGCCGTCGGGATACGAGGGCTACCCGCCGCCGCCTCCGCTGCCGCCGCAGCACCCGTGACCCGGGGAAGGGTGAGGACGCATAGCGTGGACGCATGACCCTCGCCTCAGACCTCGAAGCCCTCGCCGTCGACATCGCCCAGGATGCGGGCCGCCTCGCCCGTGTACGCCGGGAGGCGGGTGTCGCCATCGCGGCGACGAAGTCCGCGCTGGCCGACATCGTCACGGAGGCCGATCGTGAGGTCGAGGAGCTGATCCGGACGAGGCTCGCCGCCGAGCGTCCCGACGACGGCTTCCTCGGCGAAGAGAGCGGCGCCGAGCGCGGGACGTCGGGGATCACCTGGGTGGTCGATCCCATCGACGGCACGGTCAACTACGCGTACGGCATCCCGCACTACGCCGTCAGCATCGCGGCGGTGACCGGCGAGCCGACCCCCGAGCAGTGGGAGGCTCAGGCCGGTGCGGTCTTCGCCCCCGTCTCGGGTGAGATGTTCCGCGCTGCACGCGGCGAGGGCGCCTGGCTCGGCGATACGCGCCTGGCGGTCACCGCCGAGGTGGGCCCGGCCGGGGCCCTGCTGGCCACCGGGTTCGGGTACGACCCGGCGACACGCCCCGCCGACCTCGAACTGATCGCGCACGTCATGCCGCTGCTGGCCCGCGACCTGCGCCGCGGCGGATCGGCGGCGCTCGATCATGCATACGTCGCCGCTGGGCGGCTCGACGGCTACTTCGAGCGCGGGCTCGCACCCTGGGACCTCGCCGCCGGCTCGCTGCTGGTCGCCGAGGCCGGCGGACGCTACGGCCGCAACCAGCCGGACGGCTCGTCGCGCGCACCACTCGTCGTCGCCGCCGGCCCGGCGCTGTTCGATCGGCTCGCCGAAGCCGCAGGACTGCGCTGATCGCGCGTCTCATCGAAACCTCACGAAGCGAAACGGCCAAAATCCGAGCTGTACATGGCATTCCCAGGGCGGCTGTTGTAGCGTTTACCCGATCGTTACCTTCGCCGCCCGAACGGCGAAGGTGGTCATAGCCCGAACGACCGCCTTGCCGCGCCCCCCTCGCGGCACGACCCGAGAGCCCCCCGCCGCTTTGCCTTTTGACGCTCCTCAGGCTGACCCTGCGCCCACGCGCCGTTCCAGCCGTACCGCCGCGACGCCTGTGCAGGCGACGCCGGAGACGCCGGGAGCAGGCCGTGCGAGTGCGCGACGTCAGGCGACGGGCACCGGCCAGGAACGGCCGGCCGTCGTCTGGGGCCGCGCCCCGGAAACCAAGCGAGCCGTCCCCGCGCACTCTTCGCCCGCCACGCAGGCGCCGAGCGGAGCGTCCTCTCAGACGCTCCCGGCCGCCTCTACGCCCTCGGTCATGCCGACGCCCGTCGTCGAGCCCGCGGCGCCCACCGCGCGTGCGCGCTTGACGGCCGCGCCTGCGGCATCCACCGCACCAGCGACCGAGCAGCTCAGCCGGCGCGCCCGCCGCAGCTCGACCGGCGAGCAGCCCGTCGTCACGGCCGCGGCCACCGCGCCGGTCGCGCCTCAGGAGTCGGCGAGTTCCTCAGGTGCCTTCGAGGCCCAGACGATCTCGCGCGAAGAGCCTGCGCCGCTGCGTGACACCGTGCTCGCTCCCGCCGTCGAGCCCGCCGCCGCCGTCGACCCTGCTGTTGCCGAGCCGACGCCTGCCGCGCAGACGTGGATGGCCGAGACGATCGCGAAGCTGATGGCCGCCGAGGTCGCCGCAGCCCCCGCCCCGGTGCCCGCTGTCGTCGAGCCGGTTCCCGCGGTGGTCGAGCCTGTCGCACCGCAGCAGGCGGCGCCGCGACCGGAGCCTGTGCGTGCGGCGGAGCCTGTGCGTGCGGCCGAGCCGGTGCGTGCGGCGGAGCCCGTCGCATCCACTCCCGAGCCTCAGCCGGCCCCCGCGCGCCCGCGTGCCGAGCGGCCTCGCACGGAGCGCGTCGAGCCGCTCACGGGCCCGATCCCCGCCGCTGCAGCTCCCGGCGTCGACGAGTTCGAGGCAGCCGCGCGGCTGTTCTCGTTCACTGGCGAGACGCCAACGCAGCGCCCCGCCGCCGCCGTGGAAGAGCCGGAGGCTCCCGCGGCACACGCAGCACCTCGTCGCGTGCAGACACGCCGCGGCTCGGCTTTCCGGCGTGTCGCGACCACGTCCTTCTCGATCGGCGTGTTCGGCGTCGTCGGGCTGATCGCCGTCGGCATGACGACGCCGGTCGAGGCCGTGGCTGCCGTCAAGGGCACCGAGGCCTCGCTGTCGGTGATCGCGCCCGGCGATGTGGCGGGCGACATCGACGCATCCGAGATCCAGGCGTACGTCGCCCCGGGTGACGCCCAGAGCGACCCGCTCGACCGCACCGAGAACTACGCGACGACCACGACCGCCCAGCTGGCCTCCGAGGCCGGCATCCGGAACTTCTCGAACCTGTTCCACAACGACCGCAACTCGAACATCCAGTGGCCCTTCGCGGTCGGTGTGACGATGTCGTACGGGTTCGGGATGCGCTCGGGTCGTATGCACGAGGGCATCGACTTCACGCCGGGCGCCGGAGCTCCGGTGCAGGCGATCGCCGACGGCACCGTCCGCATCGCGTCGGAGTCGGGCGGCGCCTACGGCGTCCACGTCGTGATCGACCACATCGTCGACGGCCAGCTGGTGTCTAGCCACTACGCGCACATGCAGTACGGGTCGCTCAAGGTGGTCGCTGGTCAGCACGTCACCGTGGGCACCGTCATCGGTCGCACGGGCAACACCGGCCGCTCGTTCGGTGCACACACGCACTTCGAGATCTGGAAGAACGGCACCACGCCGATCGACCCGTGGCCGTGGCTGCAGGAGTACACCGACGGAACGCACACCGTCGGCTGACTCGGTTCGGAAGGGGGCCGCGGCTCTGGTATCCTCTTCTAGTTGCCTGCTTGCGGGCAGCACGCCCCGATAGCTCAGTGGCAGAGCACTTCCATGGTAAGGAAGGGGTCGTCAGTTCAATCCTGACTCGGGGCTCGCAGCATCCGTCATCACGACCGCGGATGAGTGCGGCAGGGTAGCTCAGTTGGTGAGAGCGCACGACTCATAATCGTGAGGTCGCGGGTTCAAGCCCCGCTCCTGCTAC
>NZ_JBQCIP010000275.1:0-5625 GCF_051953575.1 Microbacterium sp.
GCCGCGCACGATGATCCGCGCCTCTCCCCCGCGCAGCGCCACGACGGGCGGCCGGGGGACGTAGTTGTAGTTGCTCGCGAGCGAGAAGCAGTAGGCCCCCGTCGCGGGCACCGCGAGCAGATCGCCGGGCGTGATGTCGCCGGGAAGGTACTCGGCATCCACCACGATGTCGCCCGACTCGCAATGCTTGCCGACGACGCGTGCGAGCTGCGGTGCGGCGTCGCTCGCGCGCGACGCGATGCGCGCCGAGAACTGCGCGCCGTACAGGGCGGGGCGCGCGTTGTCGCTCATGCCGCCGTCGACGCTCACGTACAGCCGGGTGTCACCGGTCTCGAGCGCCACCGGCTTGATCGTGCCGACCTCGTACAGCGTGACGCCGGCACGGCCGACGATGGCCCGCCCCGGTTCGAACGCCAGGTGGGGCATCGGGATGCCACGCACCTCGCACTGCCGCGCGACGGCGTCCGCGATGCCGACGGCGAGCGCCTCGATCGGCGTCGGGTCGTCGACCGACGTGTAGGCGATGCCGAAGCCGCCGCCGAGGTTCAGGACGGGGAGTTCGCCGCCCTCGCGCAGCTGAGCGTGCAGCTCGACCAGCCGTGCGGCGGACTCCTCGAATCCCGACGTGCCGAAGATCTGCGAGCCGATGTGGCAGTGGAGCCCGATGAACTCGAGTCCGGCGAGCTCCCGGATGCGGGCGACCGCGGCCGGGGCGTCCTCCAGCGTGAATCCGAACTTCTGGTCCTCGTGGGCGGTGGCCAGGAAGTCGTGCGTCTCGGCGTGCACGCCGCTGTTGACGCGCAGCAGCACCGCCTGCGTGGCACCGCGCCGCTCGACGATGGCGGCGAGACGCTCGATCTCGATGAGGCTGTCGATGACGATCGACCCGATCCCCACCTCGACGGCGCGCTCGAGCTCGGCGACCGACTTGTTGTTGCCGTGGAACCCGAGCCGCGCGGGGTCGGCCCCCGCTGCGAGCGCGACGGCGAGCTCGCCGCCGCTGCACACGTCGACCGCAAGCCCTTCCTCGGTGACCCACCGCACCATCTCGGTGCTGAGGAACGCCTTGCCGGCGTAGTAGACGCGTGCCTGCGCGCCGTGCAGCGCGGCCGCCGCCCGGAAGGCGTCGAGAGTGCGGCGTGCGTTGCGGCGGACCTCGTCCTCGTCCAGCACGTACAGCGGGGTCCCGAAGCGCTCGCGCAGCTCCGTGGCGCGGATGCCGCCCAGTTCGAGCACGCCGTCGGCCGTTCGCTCGGCATCCGCGGGCCAGACGGCGGGGGCGAGGTCATTGGCCTCGGCGGGTCGCTGAAGCCATGCAGGAGCGACGGAGCGGGGGTGCGGGTCGGCGGACACTGTGGACCAATCGGTGGGAGCTTCGACGCTTGCAGATCCGTCGCGGTCGGTCGGGCGAGGGGAATCTGCCTGTGCCGGGGCGCGGAAGGTCACGAGTGTGCAGTGATACCGGCGCCTGGCAGTGCTAGAAGTCTAGGGCACACGGCATCCCGCCCCCGCGCCGATGACGGCACGCGACACGCGGACAGGTCCTCAGGCGCACGTGCCATTCTGCTGCAGGGCGGGGTCCGTGGCGATGCGGCCGTCGACATCGAAGTCTGCGACGAGTCTTGTCCCGTCGACCTGGACGCCGGTGAGCGTCGCCCCCGCTGGGAGCTGATCTGCGATGCACACATCCCAGTCGCGGAGAACCGTATCGGTCAGGCGTCCGAACTGGGCGCGCAGCGCATCCGCCGTGACCTCCGACTGCCCGAGTGTGAACGAGGCCGGCGTGAGGACGATGTCGCCGGCGTCTGCTGACGGCGTCAAGGCGACGGCGATCGGGATCTGTGCGCCGAACACCCTCAGGTCCAGAGTCATGGTGACGTTCGGCGCAGACAGGCCGACGGTCTCCGCCGGGAACCCGTCGAGCGACGACAGGAGCTTCTGCAGCTGCTGTTCGTCGAGTGACACGGTCGCCGTGGCGCCTGCGAGATCGGGTTCGCCGCGCACCGGGAGGCCCTGCGCGCTCACGACGACATCCCCGGTGACGCCGGACTCTCCCAGGGGAACCTGTTCCGAGGAGATCGTGATGTCGTCGATCGTGCCGCCGATGAGCTGCGGCAGCATCGCCCCCGCGATGTCGACGTCTATCTGCTGCTCGGGCGGAAGCGCCAGCTGCGTACGCACCTGGTCCCGCACAATGCCGGTCACGATCTGGCGCGCGATGGCCTCGGCGGCGAACCAGGCGGCCACCGCCAAGACGGCGACGATCGCGAAGCCGACGATCCATGGCCACATGCGGCGGCGCGGCGGCTCGGAAGCACCGTCGACCCGCACCAACCCCTCCGGCAGGGGAAGGGTGTGCTGCGAGTCGGCGGCGCTCATGTTCACATCCGTTCCGGTGCCGTGACACCGAGCAGGTCGAGCCCGTTGCGCAGCACTTGGCCGGTGGCGTCGTTGAGCCACAGGCGCGTGCGGTGCACGGCCTCGACGGGCTCGTCGCCGAGCGGGATGACGCGGCAGGTGTCGTACCAGCGGTGGTACAGGCCGGCGAGCTCCTCGAGGTAGCGCGCGACCCGGTGCGGCTCGCGCACCTCGGCGGCGAACGCCACGATGCGCGGGAACTCCTGCAGCGCGCCCAGCAGGGCGGACTCCGTCTCGTGCGTGAGCAGCTCGGGCGCGAACTCGGACCGGTCGACCCCGGACGCCGCGGCGTTGCGCGCGACGTTGTGCGTCCGCGCGTGCGCGTACTGCACGTAGAACACCGGGTTGTCGTTGGTGCGCTTGCGCAGGATCTCGGGGTCGAGTGTCAGGGGCGAGTCGGCGGGGTACCGCGCCAGCGAGTAGCGCAGCGCGTCCGTGCCGAGCCACTCGCGCAGGTCGTCGAGCTCGATGATGTTGCCCGCACGCTTGGACAGGCGCGCGCCGTTGACCGACACGAGCTGCCCGATGAGCACCTCGATGTCCTTCTCGGGGTCGTCGCCCGCCGCGCCCGCGAGCGCCTTGAGCCGGTGCACGTAGCCGTGGTGGTCGGCGCCCAGCAGATAGATCTTGTGCGCGAAGCCGCGGTCGCCCTTGTTCAGGTAGTACGCCGCGTCGGCGGCGAAGTAGGTGTACTCGCCGTTCGAGCGACGGATCACGCGGTCCTTGTCGTCGCCGAAGTCGGTGGTGCGCACCCACACGGCGCCTTCGTCGTCGAACACGTGCCCCTGTTCGCGCAGCCGGTCGACGGCCTCGTCGACGAGGCTGGGCTCGCCCCCCGCACCCTTCGCGTGCAGCGTCCGCTCGCTGAAGAACACGTCGAAGTGCACGTTGAACTTCTCCAGCGACGCCTGCAGGTCGCCGAGCTGGAACTCGTAGGCGCGGTCGCGCGCCACCAGGAGCTGCTCGTCGGCCGGGAGCGAGAGCAGATCCGGCTGCGCGGCCAGCACGCGCTGGGCGAGGTCGTCGATGTACGAGCCCGGGTAGCCGTCCTCGGGCGTCGGCTCCCCCTTGGCTGCCGCCAGCACCGAGCGACCGAACCGCTCCATCTGGGCGCCCGCGTCGTTGACGTAGAACTCGCGCACGAGCGTGGCGCCGCTGGCGAGCAGCAGGCGGGCGATCGAGTCGCCGAGCGCCGCCCACCGGGTGTGGCCGATGTGCATCGGCCCGGTCGGGTTCGCGCTCACGAACTCGAGGTTGATCGTGTTGCCGCGCTGCGAGTCGTTGGTGCCGAACGCCGCGCCGGCGTCGACGATCGTCTTGGCCAGCGCACCGGCGGCAGCAGCATCCAGCCGGATGTTGATGAATCCCGGACCGGCGACCTCGACGCCCGCGACGCCGTCGACCTGCGCGAGGCCCTCGGCGATCTCTGCGGCGAACTCGCGCGGGTTCGCCCCCACGGCCTTGGCCAGCTTGAGGGCCGCGTTCGATGCCCAGTCGCCGTGGTCGCGGTTCTTCGGCCGCTCGAGCACGAGGTCGGCGGCGGTCAGCCCGTCGGCCGCACCGGGTCGTCGCGCCTCGGCGAGCGGGGCGACGACGGCGAGCAGGGCGGCGGAGAGGGCTTCAGGATTCATAGACCGACAAGTCTATTGCGCCGTCCTGAGGCGTCCGCTCAGGCGATCTGCACCAGGGCGCCGAAGTCGTCGAGCGAGGGATCGGATGCCGCCGGCACCACGTCGTCCGTGAGACCCGGCAGCATCTCCAGGCCTTCGCCCACACCGTCAGGGACGACCCACGCGTCCACGTGCAGGCGCTGGAGCCCGACGTAGCCGCCGTAGTAGCTGAGGAACGCGCAGTCCGCGGCATCCCGTCCCGTCGCGATGCGGACGAGCCCGCTGCGGTTGGCCAGGCGCGTCGCGTCGATGACGTACCAGGCGCCGTCGAGGTAGGCCTCGGCGACCGCGTGGAAGTCCATCGGCCGCAGGCCCGGCGCGTAGCAGGCGGCGTAGCGTGCGGGCATGTCCATCGCGCGCAGGAGCGCGATGACGACGTGCGCGTAGTCGCGGCACACGCCCTGCCCCGTCATGAGGGTGGTCACGGCGCTGTCGGTCCCGTGGCTGAGGCCGGGCGTGTAGGTGGTGCTCGTCGAGACGAACTCCGACACCGCGGCGATGAGGTCGTGCCCCGACAGCCCCTTGAACTGGCGCCGCGCCTGCTGGAACACCTCGTCCGACTGCGCGTACCGGCTCGGGCGCAGGTAGGTGATCGCTTCGAGGTCGCTCGTGCGGCCCGTCGCGGCCCGCCCGTCGACGGTCGCCTCGTAGCGGATCTCGAGGCGCCCGGGCTCGCCGGTGAGGCGATGCAGACGGCTCCCCTGCTGGTCCACGATCTCGGTCGGCGTGTACACGCGATCGCCCTGGGTGAACGTCAGCGACTCGTTCGACACGGGCACACCCTGGGCTGTCGCCAGCTGAAGGATGAGGTCGACGGAGGCCCCCAGTTCGAGGTCCATCTGAGCGGTCACGACGCGTTGCACCGAAGTATCCTCGCATGCCCGGATGCCCCCTTCGCGCGGGGTTGACAAGGGGCCCGCCGACAGTGTGTGGAAGCGCTTTCGACCGGCCCCGCCGACCGGGAGTTTTCTCCCGTTCACCGGCCGATGCGAAGGTTGGCGCCGTCGTGACGTACCCTCTTCGCATGCACGCGCCCGGACCCTCCCGCGCACGGCGGCTGGGGCTCCCCCTCGCGGCCGTCGCGCTGGCAGTCGCCGCGGTGTGCGCCGTGGCCGTCGGGCGGCCCTGGGGCACCGCCGAACCGGCGGCGCCGGCGACCGCTGCCGACGACCGCGCCGGGGTCGCGGCATCCGCCCCTCCGGCCCCGCTGGTGATCGACGACGATGCGAGCGTGCTCGTGTTCGGCGACTCATGGGTGTACGGGTCGGCGGCGACCGTGCCGACCCTCGGCTTCGCGTACCTGCTCGCCGACGACCTCGGCGTCCGGACCGTCGTCGACGGCGTGCGCGGCAGCGGCTACCTCAAGCCCGGGATCGACGGCCCCGCCTACGGCGAGCGCATCGCCGCCCTCGATCCGGCCCTCGACCCCGACGTGATCATCGTCGAAGGGTCGATCAACGACCGTCACGCGTATCCGACCGGATACCGGGATGCCGTCACCTCCGCATGGGACGCCCTGCAGGCCCGCTTCCCGGAC
>NZ_JBQCIP010000276.1:0-7921 GCF_051953575.1 Microbacterium sp.
AGCTCGCCGAGATCTTCGGCTCGGAGCGGATCCTGCCGGCGGCGGTGTCGTTCGTCGACATCGCCGGCATCGTGCGCGGTGCGAGCGAGGGAGAGGGCCTCGGCAACAAGTTCCTGGCGAACATCCGCGAGGCCGACGCGATCGCCCAGGTCGTGCGCGGCTTCGCCGACGACGATGTCGTGCACGTCGACGGGGCCGTGAACCCCCAGAACGACATGGAGACCATCAACGCCGAGCTGCAGCTCGCGGACCTCGAGACGCTGGAGAAGGCGATCACGCGGTACGAGAAGGAGGTGCGCGGCAAGAAGCTCGACCCGGTCGTGCTCTCGACCGCGGTGGAGGCGCGCGACGCGCTGCAGCGGGGCGAGCTGCTGTCGGCGTCGAAGATCGACCTGACGCCCATCAAGGAGCTCGGTCTGCTCACCGCGAAGCCCTTCATCTTCGTCTTCAACGTGGACGAGGGCGTGCTGACGGATGCCGCGCGCAAGGCCGAGCTCGAGGCACTGGTCGCGCCCGCCAAGGCCGTCTTCCTCGACGCGAAGATCGAGTCGGAGCTCATCGACCTCGACCCGGAGGATGCGGCGGAGCTGCTCGCATCGACCGGCCAGGACGAGTCCGGCCTCGACCAGCTCGCTCGCATCGGCTTCGACACGCTGGGCCTGCAGACGTACCTGACGGCCGGCCCCAAGGAGGCCCGCGCCTGGACGATCGGCAAGGGCTGGAAGGCTCCGCAGGCCGCCGGCGTCATCCACACCGACTTCGAGAAGGGCTTCATCAAGGCGGAGGTCATCTCGTTCGACGACCTCGTCGAGACCGGCTCGGTCGTGGAGGCGCGCGCCAAGGGCAAGGCCCGCCTGGAGGGCAAGGATTACGTCATGCAGGACGGCGACGTCGTGGAGTTCCGCTTCAACGTCTGACCCGTCGTCGCGTCCACCGGACGCATCGATCTCACATGCCTACGAGAGGAAACACCTTGGCTGACACCCAGATCTTCGAACCCGACGGCCGCGCGATCCCCTTCGTCGACGAGGGGGCCAACAGCGGTCCCGCCGTGGTGCTGATCCCGGGACGAGGCCTGAATGTCAGCTATCTCGGCCCTCTCGCCCACGCGCTGATCGAGGAGGACTTCCGCATCGTGCGCATCGGGCCGCGGCATCCCTCCTCCGCGGCGGATGCCGTCGTGTCGATGCACGATCTCGCCCAGGACGTCGTCGACGTCATGGACCACATCGGCCTCGGGCACGCATGGGTCGGCGGGCACGCATTCGGTGGCTCGGTCGCCCGCGCCGTGTCGCTCGACCACCTCGACCGCGTGGGCGGCGTGCTGCTGCTGGGCGTCGAGGGCGCCGAGCAGACCGACGAGCTGAACGCCGACGGGTCCGAGATCCCCGAGGGCGCGCGCGACGTCGAGGTCGACGCGATGCAGCGTGCGGCTCAGGATGCCACCCCCGACCTCGAATGGTCGTCTTTGGCGCCGGCGGTGCCCGTGCTGGTCATCCAGGGCACCGAGGACACGCTCACGCCCGTGGCCAACGGCGAGGCGCTGCAGGCGTCCGCGCCGGACCGGGTGAGCGTCGTCGCCGTCGAGGGCGGCGGACACCTGTTCCCCGTCACGCACGTCGGCGCGACGTCGTGGCCGATCGAGGACTACCTCGACTGGGACTGATCCCTCACCGGCGAGGTCGGGACGCGGCGAACTCGGCCAGTCGCGACCGACCTGCGCCGATGTGCCGGCGGACGCGTGCCAGCGCATCGAGGACCGCCGGGTCGTCGGCGCGATCGTCGGGGATGCGAGCAGGGTTGAGCGTCGTCCCGTTCGCCCACGCCCGCAGGTCGGGCTCCTTCGACATCGCGAGCGATGCCTCGCCGCCGATCACCTGCATGGCGGCCCAGTCGGCCGTTGTGTCGGCGTACGGCGACGGGCGACAGATCCGGTTCTTCTCGGCATCGTCGTCCCTCGTGGCCTCCACGTAGCCCACCAGGGCGGCGCCGAAGCAGGGGAAGCCGACTCGCACCGGCTGAGGCGTGATCGCCTCGGGCGTCCAGATCGGCCGCAGCGGGGGATACTTCAGCCCCTCGGCCGCGCAGTGCACGATGAGCGCGTCTGCGGGGATGTGCACGTCGCCGCTCGCGAATCGCAGACGCCCCGGCGAGACGGCGAGCAGATGGCCGCGGCGGACCACGTCCTCGATCGTGCGCACCAGGTCGAGCTCCCATCGCGCGAGGGTGGGCGTCTTCGCCATCGTCGGGGTGATGCCGGGGTCGATGCGGAGCATGATCCCGGCGTCCTCCAGCCGGAAGAAGACGTCGTCGGGGTCGACGGCCGCCGCTGCGGCCGCCATCGTGTCGGCGCCCATGCCCAGGAAGACCGCCGGATCCGGCTGGACGACGGCGCGGTTGAGCAGCCACGGATCCCTCGGGCGCACCCATGTGATCGCGCTCGGCGGGACGCCGCTCCGAAGCAGCCACACGCATGTGTCGATCGCGGTCTTGCCCGCGCCGACCACGACGTACGCGCTGGGTGTCGTGTCGATGGCGGCGAGGCCGTTCACCGGGATGACGCGGGCGCCGTCTTCGACGGCGAACGGGGGAGGAGTCTTCGCGGGGATGTCGGGTGCGAGGTATCTCGCGTCGACGACGCGTGCGCGGGGCGCGTGGAAGCGCGCGCCGCTGAGCAGCGACCGGAAGCGGCGGTCCCCCGAGTACTCGCTGCGCCCGTGGAAGACGACCCGGCCCGTCGCGACCAGCCGGTCGAGGACCCGCGCATAGTAGGCGCACACCTCGGCGACGCCGGCACGCTCGTGGAGCCCGCGCTCGGGGCCGGAGGTCTGCACGCGGCCGCCGCCGAGAAGGGTCGACGGCACCCCGTAGAAGGCGGACGCCTGGTGCAGCTGGACGAAGCCGTAGGCGTCCAGCCAGTGTCCACCCGCGCCCACTCGCCGATCGATGAGCGCCGCCGTGACGTCGTCGGCCGTGCTCACGAGGGCGTCGAGGAACGCCATCCCCATGGCGCCGGCTCCGACGACGACGTAATCCACGTCGACGATCGTCTCCATGCGCTCATCAGAGCAGTCACCCGAGTCCGGGTCAATGGCCGGAGGGATGCGGGTGCCCGAGCGTGGATCACGATGGATGACCGCGCCTCGTGTCGGAGGTGCGTCGTACGCTCGCCTCATGGCCACCCTCGATGACCTTCGTGCTGTCGCCGCGGGGCTGCCCGGCAGCGAGGAACGCGCGACGACGGGCGGGGCGGCCTGGTTCGTGCGCAACAAGCTGTACGCGTGGGAGTGCCATCCGTGGCCGAGCATCCCCGAGGACGTGCGGGCCGTCGTGGCGTCCGAGCTCGTCGTCGGGGTGAAGATCGCCGACGCCGAGGAGGCGCTCGCCCTCCGCGAGATGGAGCCCGCGGTGTTCCTCCCTCGGACGACCGGCTGGGGCGAGCCGAAGATCGCCTTCCGCATGGCGGCGATCGCGCCGGACCACTTCGCCGAACTGGTGACCGAGGCATGGCGCGTGCAGGCGCCGAAGTACCTGCGCAACGAGTACGACGCGTCGCTCGGAGCATGATCGGCGGGGCGAGGTGGCGGACGCGGCGCCGGGTGCGGCATCCTTCAATCACGCCTATCGGGATGAGGATGCCGTGACAGACGCAGTCGTCTCAACCGCAGCGAGTCCGAGACTGCTCGCCGGCCACGCGGTGATCGCCCGGATCCGACGCGTGCTGATCGTGACCGTGATCGCGGGATTCGCCTACGGCACCTTCACCGCTGCGGGTGCGGGCGGATGCGCCGGCGGCTACGACGGGAACGGCGGCTACCTCGACGGGGCGGGGCGGGCCACCGATGCCGTGCCGACGTGCATGGAGCTCACGCTGCGGCCGAGCCCGTTCGTGTTCATCGCGATCGGGCTGATCCTGGTCCTTGCGATCGGGCGCGTGCTCAGGGCCGCGGACGAGCAGGTCGCGCTGCGCACGTTAGACCGGGCCGCTACGGGCATCGTGGCGCTCGTCGTGATCGCGATCGTCGTCTCGCACGTGTGGTTCCAGCTCGTTCCCCTCCACGACCTGACGTCGTCGGCTTCGTGGACGGTGATCAGCCCGTTCCCCTTCGGGACGATCGACGTGTCCACCGAACCGGTCCCGGGCGTCTCGGGCTGACGGCTGTGGCGCACGCGCCGAGCGGTCGGCCCCGCGACTAGGCATGCCGTGAGCCCGCAGTCAAGCCCCTCCTTCCGCAGCGCGCCGCGACGGATGGTCATGGCATGCAAGAAGACGACATCCACCAGCTCCTCCTCACGCCGCTCGCCGACCGCTGCTGGAGGCTCTGCGACCGCAGTGTGTCCGGGAGTGATGCGGGAAGCGTCGTCGCCTACGTCGAGCTGCTCGACGACGGGGCGTACGAGGCGGTGTGGGTGTCGGCCGGCATCGGCACGGCACGATTCGCCACGCTGGAGTCGCTGTTGCGCGCAGCGCTGCTGCTGCTCGAGCGGTCGGTCAGCTACGGACCCCTCAAACCCTCGCCGATCCCGCACCGCCCGCCCGCACACGCCTGAAGCGTGTCGGCCCCCGGTGGCAGGATGGGCGCATGCCTGAGTCACCCGAGGTCGACGCCCTGACACGTTTCCTCGCGGATGCCGGAGCCGGCCGCGAGATCCAGGGCGCCGATGTGCTGGAGTTCCGCGCGATCAAGACCCGCGCCGCTCCTCCCGAGAGCCTCGTGGGCCGCACGATCACCGGTGCCGCACGTCACGGCAAACACGTCGAACTGGAACTCGACGACATGAGCCTGGTCGTCTCGCTGGGCCGCCACGGCTGGATGCGCTGGCTGGATGCCGGAGCCCCGGAACCCGACGCCGATCAGCCGCCGGCACTGGTCGCATTCGAACTGTCGGGTGGCACCACCCTCCAGGCGACGGATGCAGGCAGCTGGGTCTCACTGGGGCTGTACGTCGTCGGCGACGCGCGCGAGGTGCCGGCCATCGCCAAGCTCGGCCCCGATCCAGCGGATCCGGCGTTCACGCGTGCCGACTTCGAAGCGGCGATGGGCGGTCGCCGCAAGCAGGTGAAGGCGATCCTGCAGGAGCAGGAGTCGATCGCCGGTATCGGGAACGCGTACTCCGACGAGATCCTCCACCTCGCTCGGGTGTCGCCGGTGCTCCACGCTGCAGCACTCGACGGCGATGCGGCCGAGCGCCTTTTCGATGCCACGGTGACGACCGTCCGCGGTGCGATCGACGCACAGCGCGGCATCCCGATCGACCAGCTGAAAGCCGCGAAGGTGGCCTCGATGCGCGTGCACGGCCGTGCCGGCGAGACCTGCCCCGTGTGCGGCGACACGATCCGCGACTTCGCGTTCGCGAGCACCACGGCGCAGTACTGCCCGACGTGCCAGACCGGGGGAGCGGTGCTGTGACCGGCCCCGCCTTCGGCCCCGCGGGTAGCATGGAAGGCATGAGCACCCCGCAGCAGCCGGCCACTTTCACTCTCGCGCCCGTGCCGGACGACAAGAACCTCCTCACGGTCGTCGACGCCGGCGACTCGTGCTGCGGTGGCGGCAGCTGCAGCATCGGCTGAGCGCCACACCGTCTTCACTGAGGCAGTCAGCCCCGGCTGACGTCGTGCGCCGACGACCGGTGCGGTCCCGCGTCGCGCAACGCCGCGGCCAGCGTCGGCGTGAGGCCGGGCACGTCGTCGACAGGCACGGCCAGCGCCTGCAGCGCGCGACTGAAGTAGTTGCGCGCGGCCGCGGCGAGGGTCAGGTCGACGATCTGCCGATCGGTGAACCCCAGGTCGCGGAGCCTCAGCGTGTCGGCGTCCGTCATCGCGGAGGCATCCGTCGACACCTTCTGGGCGTATTCGAAGACCGCCCGATCGGTCTCATCGAGGGCGCTGCCCGGATCGTCCTGGGCAAGAGCGGCGAGCTGATCCTCGTCGAACAGCCCCGCCCGCAGACTCCTGCGGCCATGGGCGAGCATGCAGTGCTGCGAGCCGATCGCGTGCGCGGCGCCCAGGGTCGCCAGCTCGTAGTTGCGCAGGCCGATCGACGGGACGATCGCTCGGATGAGCGTCTCGAACGCCTGATGCGCCTCCGGGTTCACCGCCATCGCGCGCGTATGCGCGTAGACGATCCCGTCTTCGCGCAGGTCGCCGGCGTACATGTCGGCGACGTGACCGGTCGCAGCGTCGAGCTCGGGTGTGGTGACGATCATGGATGCCTCCCGGCGGGATGTCTCGGGTGCATCCAGAATCACCGATGCCCCGCTCCCTGTCGAGGGCGCGGGGCATCGGTGAGATACGTGCCGAGGCGGATCAGTGCCCGCCGGGCGTGCCCTCCAGGCTGTCGGCCGGCTTGCGGATCAGGAACGCCCCGACCAGCAGCGGCAGCGACAGGATCGCCGCAGTGAGGAAGGCGGCGTGTGTACCGGCCGCGCCCGCGGTCAGGGCGTCTGCCCCCGCCTCGGTCGCACTGGAGCTCGCCGCCGCCATCACGCCGAACATGAGCGCGATGCCTGCCGCGCCCGCGACCTGCTGGACCGTGCCCAGCACGGCCGAGCCGTAGGAGTAGAACTTCGGCTGCAGCGATCCGAGCGAGGCGGTGAACAGGGGCGTGAACGACAGCGCGAGACCGATCGACAGCACCGTCTGCGCCACGGCCAGCACCCACACCGGGGTCGTCGCCGTGAAGGTGGTGTAGAACCACAGCATCGCGCTCGTGATGACGGCTCCCGGCACCAGCAGGATGCGGGTGCCCCAACGGTCGTAGACACGGCCGATGAACGGACCCGCGAGACCCATCGCGAGGGCACCCGGCAGCACCACGAGGCCGGTGGTGAGCGGATCGACGCCCAGCACGTCCTGCAGGTACAGCGGCACCACGGTGATCGCGCCGAAGAACGCCATCGACATGATCGCCATCTGCGCGATCGACAGCGAGAAGTTCGCGCTGCGGAAGACGCGCAGGTCGAGCAGCGCGTCGTCCTTGCGCTGCAGCACGACCTGGCGCCAGCCGAACAGCCCCAGCGCGACCACGCCCACGGCCAGCGACACGACGAGGGTGGTGGTGGACGCGGCGCTCGCGGCCGCGGCATCCGCCCCGCCGCCGTGTCCGCCCGCGCCGAGCTGGCTGAGGCCGAACACGAGGCCGCCGAAGCCGAGGGCCGACAGGATGACCGACAGCACGTCGATCGGGGCGTGGGTGGTCTCGCCGAGGTTGTGGATCCATCGCGCGCCGACGACGAGCGCCACGACGGCGATCGGCAGCACGACGCCGAAGATCCAGCGCCACTCGAAGTTGTTGAGCAGCGCACCGGCGAGCGTGGGGCCGATCGCGGGGGCGAGCGACATCACGATGCTGACGCGGCCCATCATGCGTCCGCGGATCGCGGGCGGCACGACCGTCATGAGCGTCGTCATGAGCAGCGGCATCATGATCGCCGTTCCCGAGGCCTGCACGACGCGTGCGACGAGCAGCATCGTGAAGCCGGGCGAGAGGAAGGCGATCAGCGTTCCGGCCGAGAACAGCCCCATCGCCGCGACGAACATCGTGCGGGTCGTGAAGCGGCGCAGCAGGAAGCCGGTGATCGGGATGACCACGGCCATGGTCAGCATGAACGCGGTCGTCAGCCATTGCGCGGCGAGCGCCGTGATGCCGAGGTCGGTGATGAGGTGCGGGATCGCCACACCCATCGTGGTCTCGTTGAGGATGGCGACGAAGGCTGCGGCGAGCAGCAGCCAGACGACGCGGCTCTCTTCGGGGCGCAGTTTGGGCGCTGCGCCGAGGTCAGTGGCAGCGGGGATGCTGCCGGTTCCGGGTGTCGTCTCGATGGCGGCCATGGGTCGTCTCCTCGCGGCTCGGATGGACAGCAATGTGCCATCCGAGGATGGCAAGCTTCCAAGGTAACCGCGGGGTCGGACATCGCATTC
>NZ_JBQCIP010000277.1:0-7502 GCF_051953575.1 Microbacterium sp.
CTCGGGCGTGGGAACCTACGTGCTCGGCCCGGGGATGACCGCTCCCGACGGCCAAGAGGGAGAAGAGATGGAAGAGCCCATCGTCGCCGGAGTCGCCACCGACCTCGGCCAGGCCAAGATCACCGTCATCGGCGTGCCGGATGTGCCCGGCAAGGCCGCCGAGATCTTCAAGGTCGTCGCGAAGTCCGGCGCCAACGTCGACATGATCGTGCAGAACGTGTCGGCGGCGACCACCGGCCGTACCGACATCTCGTTCACGCTGCCCAAGACCGACGCCGCGACCGCGCTCAAGGCGCTCGCGGCCGACCAGGCCGACATCGGGTTCGAGAGCCTCGTCCACGATGACCAGATCGGCAAGCTCTCGGTCGTCGGCGCCGGCATGCGCACGCACTCCGGTGTCTCGGCGACGCTGTTCGAGGCGCTCAGCGTCGCGGGCATCAACATCGAGATGATCTCGACCTCCGAGATCCGCATCTCGGTCGTGGTCCGCGGCGACGACCTCGCCGAGGCGGCGCGCGTCGTGCACACGGCCTACGGCCTCGACGGCGACGTCGAAGCGATCGTTCACGCCGGCACCGGCCGCTGAACGGCGTGCTCGCCGCCCTCGACCTGCCGGTCACGCTCGCCACGCGCGACGGCGACGTCACGCTCCGCGCCGCCGAGGCTGATGACCTCGAGGCGCTCATGGCGCTGCTGTCGGACGATCCCATCAGCGCCGCCCGCGGCGACAACGGTCTCGACGAGCTCCGTCCTGCGTACGGCCGGGCGCTCGCCCGCATCCAGTCGGATCCGTCGAACACGCAGCTCGTGGTGACGGACGGCGACCGCCTCATCGGCACGATGCAGCTGACCGTCATCCCGGGCCTCGCCCGGGCCGGCTCCGACCGCCTGCAGGTCGAGACGGTCCGTGTGGCGAGCGATCGCCGCTCGTCCGGGATCGGCGCGGCCATGATGCGCTGGGTGGAGGAGGTCGCCGCTCCCGTGCTCGGAGCCCGTCTGATCCAGCTCACGTCCGACGCCGCGCGGGTCGACGCCCACCGCTTCTACGAGCGCCTCGGGTACACGCCGTCTCACGTCGGCTTCAAGCTGCGGGTGCCGGCGGCCTGACGGCGGCGCGATGTAACGGCGGGCCGGGGTGGTCCGCCCCGGCGGTAGAATCGCCCAAACCCCGCGCGTCCGACGATGCCCGCGCGTCCGCTCCATGCCCCGCTGAGGAACCCGTCATGACCCGCATCTCCGATTCAGGACTCTCCGTCGCCGTCGTCGGCGCCACCGGCCAGGTCGGCGGTGCGATGCTCGACATCCTCGAGGAGCGCGGCTTCCCGGTGCGTGAGATCCGCGCGTTCGCGACGGCCCGCTCCGCCGGTTCGGACGTCGTCTTCCAGGGCAAGGCCGTCACCGTGGAGGATGTCGCCACGTCGGACTTCGCGGGGATCGACATCGCCCTGTTCTCCGCCGGCGCGACCGGCAGTCGCACGTACGCTCCGCGGTTCGCCGAGGCCGGTGCGATCGTCATCGACAACTCGAGCGCGTGGCGCATGGACCCGGACGTGCCGCTGGTGGTCAGCGAGGTGAACCCGCACGCGATCGCCGAGGCGCGCAAGGGCATCATCGCGAACCCCAACTGCACCACGATGGCCGCGATGCCGATCCTCAAGGTCCTCGACGCCGAGGCCGGACTCGAGCGCCTCATCGTGAGCACCTACCAGGCGGTGAGCGGCTCCGGCCTCGCAGGTGTCCAGGAGCTCCTCGGCCAGCTCGAGGGCGTGCTCGCCCAGGGCGACGTCGAGCGTCTTGCCCGAGACGGCGCGGCCCTCGACTTCCCCCAGCCCGAGAAGTACATCGCTCCCATCGCGTTCGACGTCATCCCCTTCGCCGGCAACCTGGTCGACGACGGCGACAACGAGACGGACGAGGAGAAGAAACTCCGCAACGAGAGCCGCAAGATTCTCGAGCTCCCCGACCTCCGCGTCGCGGGCACGTGCGTGCGGGTCCCCGTCCTCACCGGCCACTCGCTGTCGATCAACGTCGAGTTCGCCCGTGACATCACGCCCGACCGCGCACGCGAGGTTCTTGCCTCGGCGCCCGGCGTCAAGCTCGAAGAGGTGCCCACGCCGCTCCAGGCCGCCGGCACCGACCCGAGCTACGTCGGACGCATCCGCGCCGACCAGTCGGCACCCGAGGGCAAGGGCCTTGTGCTGTTCATCTCGAACGACAACCTGCGCAAGGGCGCCGCTCTCAACGCCGTGCAGGTCGCCGAGGTCGTCGCCGCGAAGCTGGGCGCCAACGCCTGACCCGATCAGCTGTGACGAAGGGGATGCCGCGACCCGCGGCATCCCCTTCATACATGGTGGACAGCGCAGCACGCTCGGCTGGCCGTCGCGGCGACGTCGGCGGTGTGCGGGCGAACTAGGATTGTGGGGTGACCGAAACGCCCGCTGAGTCCACGAACCCGCACGCGCCCCACGTCGAAACCGTCGATGTGCTGCTGATCGGCGGCGGGATCATGAGCGCGACGCTGGGCACGCTGCTGCACGAGCTGCAGCCGGACCTCAAGATCGCGGTGTTCGAGCGCCTGAGCGATGTCGCTCTGGAGAGCTCGAACGCGTGGAACAACGCCGGCACCGGCCACGCCGCGCTGTGCGAGCTGAACTACATGCCCGAGGGCAAGGACGGCTCGGTCGACCCGGCGAAGGCGATCTCGATCAACGAGCAGTTCCAGCAGAGCCGCCAGCTGTGGTCGTCGCTCGTGGACGCTGGCGTGCTCGACGCACCCACCACGTTCATCAACTCGACCCCGCACATGACCTTCGTGCGCGGCGAGAAGGATGTCGCATACCTCAAGAAGCGCTACGAGGCCCTCAAGGACCAGCCCCTGTTCGAGGGCATCGAGTACAGCGAGGACTCGCGCGTCATCAACCAGTGGGCGCCGCTGCTCATGCAGAAGCGTCGCAAGGGCGAGCCGTTCGCGGCGACGCGCATGCCCGCGGGCACCGACGTCGACTTCGGCGCACTCACGCGTCAGCTGCTCGATCGCCTCGCCGACGCCGGTGCCGATGTGCGCACCAACACCGAGGTGCGCAAGCTCAAGCGGCTCCCGGATGGCACGTGGCGCGCCAAGTACCGTCGCACGGTCGGCCGCACCCCGGGCGAGATCCGGGCCAAGTTCGTCTTCGTCGGAGCGGGCGGCTGGGCGCTGAAGCTCCTGCAGGGCTCGGGCATCCCTGAGATCGCGGGCTACGGCGTGTTCCCGATCGGCGGGCAGTTCCTCAAGACCTCCGACCCCGCGATCGTCGCGCAGCACAAGGCGAAGGTGTACTCGCAGGCGTCGGTGGGCGCACCGCCGATGTCGGTGCCGCACCTCGACACGCGCGTCGTCGACGGCGAGGCATCCCTGCTGTTCGGTCCGTTCGCGACCTTCAGCCCGAAGTTCCTCAAGAACGGCTCGTGGTTCGACATCGTCGGCCAGGTGCGCCTGCACAACCTCGGCCCGATGCTGAAGGTCGCGTGGGACAACCCGAGCCTTATCACGTACCTGCTCAGCGAGCTCGTCAAGAACCACCACCGCAAGGTCGATGCGCTGCGCGTGTTCATGCCGACGGCGAAGGACGGCGACTGGACGCTCATCCAGGCCGGCCAGCGTGCCCAGGTCATGAAGAAGGATCCCGAGAAGGGCGGCGTGCTGCAGTTCGGCACCGAGGTCGTCACCGGCGCGGACGGCACGATCGCTGGTCTGCTCGGCGCCTCGCCGGGTGCCTCGACGGCCGTCTCGATCATGCTCGGTCTGCTGAAGACGTGCTTCCCCGACCGCATCGCCGAATGGGAGCCGCGGCTGCGCGAGCTGATCCCGAGCTACGGCGAGACGCTCAACCCGCGACCCGAGGTCGCGCGAGAGCTGCTGGACGAGACCGCCGAGACGCTCGCCCTCACGGCCTGAGCCCAGGCCACCCCACCCCCTAGGGTGGGGGCATGCGTGAACGGCTCACCTGGCGGTTCTGGGGCGTCGTCATCGCCCTCGTGGCGGTTCTTGCGGTGGCGGGCGCCCTGGCGATCCTTCGCCCGACGACGGCCGCCGACAGCGCGGGTGTCGCCGCACGGGCGGGCTCGTCGTCCGCCGCGGCGCTGCGTGTGGCGGGGTCGGTCGACGAGTTCTCGTACGACGCGTTCGAGGGGGACTACTGGCTCGGAAGGGATGCCGGCGGCCGGAGCCAGCTGTACACGACGGAGCGGATCGTCGCGCACTTCCCGGACTTCGACCAGAACAAGGGCATCGTGCGGTGGATACCGAAGGCGGACTCCGGCATCGCGCACGACCCCGAGGTGCAGGGCGTCACCGACGCCGCGGGCGGGGCCGTCCCCTGGTGGACCGAGGAGGACGACGACTTCGTCTACGTGCTCACCGGCGACGACACGTACGTGCATGGACCGCAGACGTACGTGATCTCGTACACGATGAGCGACGTCGTGCTGCGGTTCGAAGACACGGCCGCCGACGAGTTCTACTGGGACACCGTGGGCACCGACCACGCGCAGCCCTTCGCAGACGTGCGGGCGAACGTGCACATCCTCGGCGACGCGGCGGACGGCCTGCTTCCCGACCGTGCGTTCTGCTACACCGGGCCTGTGCAGTCCACCGAGCAGTGCGCCATCGAGGCGACGGAGGGTGTCACCGTGCCCGACACGGTCGCCGTGTGGGCGGCGGGCCACGGCATGTCGGGCACGGCCGACACGCAGTCGTCGTTCACGGCCGGCGACACCGGCCTCGGCCCGGATGAGAACGTCACCGTCGCGATCGGCTTCGAGCTCGGCACCTTCGTGGCCCCGTCGCCGCCTCCTCCGCCCCCCTACCCCTGGTGGGAGTGGATCCTCCCCGTGCTGGGCCTCCTCGCGGGGTTCGGCGGGCTGGTCTTCGTGCTGGTGATGAAGCGGTTCCTGCGCCGCAATCCCGACCGCTCGCCGGTGATCGTGGAGTACACGCCGCCGGTGGACGAGTCGCCGACGCTGTCGGCAGGCGTGCTCGGAGTGCCGGCCAAGGCCCTCGCCGCCCATGTCGTCGACCTCGCCGTGCGCGACAAGGTCGAGATCACGGCATCCGGCGACCGCTCCGACGCCGACGACTTCCACGTCGTCCTCCGGGACGCGGAGGGACTCGAGCACGACGACCGGCGCATCGTCACGACGCTGTTCGGAAAGGATGCCGCACCCGGCGATCGCGTCGACCTGGGCGCGTTCGCCGAGAAGCCCCCGGTGCGTGCGGTCACGTACGTGCGGCGTATCGAGGACTCGACGGTCGACCGAGGCTACCGCAGCCGCACGCCGGGCTGGGTGGGTGCGGTGCGAGGGCTGCTGCAGTTCGGCGGACTCGCGGTCGCCGTCGTGATGACGTTCTTCCTCGACGCGGTCCCCTCGGTGCTCACCGATCTCGGCGCACTCGGCGGCTGGATCAACTTCCTGTCGATCGCCAGCGCGTTCGGCGCCTTCATCGTGCTGCCGTGGTTCGGCTTGCCCAAGACCACGCTCACCCTGGCCGGGGGGCGCCACAAGACGTACCTGGAGGGCATCCGGGAGTATCTGCGTCTGGCCGAGGAGGACCGGCTGCGCGCCGCGCAGACGCCGCAGACCGCCGATCTGGTGTCGGCGGGGCGCCGCGCCTACGGCGACGCGTCGAACGCGCCGGGTGCGGAGGTCGTGAACCTGTACGAGCGGCTGCTGCCGTACGCGGTGCTGTTCGGGATGCAGCGGGAGTGGGTGCGGGTGATCCAGGCCGCCGCACCGGCCGAGGTTCCGGCGACACGGGTCGCGCTATTCGACTCCGTGACGTCCAACTCGCTGTCGGACGCCTCGTCGTCGATCGGCCGCCTGGCTGCGACCCCGGTCTCCAGCGGCAGTTCGTCCAGCTCGTCGGGCTCGTCGTTCTCCAGCAGCTGGTCGTCGTCGGGCGGCTCGTTCGGGGGCGGGTTCTCCGGCGGTGGCGGAGGAGGCGGAGGCTTCGGCGGACGCTGAGCCCACTACGCTCGATCCGTGGCCAAGCTCTACTTCCGATACGGCGCGATGAACTCCGGCAAGTCGACGTCGCTGCTCCAGGCCGCGTACAACTACGAGGAGCGCGGCCAGCACGTGCTGCTGGCCAAGCCCGCCATCGACACCAAGGGCGCCGACCAGATCGACAGCCGGCTGGGCGTCAAGCGCACCGTCGACTTCCTGGTGCACCCGGACGACGACATCCGTGCTCTGTTCGCTGAGCATCGTGCGCGTGTCAAGGCTGAGGCGGCAGGCACCCTCGTGCCCGAGGCGCTCGAGCACGAGGTCGATGTCGCGTGCCTGCTCATCGACGAGGCGCAGTTCCTCACGCGCGAGCAGGTCGACGACCTGCTGCGTATCGTAGTGTTCGACGGCGTGCCGGTGCTCGCCTACGGCATCCGCACCGACTTCCAGACGCAGGCCTTCCCGGGGTCGGCGCGACTGCTCGAGCTGGCCCACAGCCTCGAAGAGCTCAAGACCATCTGCCGCTGCGGACGCAAGGCGCTCTTCAACGCCCGCCTCGTGGGCGGCCGCTTCGTATTCGACGGCGACCAGGTGGCGATCGACGAACTCACCGCCGACCGGATCACGTACGAGTCGCTGTGCGCCGAGGACTACCTCCGCGCGTCCGGCGGCCGCCTGGAGTAGGCGTTCAGGCCGTCTCGGGGGCTTTCGAGCCCCGGCGGCGGGGGAGCGGCACGAGCATCGACGTCGTGCGCTGATACTCCCGGTACGCCGGGTACTTCGCCGACGAGATCGACTCGGTGAAGATCGTCGAGCCGATGAACAGCACGCTCAGCAGCGCGGCGCCGACGATCGTCCAGTTGAGCCAGCTGCCGCCGTCCGCGACGAGCGCGACGGCGCCGATCGCATAGAAGGCCCACCACTGCGCCTGCTCGAAGAAGAAGTTCGGGTGGCGGCTGTAGGCGAAGAGTCCCGTCGTGAGGAAGCCCGGCTCCAGCGTTCCGCCCGCGGCCTTCTTCGCCTGGTGGAACCGCCACTGCTGCTGATCCGCGACGGTCTCGCCGACCAGGAACGCGACGAACAGCGCCGCGAAGACGGCATCCCATCCATTGAAGGGCGAGGGATGCTGCCACGCGATGTAGGCGGGAAGCGTGATGAGCACGAGCAGAGCGCTCTGGTACAGGACGATGAAGAACAGGTTGAACAGCTGGAACTGCCAGCCGGTCATGCGCCCGCGCAGGATCGCCCACCGGTAGTCCTCCATGCCGGTGTAGCCGCCCTTGCGCGCGAAGTTGAAGGTGAGCCGTGCGCCCCAGGCGGTGACGACGATCGCCATCAGGAGCAGGCGGGTCGCGTCGAGTCCGTCGGCGAGGGCCGCGATCGCGAAGATCCACACGTAGATCACCGGCACGACCGACCACAGCCGGTCGATCCACGATGTCTCTTTCGTGACGAGCGACATGAACCAGCAGAAGGCCGCTGCGATGCCCGCGACGATGAGGACGAGGAGGAGGGGA
>NZ_JBQCIP010000278.1:0-35181 GCF_051953575.1 Microbacterium sp.
GCGAATGGGCGACGGACCCCGGCGAACACGGACGGTTCGCCTTCGACGAGGTCACGCCAGGGGTGGCGCGACTCCGTCTTGTCGTGCGCGACGCCGACGGCGCGCTGCGCGACTTCCAGACCCCGCAGTTCGAGGTCTGACGCAGTTTCGTTTCGGAAATGGATGCCGCGGCCTGGGGGCCGCGGGATCCCTATGCGCAAGGGAGAGTGCAGTGAGCGACGACTGGCGACGGCGGTATGACGCATTTCGACCCCGGGGGGTCGATCTGGACCCGGCCAAGGAACCCGTCGAGCCGTACACCGCGTACCCGACGACGTACGCGCCAGGCCATCTGCTGCTGACGGACCATGGGCGCGAGGAGGATGTGCGGACCAACCTCGAGCGTGCCGCGGGCGAGTTCGGGTGGGCGGTCGAGGTGGATGCCGCACCGTCCGACGACGTCGTCGCCGCTCGCCCTGGTCGCCGTTTCGTGCGCAGCCAGCCGAAAGAGCCGGTCGTGCGTCGCGTGAGGATCCGGCCGAATCCGCAGCCTGGACGAGACGATCAACCCGTGCCGCCTGTGGATGCGTGGCGTCTGCTGCAACGCACTCGAGCACTCGTGCTCTCACCTGAGCCGGACATCGACACTCAGGCCGATCGCGGTGGACTCGCCCCCGAGAAGCCACTCGTCAAGGACCCCGAGACCCTCAAGGGCCTTGGCCTCGACCACGTGATGTCCGTCGGTCCGTTCGGTCACACGAATCCGTTCGGTCACACGAATCCGTTCGGCCACACGAACCCGTTCGGTCACACCAACCCGTTCGGTCCTGAGAGCTATGCGAACCCGGGCAGTGGCGGGCGTCAGGTCGTCGAGTATGTGGGCCCGAGCCCCGCTCGCCGCGCCGACCCTCAGCCTCCTGGACGCCGGCCCGTGGTGGCATTCATGGACACCGGCTGCTGGGGCGGGCACGACTGGTTCGCGGATCGTCTCGTCCAGAACCCGCCGATGTTGGGGATCGTCTCGCCGGGCACCGATCCGGAGACCAAGGGCGACATCGCCGGTCCGCTGGACGGCTTCCTCGACGGCGCCGCGGGGCACGGCACGTTCGTGGCGGGCGTGATCCTGCAGGCGTGCCCCGATGCCCTGCTGCTTCCGATCCGGGTGGCCGACAGCATGGGTACCGTCCTGGAGGGCGATTTCCTCGATGCCGTCCAGGCACTGCTCGACGCGATGAAGGCCGGCCTCGTTGTGGATGTCCTCAACATCTCGCTCGGGTACTACCACGAGACGCCGAGCGACGAGCAGTTCGATCTCACGCTCTCGCGATTGCTCGTCGAGGTCCGCGAGCTCGGTTGCGCGGTGGTGTGCTCGGCGGGCAACGACTCAACGTCGCGACCTGCGTTCCCGGCGGCCCTCTGGGCGTGGAAGGACGCCGAGTTCACCGTCGATGATCCCCCCGCAGCTGCTCCGCACGTCGCCGTCGGCGCCCTGAATCCCAACGGGTCCGTCGCGCTCTTCAGCAACGAGGGCAACTGGGTCCGCACCTACGCTCAAGGCGTCTCGATCGTGAGCACGTCGCCCAGATTCCAGGGCGGGATGCAGCCGGGCTCGCGGTCCGACGCGTACGGCCATCGACGCGAGTCGCTCGATCCGGACGACTTCGCCAGCGGGTTCGCCGTCTGGAGCGGCACATCCTTCGCCGCGCCGTACGTCGCGGGCAGGCTGGCGGCTGGCATCGCGGATGGACTCCTCAGCGGGACGGCGGATCCTGGTGCTGCTGCGCGGTCGGCCGCGCTGCGTGGTGCACACGACGCGGTGAAGGCCGAACTCGATGCCACGGTGATGAAGGTGTGACCGAATCGGATGCCGGGGCACTACACGCACACCCCGGCATCCGCCAAGATGAGTCGGTGACAAGCACTGGGGCGAGTTTGCATCGCCGCGGCGTCGCGGCAGCGAATCAGGGCCGCTACGCCGAGGCACGTCGCCTTCTCGACGCCGCAGCGGTGCGCGCGGACGACGACGATCTGAGGGCGCGCATCGCCGGCACCATGGCGTACATCACCGCGCGCACAGGCGATCTGTCGGGTGCCGAGAGGATGTGCCGAAGCGCGCTCGAGACATCGGGCATCTCTGCCGAGACCAGGGCGATCCTTCTCGGCCAGCTCGGTGCGCTGGCCGAGCAAGCCGGACGCCTTGACGACGCCGAGCTCCTGCTCAGCGAGGCCATCTCAAGCATCGACGATCAGTCGGTCGTCGCGGCGCGGATGCTGGTCACCCGCAGCCTCGTGAACATGAGCCGCCGGCGCCTCGATCTGGCGGCGGCCGATGCCGACGCCGCGATCTCCGTCTACGAACGCCAGGACATGGCTGTCGAGGCGGCGCAGATCCGCCACAACGTCGGGTACATCGCATTGCTCCGTGGTGACCTCGTGGTGGCGCTCCGCGAGATGATGGTCGCCCGGCGTGCCCTGATGGACGTGTCGGAGGTGACCACCGCGATCTGCGACGTCGACCGCGCGCAGGTGCTGCGCGATGCCGGTCTCACGACCGAAGCCGAGCGTCTGCTGGAGCGCGCGGCCGTCAGCTTCGGGCGCAGGCGGATGCCGCAGGCCCGCGCTGAGGCCGAGTTCGAGCTTGCCCGGTCGCTTCTGTCTCACTCCGTGCGAAGTGCGGCAACCGTGGCGGGGCGTGCCCAGAAGGGGTTCCGGCGGATCGGCCATGACACGTGGGCGGCAAGGGCCGAAGCCGTCAGATTGCGTGCTCAGCTGAGCGGTGGGAGGACGGAGTACTCGGGGACCGTCACACCGACTCCACGCCGTCGAGTCCGGGCTGAGGAAGTCGACGCGGTGGCGAACAGACTGCTCGCGGTCGGATTTCCGACGGAGGCGGCCGCCTTGCGACTGACACATGACCGCGCGGCGATCGAGAGCGGCGACGCCGACGTCGCCCCGGTGAGGCTGGCGCAGTCCGCGCCGATGGAGCTGCAGCTGCTCGCTGCCGAGGTGCGTGCCGCGCGAGCCGCGAAGGCCGGCCACCCCGCCACAGCGCGCAGACGCCTCGCGGAGGGACTGGATGCGCTCACCAGTTGGCAGCAGGCCTCCGGAAGCATCGACCTCCAGACGTCCGTGACGATGCACGGCAGTGCGCTGATGTATGCCGGAATAACGTCCGCAGTTCGATCCGGCCGCGCCGAAACTGTCTTCGAATGGTCGGAAAGAGCGCGTCATCTGAGCCAGCAGGTCGCACCCCTGCGACCCCCGCCGGACCGTGAGCTGGCCCGTGAGCTCGCGGAGCTTCGTATGCTGCGCCTGGAGGATTCTTCTGGCGACTGGCTGTCAGGGGCGCGTGCGGCGACTCTGCGAGAGCAGGCGCGCGCGAGACAGTGGTCAGCGACCGGGACGCGCCAGGTGGACGCTCGCGTCGATCTGAAGACGATGCAGGGGCTTCTGACGGATGACTCCTCGCTCGTCTCGTTCGTCTTCACTGGTGACGAGGTCGTGGGCCTCGTGGTCACCGGAGAATCGGCGACGCTCGTTCGCCTCTCGGCGTGGGGCCCCATCCGGTCGCTGCTGAGTGGGCTTCGAGCCGACCTCGACATGGCGGCCTCGATTCGGACCGGGCCGATGGCCGCTGTCGTCAAGATCTCACTCAACGAACGTCTCGCGGATCTGTGCAACACATTGCTGGAGCCGATGATGAGGGTCGCCGGCTCTGGGCCGGTGGTTCTCACGGTGCCGGGAGTGCTCAACGGAGTGCCGTGGTCGATGCTCCCCTCGCTGCGCGGCAGAGCCTTCACTCTCGCCGCGTCGGCGACGAGATGGGCCGCCTGGCGGGACGAGCCGCCGACCGATGGCCCGCGCGCTGGTTTCGCCGTCGGCCCGCGCGTGGAACGCGGCCAGGATGAGGTGTCGAGGGCAGCACGGATGTGGCCCCGCGCGGTCGTGCTCAGTTCGAACCGCGCATCGGCATCGGCGGTCACCGAACTCGCTGAAGGGGTCGACGTGCTCCACATTGCAGCTCACGGCCGCCATGCGGTCGACAACCCCATGTTCTCGGGTCTCGAGCTCGCCGACGGCACGCTGTTCGGCTACGACATCGACCTCATCGAGAACGTCCCCGACACGGTGATCCTCTCGGCGTGCGAGGTCGGCCGCTCGTCGGTGCGCTGGGGCGAGGAGGCGATCGGCATGACCCGCGTGTGGCTCCACGCCGGCGCCCGCTGCGTCGTGGCGGCGCCCGTGGTCGTCGCGGACGACGACGCGTGCGAGCTGCTCGCCGCGATGCACGAGGGGCTGGCCGCCGGCATCCCGCCCTCCGTCGCGCTCGCCGAAGCGTCGGAGCGCACGGGGATCGTGGCGCCGTTCCAGGTGCACGGCGCCGGGTTCTGAGAATCTCGGAGATTTCCCGGAATTCGATGTATCAGGCCCGGTGCCGGGTGCTCCTGCTCTTCGGAACCGCTCATTGCCGCCCGACGGGGGGTCGGGCGCACGAGCAGAAGACGCATGGGGCCGCACCTGGGGATGCGGGTCTTCGGTGCCGGTTCCTCGAGGGGTGTCGCATGGGGATCTGGCGGCACCCCTCGTATCGCGTCCAGGTGAGTCGGAGGGTGCGCTTTCTCACCCGAGGCGCTTGAGGAGTCCGACGAGCTGAGCGCGCTCATCCGGCGTCAACGGCTCCAGCAGCGACTCCTGGATGCCGTCGAGCACAGCATCCAGCTGGGCCAGGCGAGCGATCCCGTCGGGCGTGATCGAGACCACCTTCCGGCGTTGGTTCGCGGGATCCACCTCGCGGTCCACGAGACCCAGATCCTCGAGGACGCGCACCGCGGCCGTGACGTCACTGCGATCGATGCCGGTGTCACGTCCGAGGTCGGCCTGGCTCACCGGTCCCCACTGCTCGAGCGAGGCGAGAAGGCGGTAGTGGTAGCCCCGCAGTCCTTGGCCGTGCTCGCCGAACCCGGACGCGAGTAGACCGCTCGCCCTCGCCGCCGCCCGACCCAGCAACCAGGTCGGCCGCTCCCGCAGGCGGTCGGGTGTTCGTTCCGGAGCGTGCGCGGGCTTCATGCACTCAAAGTACCAGTTGATTGGTTGCGCCAACATTGCTATGTTGGCTCAACCAACATCAATGAAGGGGAGAAGGACATGAACGAACGAGTGCTCATCGTGGGACGCAGCGCGCCGGTTCTCATCGATGCCGTGGCGGCGCTGCGACGCAACGGGTTCGGGGCGAACGCGACCAACCAGTTCGATCGACTGCTCGATGAATACGATCCGGGCGACATCGACCTCGTGGTCTTCGGCGGTCAGGTCCCGGCGGAGCAGCGCACAGAGCTCGAGTCGGCGATGGCCCGGCGAAATCCGCACATCCGCTTCGTGAACGGGCTGGGCGGCGTCGCTCCGCTGCTCGTCGCGCAGATCGAGGAGTACTTCGGCCGGCCCCTCGAGGGCGTCACCTACGACGCCTCCGCGCGCGACGTGCGTGTGCGACTCGAGACCGGCGCGCACGTCGAGGTCTCGGGAGTGTGGGCGGTGCCCGTCGGGTCTGAGCCGTCAGCGCGCTCGGCGATCGCGCATGCCGGTGACCTTGCCGGCGGCGAGCACACGATCCCGCTGCCCGACGGCGTGCCGGCACAGGGCGCGTTCGTGATCGTCCGCGTCGACGGGCGAGTGGCGGTGTTCCCCGTCGCCCAGACGTCGCCGGTTCGACGCGGCGCCGGCAGGACGCTTCCCGTGGCCGAACCTGTCTCGACGCGACTCCCGTGGGAGGCGGCGGCCTGACCGGCTCCGCAGGCGGGCGGCGGTTGCCGTGCCCTGCAGGGGCGAACAAGCGACCCCCGCTACCGCCGCGGCTCCCGGTGAGTGAGCGTGCGATGCGCGCCCACCACCGAGCGCCTCGACGACACGCTCCTCAGCCTCGGGAAGAGTTCGCGGTGCGTCCGCGCACGATTCCGACGAACGCGTCGACCGCCGGGTTCGTGCGCTCCGCCACCCAGGCGAGCGCGACCGTCGACGTGGGTCCGTCATGCAGGACGCGGTAGTCGGCGTCTTTGCGGTGATGCAGTCGCGCGAGCGACATCGGCACCACCACGAAACCGACGCCGGCTGCCACCGTCGCGATCGCCTCGGCCGTGTCGGCGGGAGGAGCGAAGCGCGGCTCCTCGGTGCCGGGGATGCGGATGCCGAGCACGTCGTCGCGGGGGACCACCAGCACCTCGCCGACGAGGTCCGCGGCATCCAGCTCGTCGGCTGCCAGCAGGTGCGAGTCCTTCGAGGTCACGACGACGGGAACCTCGTCGTAGAGGGGGATGACGTGCAGCCCGTCCTTGTCGATCGGCAGTCGCACGAGGGCCGCGTCGACTTCTCCGTCGACGAGCGCGCGACGCTGGTCGGCGACCTCCAGCGGCACGAGGTCCAGCGAGGTGCGCGGCATCCGGTCGTTCCACGTGTCGATCCATCGGCCGGGTGTCGCGCCGGGGATCGCGCCGAGCGTGAACGTCGCCGGCATCGGCGGTTCGACGGGTGCGGGCTTCGGCGCGCGCGGCTGTGCGGGCTTCGACGTGCGCGGCTGCGAGGACTTCGGCCTGCCCTTGCCCGGTGAGCCGGGGGCTCCGCCCGCGCGGCGGGAGGCGGCATCCCGACCCCGACCCTTGTTCGAACCGCCTTTCGCCATACGGTTCAGCGTAGCCGGGGCGCTATGGTTCCCTCATGGTGGGGATTCTCGCGACGGTCTTCGCAGCGCTGGCGGCGCTGCTGCACGTGTACATCTTCGTGATGGAGAGCGTGCAGTGGACACAGCCCAAGATCTGGAAGCGGTTCGGCGTCGCCGACCAGGCGGCCGCTGAGATCACGAAGCCGATGGCGTACAACCAGGGCTTCTACAACCTGTTCCTCGCGATCGGCGTGGTGATCGGCATCGTGCTGTTCTACGCCGGCGGCGGCATCGCGCTCGTGCTGTTCTCGCTCGGCTCGATGGTCGGCGCGGCGCTCGTGCTGGTGACGACAGGTCTGAAGTATGTGCGGCCCGCGCTCATCCAGGGCACGCTGCCCCTCATCGCGTTCGTACTCTTCCCGTTCGCCTGACGCTCAGCAGGCGCCCCAGAGACCTGCCCGGGATGCCTCGGCCTCTGCCTGCGCGGCGTCGAACAGGTCCGCGTGCGCGGTGTTGGGGTCGATGCGCAGCGCCTCGGCGTCGCCCGCGGCGACGAGCTCGTAATTGACGAAGCGGCGGTCGACGGTCCACAGGTACAGCAGTGCGCGGTCGTACCGGTCGTAGAGCTCGGTGTCTGGCGCGGCCCACACGGTGGCGCCGTCGGGCAGCAGCTCCGCGAGGTGCGCGCGGGCTTCGTCGGCCCAGCATTCCGGCGTGGGCGTGCCCTCGGGGGTGTCGATGCCGATCAGCCGCACACGCCGCCGTTCGCCGGTCGCGGGGTCGGCGACCTCGATCGTGTCGCCGTCGAACACGTGCGTGACGATCAGGTCGTCGGCATCATCCGGACGCGGAGGGATGCCGTCACCCGGCGTCTCTCCGTCCGGCTGAGCCGCCTGTGTCGTCGGCATCACTCCGGGCAGCGGCAGCCGTCGTCCCAGGTCCCAGCTGCGGATCGAACCGGGCCCGGCGCCCGACGGCAGCCACCCGAGAGCCGCGAGAGCGAGTACGACGAGGATCGTGGCCGCGACGATCAGGGCTCTCGCTCCACGCGCGGGCCGGCGACGGTCGTCGTGCATCGCGCCAGGCTAGCCGCGGCGGGCGCGGCCCTCCGAGAGTTGTCCACAGGGGCACGCCGCCGCGGCGGCGCAGGGACTCACGCCGCCAGGCGGAGTCCTCGCTTGTCGGTGGCGACGCGCTCGCCGTCGGCGATGGTGACGTCGTCGCCGATGAGAGAGCCACCCGCCACGCGGGCGTCATGACCCACCTGGGTGCGGACGCCGATCTTCGCCTTCGGCCCGATCGCGGCCCGCGGGCCGATGTGCGCGTGCGGCTCGATGACGGCCTGGGGTCCGATGACCGCATCCGTCTCGACCCACACTCCGCGGCCGACGTGTGCGCCCGCCGCGATCTGCACGCCCGGTTCGACATACGCCCCCGCTTCGACGACGGCGCTCGGGTGCACCTTCGCTCCATGCGCGATGAGGCCACGACCGTTGACGTGCTTGCGGTAGCGCAGCGTCTCGCCCTGGTCGTTCTCGATGTCGATGTAGTTCTTGCCCACAGTCCCCTCCTGCGGCACCATCTGGTGCTGGATACAGGAACAACCTCAGGTGAGGCTCATCTATTCCCGCGCATCGGAACGATTCGGCCACACGACGAAGGCCCCGGATCCGAGCGGATCCGGGGCCTTCGTGGCAGGGGAGGCGACTCAGCGCGTGACGTACTCGTCCGCGGCCGACAGCGCGCGGTCGATGACGTCGAGGCCGCGCAGCAGCTCCTCCTCGGTGATGACCAGCGGCGGCGCCACGTGCACGCGGTTGAAGTGCGTGAACGGCCACACGCCGTCGCGCTTGCACGCCGCGGCGACTGCGGCGACGGGTGCGGCATCCGGTCCGCTCGCGTTGAACGGCACGAGCTGTTCGCGCGTCTCGCGGTCCTTCACGAGCTCGATCGCCCAGAACAGGCCGAGGCCGCGCACATCGCCGACGGACGGGTGACGCTCGGCGATCTCGCGCAGGCGCGGGCCGACGACGCGCTCGCCGAGATCGCGCACGCGCTCGAGGATCCCGTCGCGCTCGAACACGTCGAACGTGGCGACGCCGGCGGCGCACGCCAGCGGGTGGCCCGAGTACGTCAGGCCGCCGGGGAACGACACGGTGTCGAAGTGCGCGGCGATGCGGTCCGAGATCACGACGCCGCCGAGCGGCACATACCCCGAGTTCACGCCCTTCGCGAACGTGATGAGGTCGGGCTGCACGTCGAACGCCTGGAACGCGAACCACTCGCCAACGCGGCCGAAGCCGACCATGACCTCGTCGGCGATGTAGACGATGCCGTACTTGTCGCACAGCTCGCGGACGCCGGCGAGGTACCCGGGCGGCGGGACCAGCACGCCGTTGGTTCCGACGATCGTCTCGAGCAGGATGCCGGCGATCGTGCCGGCGCCTTCGAGCACGATCGTCTGCTCGAGGTGCTGCAGGGCGCGCGCGGTCTCTTCCTCGGGTGAGGAGGAGTGGAACGACGACCGGTACGGGTACGGGCCGTGGAAGTGCACGACCGACCCGTCGGCGGGCTCGTTCGGCCAGCGGCGGGGGTCGCCGGTCAGGCTGATCGCCGTCGACGTGTTGCCGTGGTAGCTGCGGTACATCGACATGATCTTGCGGCGGCCGGTGAACAGGCGTGCCATGCGCACGGCGTTCTCGTTCGCATCGGCCCCGCCGTTGGTGAAGAACACCTTCTCGAAGCCGTCGCCCGCGACCCCGGCGATGCGGCGCGCGAGCTCGCCACGGACGTCGTTGGCCATGGACGGCTGGATCGTCGCGAGACGGCCCGCCTGCTCCTGGATGGCGCGGACGAGATCCGGATGCTGGTGCCCCAGGTTCAGGTTCACCAGCTGCGAGCTGAAGTCGAGGTACGTGTTGCCGGCGTAGTCCCAGAACGTCGAGCCTTCACCGCCCGCGATGGGCAGCGGATCGATCAGCGCCTGTGCGCTCCACGAGTGGAACACGTGCCCGCGGTCGTCGGCGCGCACACGCGCGTCGGCCTCGAGGTCGGGCTGGACGCCGGTGAGGAGGGTGTCGGTCATGTGCGGATCCTGGTTCAGTGGTTCTGGGGGAAGCCGAGGTTGATGCCGCCGTGGCTGGCGGGGTCGAGCCAGCGGCTGGTGATGGCCTTCTCGCGGGTGAAGAAGTCGAAGCCGTGCACGCCGTACGCCTTCGCGTCGCCGAACAGGGACTTCTTCCAGCCGCCGAACGAGTGGTAGGCCACGGGCACGGGGATCGGCACGTTGATGCCGATCATGCCGACGTGCACCTCGTTCTGGAAGCGGCGGGCAGCGCCTCCGTCGTTCGTGAAGATCGCGGTGCCGTTGCCGAACTGGCCGGAGTTGATCAGCTCCAGGCCTTCGTCGTAGCTGGCGACGCGGACCACCGACAGGACCGGTCCGAAGATCTCCTCGGTGTACGCGCGGGAAGTGGTGGGGACGCGGTCGAGCAGCGTCGGGCCGAAGAAGAAGCCGTCCTGATGTCCGTCGACCTGGAAACCGCGGCCGTCGACGACGACCTCGGCCCCGTCGGCCTCGGCGATGTCGACGTACTCCGACACCTTCGAACGGTGGATGCCGGTGATCAGGGGTCCCATGTCGGGCTCGACGCCGTCGGGCTCCAGGCCGGCCGCGCCGTTGCCGATGCGGAGCTTCGCGATGCGGTCCTGGATCTTCGCGATGAGCTCGTCGGCGACCGGCTCGACGGCGAGTACGACCGAGATCGCCATGCAGCGCTCGCCGGCCGCCCCGTAGCCCGCGTTGACCGCGGAGTCGGCGACGAGGTCGAGGTCGGCGTCGGGCAGCACCAGCATGTGGTTCTTGGCTCCACCGAGCGCCTGCACGCGCTTGCCGTGCTGGGACGCCGTCTCGTAGATGTACTGGGCGATCGGGGTCGAGCCGACGAAGCTGATCGACTCGACGACCGGGCTTTCGAGGAGTCCGTCGACGGCCAGCTTGTCTCCCTGCAGCACCGTGAACACGCCGTCCGGCAGCCCGGCCTCTTTCCACAGCGCTGCCAGCCACAGCGCGGCCGACGGGTCCTTCTCGGAGGGCTTGAGCACGACGGCGTTGCCGGCGGCGATGGCGATCGGGAAGAACCACATCGGCACCATCGCCGGGAAGTTGAACGGCGAGATGATGCCCACCACGCCCAGCGGCTGCTTGGTCGAGTACACGTCGATGCCGGTCGACACGTTCTCCGAGTACGCGCCCTTGATCAGGTGCGGGAACCCGCACGCGAGCTCGACGACCTCCTGGCCGCGGAGGATCTCGCCCATCGCGTCCGAGACGACCTTGCCGTGCTCGGCCGTGACGATCTCGGCCAGCTCGCGCTTGCGCGAGTTCAGCAGCTCGCGGAATGCGAAGATCACCGACTGCCGACGCGCGATCGAGTAGCCGCTCCAGGTCTGGAAGCCGGCGCGGGCCGACGCGATCGCCGCGTCGATCTCGGCCTGGTCGGCGAGAGCGACGTGCGCGGTGACCTGACCGGTCGCCGGGTTGTAGACCGGGGCGGTGCGACCGCTCGTCGACGGATGCTCGGCGCCGTCGATCCAGTGCGGGATCACACGGAGGTCAGTGGCTTCCGCAGGCGGGGCGACGGTGGTTTCGACGGTGGTCATCGGGCTTTCCTTCGGCGTCGGACAGATCGTGTGACGATCCCTTAGGCTTGACGCGTCCCAGCCTGTCAGAGAAGAAGAGGCGGCCACGGTGCCCGACCGTCGCGAAGATCGAGCGATCCATACGGATCGTCCGGCAGAACGATCCGCAAACGAGACCCTCCCCACGGTGCGCGAGGTGATCGCCCTCGATGCCGTCGCGAACGGCGTTCCCGAGGTGCTGGTGGGCGACGAGGCACTGGATGCGCGCGTGCGCTGGCTGCACGTCTCCGACAGTGCCGGCGTCGCCCGTCTGCTCGACGGCGGTGAGCTCCTGCTGTCGACCGGGTCGTCGTGGCCGGCCGAGCCGGGCGACCTGCGCCGGTTCATCGACGAGCTGGTCGACGCGGGCCTCTCCGGCCTCGTCCTCGAGCTCGGGACCCACTACCGTTACGTGCCCGCTGTCGTCGTCGAGGCGGCGCGCGAGCGCGGTCTCGCGCTGGTCGTGCTGCACCGCGAGGTGAAGTTCGTCACGCTGACCGAGGCGGTCCACAGTCGCATCATCACGGGTCAGACCGATGCCCTCCGTGCCCGCGACGAGGTGCGCGAGCGGTTCACCGCCCTCGTGCTGCGCGGCTCGCCCGCCGACTTCATCGTGCACCAGCTCGCCCAGACCCTCGGTGCTCCCATCGTCCTGGAGAACCTCGGGTACGAGGTCGTCGCCGCCGAAGTCCCTCTCGCGATGGAGGAGGAGCTCTTCACCGAGTGGGAGCTGCAGTCGCGCTCGGCCCACCGGCGCCTGGCCGCCCGCCGCGAGCGCGGTGCCGCCCCCGACACCGACGACTGGCTCATCGTGCCGGTCGAGGCGCGCGGCATCCGGTGGGGCAACCTCATCGCGCTCCCCGGCCCCGATCACGCCGCCGGTCGCACCGCGGTGCTCGAACAGGGGGCGATCGCCCTCGCCGTGGGCCGCCTGGCCGACGGCGACGCAGACGAATGGGCGCGCATCGGCCGCCGTCGACTCGTCGACGGCCTGCTGGCCGGACGATTCGCCGGCGTCGGGGGAGCGGCCGCACGCCTCGAAGCGGCGGGGCTCCCGCTGCGCGGGTCGCGCCTGTACGGTCTCGTGATCTCGGGTGCGCCCGTCGCCACGGAGCGAGCGGATGCCGCAGCCCGCGCCCTGCGCGGTCGCGCGCTGGCCGGCTCGGCTCCGGCCGGGGGCGTGGGCGCGACACTGCTCCTGTCGCTGCCGCCCGATGCCGTCTTCGACGACGCCGCGGTGCTCGGCGTCGTGCGCACTCTCGTAGAGCCCGCCGACGTCGAGCGGGTCATCGTCTCGGTCGGCAGTGCCGCCGAGGGGATCGAAGAGGCGCTGGCGTCCGTGCACGAGGCCGTCGACCTCGCCGGGGGCCGGCGCCGTCGGTCCGGTCGTGGCCCGTATCTGCGCCGCTCCGAGAACCGGCCGCTCGTGCAGCTGGTCACGGCGCTGCGAGACGACCACCGCGTGCTCGAGCACGGCGAGCGCATGCTCGCCCCCCTGATCTCGCACGACCTGTCGCGCTCGGGCGACCTCCTGGACGTCCTGGAGGCGATGCTCGCGCACCCCGGGAACCGCACGGCTGCGGCATCCGCGTCCCACCTGTCACGCTCCGTCTTCTACCAGCGGATCGCGCTCATCGAGGAGCTCCTCGGCTCCGACCTCGACGACGGCGAGACCCAGACCGCACTGCACCTGGCGCTCCTGGTGCGGAGGTCCGCGGGGCGGTGATGGCCTGGCTGCGTCAGGGCAGGCGCGGGTCGATCATCGTCATGCCGGCGGGCGTCGCCCGGTCGAACGACGGCAGGAGCTCCGCCGCCTCCGACAGCCCGACGATCCGCTCGATGAGCGACTCCGGGTGCAGGGCGCCGGACTCGATGAGCGCCAGCATCCCGGCATAGTCGACCGCGGCCATGCCGTGGCTGCCGAGAAGGTCGAGCTCCCACCCGATCACGCGCGACATCGGCACCCGCGGGTGGCCGTCGACCGGCGGCAGCAGCCCGATCTGCACGTGACGACCGCGCCGGCGGAGGCTCAGGATCGCGTCGCTGCAGGTCTGCTCGCTGCCGACGGCATCCACGGCGACATGCGTTCCGCCGCGACTCAGCTCGTGGACGAGCGCGGGGACGTCGCGTCCGTCGGCGAGCACGGTGTGGTCGGCGCCGAGCTGGGATGCCGCATCCAGCGCCGCCTGGTGACGATCGACGACGATCACCTGGGCACCGAGGGCCTTCGCGATCATGACGGCGCTGAGCCCGACGCCGCCGGCGCCGACGATCGTGACCCATTCGTCCCGCGCGAGCCGGGCGCGCCCCACAAGGCCGCGGTATGCCGTCGCGAACCGGCATCCGAGCGCCGCCGCGGCCTCGAAGCTCACGGACTCGGGGATGGCCACGAGGTTCGCGTCGGCGGCGTGCAGCGTGACGAACTCCGCGAACGAACCGTCGTGCGTGAAGCCGGGCTGCGTCTGGTCGGGGCAGACCTGCGCGTCGCCCTGAAGGCACCATTCGCATCGACCGCAGCCGCACACGAACGGCACGGTGACGCGGTCGCCGATCCGCCAGTTCGCCACTCCTGCACCCACCTCGGCGATGACGCCGGCCAGCTCGTGCCCGGGCACGTGGGGGAGCGCGATGTCGTCGTCGTGCCCGGCCCACCCGTGCCAGTCGCTGCGGCACAGACCGGTCGCCCGCACCTCGACGACGACCCCGCCCTCGGGCGCCGCCGGCCTCGCGATGTCACGGACCTCGGGCGCGACGCCGAAGGCGTCATAGACCACTGCACGCATGCATCCATCGTCGCACCGGCGCGGAGGAGCGGATGCCGGGGCCGAGTCCGCGGTGGGACAGGGAGCACGCCGGATCAGCCCGCGACGTAGACCTTCCGCAGCGTCTCGTGCACAGTCCAGACGGTGTGCATGCCCGCGGTCAGCTGCACCACCGATCCGGGGCGGAGCTCGACGGGCGCGAGGGACGAGTCCGTGAACGACAGCGTCGCCGAGCCCGCCAGCACGACGAACACCTCGTCGGCCTCGACGTCGGTCGACGTGCCGGGCGTGTGCTCCCACACGCCGATCGTGTCGGTCAGCTCGACGAACCCGGTCGACGGCGTGCCCGCCACCACCTGGTCGGCGGGCAGCGGCTCCAGCGGGATCGCGAGGGCGGCGGCATCCGCTGCCACACCGGGGACGATCATGAGTCGAACCCGAGGCCGAGCGCGTCGAGCGTCTTGAGCAGGACGTTGCGCTTGCCGAGGTTGTGGTCGGCGCGGTCGAGGGACCAGCGCACCGTGTTCACGGCCATCGAGGCGACCGGCTCGGGCGGGAACGGGATCGGACGCTTGCGCACCATCTCGAGCTCGGTGCGCTCGTTCGAGACGCCGTCGAGCAGGTCGAGCATCACCTCGCCGGCGAATCGCGTCGACCCGACGCCCAGGCCGGTGAACCCGGCCGCGTAGGCGACGCGGCGGTCGCGGGCGGTGCCGAAGAACGCGGTGAACTGCGTCGACGAGTCGATCGCGCCCGCCCACTGGTGGGTGAAGCGCAGGCCCTCCAGCTGCGGGAAGGTCGTGAAGAAGTGGCTGGCGAGCTTCTCCCACGTCTCGGGACGGTGCTCGTGCGCGGGGTCGACCTTGCGGCCGTAGTAGTAGATCGCGTCGTACCCGCCGAAGAGGATCCGGTTGTCCTTGGTGATCCGGTAGTAGTGGAACTGATTCGCCATGTCGCCGATGCCCTGGCGGTCGTTCCAGCCGATCGACGCCAGCTGCTCGGCCGACAGCGGCTCGGTCATCAGCACGTAGTCGTACACGGGCACGGTCATGAGGCGGTTGCGCTTGATCAGCGAGGGGAAGACGTTGGTGCCGAGGGCGGCGCGGGATGCCTCGACCCGCCCCTGCTCGGTGACGACGACGACGCCGGGGCCGGACGTGTCGAGAGCGGTGACGTGCGACCGCTCGAAGATCTCGATCCCACGCTCCTCGCACACGCGGGCCAGCTCGGCCGCCATCCGCGCCGGGTGCACCATGCCGCAGGTGTTCTTCTCCCACACCCCTGCAAGGTATGTGGGCGAGTCGACCGAGGCGCGCACCTCGTCCTGGTCGAGGTAGACGACGCCCTCTTCGCCTTCGGCGGCCCACTCCTTGGCCCATTCCACCTGGTGGGGTTCGACGGCGGGGGCGAGCATGCCGGTGCGCTCGAACTGGAAGTCCATGCCGTACGTCGCCTCGGACGCCTCGATCGCGTCGAGGTTCTCGAGCCCCAGGCCGTCGATGAGCGGCATCTCGTTCGGCCAGCGGGCCATGCCGTTCTCGTGCCCGTGCGTGAGGCTCGACTCGCAGAAGCCGCCGTTGCGTCCGGACGCCGCCCAGCCCACGCGCTGCGCCTCCACGACGACGATCTTCGCGCCGGGGGTGCGCTCGCTCGCGAGGAGCGCGGTCCACAGACCGGTGTAGCCGCCGCCGACCACGACGAGGTCGGCGCGGTGCGTGCCGACGAGCGACGGGCGGTCCGGCGTGAGGGACTCGGGCAGGTCGTCACGCCAGAAGACGGAATGTCTGGTGTCGGCGAGCGAGTGGCGGATGACGGATGCCTGCGGCCGCTGTCGTTCGAAGACGGTCGTGCCCACGGTTATCAACTCCGATGCGTTGGTTTCTCCCATCCTCGCCCGTCCACAGGCGCGGTGGGGAGGGCCGGTGTCGGAGATTCCGAAGACGGCCGGACGGTTTGTCGGAGCGGGGCGAACCGGGCTCAGGCGACGGCGAGCTCGCCGATCAGCGCATCGACCGGCGCGACACGCGCGTACGTGCCGTGCAGCGCCGCGAGGAACGCCGTGTGCACCTGTGCGCCCGGGACGGTCACCTCGCCGAGGGTCAGGTCCGGCGCGGCGCACGCGTCCTGTGCGACGGCGAGCGCGAAGCCGAGATCGGATGCCGCACGCACCGTCGCGTCGACGCACATGCTCGTCATCATGCCCGCGACGACGATCTCGTCGGGCTCGACGGAACGGAGCAGGGACTCCAGGCCGGTGCCGAGGAACGCGTTCGGCTCGTGCTTCACGATGACGTGCTCTTCCCCGTCGGGGGCCACGCGCGGGTCGAACTCGACCCCGGGCGTCTCGGACTCGAAGAAGGCGGCATCCGGACCGTCCCAGATGTGCTGCACGTGCACGACCCGCTCACCGGTCGTGCGGAAGGCGCTCAGCAAGCGTGCGGCCGCATCGGCGGCGGCATCCGCACCGACGAGCGGGTGACGTCCGCCGGGGAAATAGTCGCGCTGGATGTCGATGAGCAGGAGCAGTCGGGTCACCGATACAGCATAGGTCGCACGCGTCAGGCGCTGAGGGCGCGCCGGCGCGACTCGAGCACCTCGGGCACGTGCTCCTCCGCCCAGACCCGCATCGCAGCGATCGGCTCCAGCAGAGACCGGCCGAGGCCCGTCAGCGAGTACTTGACCCGCGGCGGCGAGTCGGGGAACGACCGTCGCTCGAGCAGCCCGTCCGCTTCGAGCGCGCGGAGCGTCTCGGTGAGCACCTTCGGCGAGATCTGGCCGAGTCGCTCCTTGAGCTCGGAGAACCGCATCGTCCGCTCCGACAGCGCGAGGACGATGAACATCGTCCACCTGTCGCCGATGCGCGAGAAGATCACCCGGCTCGGGCAGGCCGGGCTGGTCACGTCCCATTCGACGGTCGTCATGCGGGGTCACCTCCGGGGAAGTTCCGTTGAAGTAACCGACAGGGTCGGCCCTACGGTGAACGGCATGAAGATCCTACTGACCGGCGCGACCGGCTATATCGGCTCTGCCGTCCTCGACACCCTCCTCGACGCCGGCCACGACGTGGTCGCTCCGGTGCGCAGCGACCGGGCGGCGGCCACCGTCGCCGGGAAGGGCGCGACGCCCGTCATCGGCGACCTGAACGACCCGGACTGGCTGGCGGGCATCCTCGCGGGAACGGATGCCGCGATCCACACCGCGGCGTCGGACGACGCCGAACGGCTGAACCGCGCCGTCGCCGACGCGGTCGAGCGCGTCTACAGCGGCACCGAGCGACGCTTCGTGCTGACCAGCGGGATCTGGGAGTACGGGGCGGGTGGCAGCATCCACAGTTCCGATACGCCGGATCCGGTCGATCTCGTGGCGTGGCGCGTGCCCATCGAGGAGCGGCTGCTGGCCTCGGACGTGTCGACCACCGTCATCGCCCCCGGTGTCGTGTACGGGCACGGCAAGGGGCTGGTGTCGCTGATCACGGATGCCCCGCGCACCGCGGACGGCGCGCTCACACTCATCGGCGACGGATCGCAGCGCTGGACGTGGGTGCACGTGGACGATCTCGCGCGCCTGTACCTGCTGGCGGTGACGCATCCCGTCGCGGTCGGTCGGCTGATCGCGAGCGACGGCGCGCCGGTGTCGGTGCGCCAGGTCGCCGAGGCTGCGGGGGCGGATGCGGCGCCCGAGTCCGCCGAGGCGACGCGCTCCCGTCTCGGCGGGGCGTTCGCCGACGCGCTGCTGCTGGACCAGGCCGCGTCCGGTGACGAGGCGCGCGAGCTCGGCTGGACGCCCGAGCATCAGGGCGTGCTGCAGGAGCTGGTGCGGGTCTGACGTCCGAATGCGGTCGGGGGCGGGTGCGGGCGGCTCAGGAGTCGGGTGCCGCGTACACGCGCTCGCCCTCGACGAACGTCTGCAGCACCCGGGTGGCGCCGATCTGGTCGGCCGGCCCGGCGAAGGGATCGCGGTCGAGCACCACGAGGTCGGCGTACTTGCCGACCTCGACCGTGCCGGTGACGTCGTCGAGGTGGTTCACCCAGGCCGAGCCCGCCGTGTACGCGGTCAGCGAGGTCGCGAGGTCGATGGCCTGCTCGGGATAGAACGCGTCGTAATCGCCCTCCTCGTGCCCCGGTGCCGCCTTGCGGTTCACGGCGGTGTGGATCGCCGCGAGGGGGTCGGGCGTCGACACCGACCAGTCGCTGCCGGCGGCCAGCACCGCGCCCGCCCGCAGCAGGTCGCCGAACGGGTACTGCCACGCCGAGCGCTCGGGGCCGAAGAACGGCAGCGTGAGCTCCACCATCTGCGGTTCGTACGTGGCCCACAGCGACTGCATGTTCGCGGCGACGCCCAGCTCGCGGAAGCGGGGGATGTCTTCGGGATGCACGACCTGGATGTGGGCGATGTGATGCCGGTTGTCGGAGCGCCCGTTGCGCGCGATGGCGTGCTCGACGGCATCCAGGCACTCGCGCACGGCGCGGTCGCCGATGGCGTGGAAGTGCACCTGGAACCCGGCCGCGTCCAGGAGCGGCACCGCCTCGTTGAGGATCTCGGGAGCGACGAACGAGATTCCCGAGTTGTCGGTGGGGTGGCCGTGCCCGTCGAAGTACGGTTCGAGCATCGAGCCGGTGAAGTTCTCGGCCACGCCGTCCTGCATGACCTTGATGCTCGTCGCGGCGAAACGGCCGCCGCGGTACTGCTCGCGGCGTTCGACGAGCAGCGGGATCTGCTCCAGCCCCGCGGCGCGGTCCCACCACAGGGCGCCGACGACCCGGCCGGTCAGACGGCCGTCGGCGGCGGCCGCGAGATACGCGGGACCCGGGTCGCCGGCATCCCCATATGAGCCGACGATCGCGTCCTGCCAGGCCGTCACGCCGAACGAGTGCAGGTACCGCTGACCGGTCAGCAGTGCCTCGACCATCCGCTCGGGCGGCTCGGCCGGCAGCAGTCGGTTCACGAGCGACATGGCGCCCTCGTGCAGCGTGCCCGACGGGGTGCCGTCCGCGTCGCGCTCGATGCGGCCGTCGGCGGGATCGGGGGTGTCGCGGTCGATGCCCGCGAGGCGCAGCGCGGCGGAGTTCACCCACGCGCCGTGGCCGTCGCGGTTGGGAAGGAACACCGGGCGGTCACCGGTGACGGTGTCGAGGAGGGATGCCGTCGGCGTGCCTCCCGGGAACGCCGACATCGCCCACCCGCCGCCGAGGACCCACTCGTCGTCCGGGTGCGCGGCGGCGTAGCGCCCGATCTCGTCGACGTACTCGGCCGCCGTGTCGAGCTGCGCCAGATCGCAGCGGAGCATGTCGAGCCCGCCCCACACGGGGTGGACGTGCGCGTCCTGGAAGCCCGGCAGCAGCAGGCGTCCCGCGAGGTCGACGACCTCGGTCGAGGGGCCGACGAGGTCGCGGACGTCGTCGCCGCCGACGGCGACGATGCGGCCGCCCGAGACGGCCACCGCATCGGTGCGCGAGCGGACGGTGTTCGCGGTGAACACGGGCCCGCCGGTGAAGACGAGGTCGGCGTACGGCATGGGACTCCCTGGGCGATCGGGTCGTGGGGGCGAGCGAGGAACGAGCAGGATGCGACGTCGGGCGACGGTCGGCTCAGAGGCGCGGCATCCGGATCATCCGCCCGCCATCGTGCGGGCGATGTCGGCGGCCGAATCGCCCGCGCGCTTGAGCACGAGGGCCACGACGGCCAGCGCGATGAGGGTCAGCAGCAGCATGATCGTCGACACCGCCGCGATCTCGGGACGCAGGCCCGTGCGGACCGCACCCAGGATGTACACGGGCCACGGCGTGGACCCCGCCACCGAGACGAAAGCCGCGATGACCGTGTTGTCGAGGCTCAGCGTGAACGACAGCAGGAACCCGGCGAGCACGGCGGGCATCGCGAGCGGAAGCGTGACACGGCGGAACGTCGTCAGCGGCGGCGCATACAGGTCGGCGGACGCCTCTTCGAGCTGCGCGTCCAGGCCGATGAGCCGGGCGCGCACGAGGTACGAGACGACCGCGATGGAGAACAGCGAGTGGCCGATCACGAGGCGGAAGACGCCGTCGTTGAAGAAGGCGATGCCCCAGTCCTGACCGAGGGTCACCAGCCACGGCAGCAGCGCGACCGCGTCGACGATCTCGGGCGTCACCGACACGAGCAGCAGCAGCACGAGGAACCACCACACCCACTTGCCGGGGTGACGGGCCATCGCGATGCCCGCGAGCGTGCCGAGCACCGATGCCAGCAGCGCCGCGAGGAAGCCGGTCTGCACCGAAATCAGCACGGCGCTGCGGATGACCTCGTTCGAGACGATCGCGGCGAACGAGTCGAACCCGAACGTCGTGAACGACGTGAGCAGGCGCCCGACGTTGAACGAGTAGACGACGACCACCGCGATCGGCAGGAACAGGAACACCAGGACCGCGATGCCCCAGATCGTGAAGCCGAGGTCTCCGCGGTTGCGCTTGGCGCGCGGGGTCACGCTGCTCTGCGCCGACAGGATCGTGCGCGTGTCGGTGGCGGTCATGCGGCACCTCCGGCCGGGGAAGCGGATGCCGTCGCGGGCGCGGGCACCGGGTCGAGCACCACGCGATTGCGCAGGCGGAACGGCAGGCCGATGAGCCACACCAGTCCGAGCCCCACGGCCGCCGTGAGCAGCACGATGAGGATCAGCATGATCGCCATCGCCGAGCCGAGCGCCCAGTTCTGCGCCGTCTGGAACCGCGTCGCGACCATCTGGCCGATCATGTTGCCCTTCGCGCCGCCGAGGATCGTCGCGGTGATGTAGTCGCCCATGAGCGGGATGAACACCAGCAGCACGCCGGCCACGACGCCGGGGCGCGAGATCGGGAGCGTGACCCGCAGGAAGGTGGTCCAGCGGCCGGCGCCGAGATCCTTCGACGCCTCGCGCAGCGACGGACCCACCCGGTCGAAGGCGACGAACAGCGGCAGGATCATCAGCGGCAGGTAGTTGTAGATCACGCCGAGCAGCACCGCCGGACGCGTGTACAGGATGTCGAGCGGTCCGAGGCCCATCGCCTGCATGACGCCGGACAGCCAGCCGTTGGGCGCGAGGATGATCTGCCACCCGATGGTGCGCACCAGGAAGTTGGTCCAGAAGGGCACCATCACGAGCGCGACGAGCAGTCCGCGCTTGGACGGCGGCGCCTTGACCGCCATCCAGTACGCGACCGGCGCGCCGATCGCCAGACACGCGAGCGTGCCGACGATCCCGATCCACAGCGTGTTCTGGAACGTCGCGAAGAACGTCGGCGTCAGCACTTCGAGGTACCGGTCGAACGAGAGCACGTCGTTCGCGTGGGTGCCGAAAATGCCCGGCTTGTAGCCGAAGCTGAACCAGACGACGTAGCCGACCGGGATGACGAAGAAGAAGAGCAGCCACGCCCACGCGGGGAACGCGAGGGCGATGCCCGCCTTCTTACGCACCCGCAGCCGCCTTGACCTTGTTGTAGATGTCGACGACGCGGGTGAGGGCCTCGTTGACCTCGCCCTCTTCCATCGTCGCCAGCTGCTCGGGCGTGAAGAAGACCATGTCGAGCAGCTCGAGGCCGGCGTCGGCGGCTGCCTGCTCGATGTCGGCGACCCCCGTGTGGTAGCCGATGTAGTCGAGCTCCTGCAGCGAGACGGCGGGATCGAGGACGTAGTCGATGAACGCGTGCGCGGCCTCCGGGTGGGGAGCGCCCACCGGGATCGCCCAGTTGTCCATCCAGATCTCGGTCTTCGGACCCGCGAGCACCCACTGCCAGCGGTCGGGTTCGCTGCTCTCCATGAGCGCGAGGCGCACGTCGCCGTTGTAGGCCTGCATGAGCACGTGCGAGGCCTGCTGGATCGCGCCGCCGCCCGGGTACGAGTCGAACGTCTCGATGTGCGGCGCCAGCGTGTTGACGAGGAAGTCCTCGGCGGCATCGAGGTCGCCCTCGTCGGTCGTCGTCCACGGGATGCCGTTCGCCCAGAAGTACGCGCCGGTCAGCTCGCTCGCATCGTCCAGAACGGACGTCTTGCCGCTGGCCTCGTTCTGCGCGGCGTCGAGGAAGTCCGCCCACGTGGTGAGCTCGCGCGTGATGACGGTCTTGTCGTACACGTACCCGGTCGTGCCCCAGTCCTTGCAGATCGAGTACTCGTTGTCGGGATCCCACGCACGACCCACGAACGCGGGGTCGAGGTTCTTGAAGTTCGGGATCAGGTCGAGGTTGAGCTTCTGCAGCAGCCCGTTCTGCACCATCTGCTGGATGTACACGCCGGTGGGCACGACGATGTCGTAACCGCCGGTGCCCTTCGCGGCGGTGAGCTTCGCGATCATCTCCTCGTTCGAGTTGAACGAGGTGAGCTCGACCGTCGGGCCCTTCTCCTTCGTGAAGGCGTCGATCACGTCGGGGCTGTCGTAGTCGCCCCACGTGTAGATCGACAGCTTGTTCTCCAGTGCGCCGCCGGTCGCCTTCGGCGCCGCGGAGGTCCCGCCGCCGGGCGAGCACGCCGTGAGGATCGCGGCGGCGCCGGCCGCAGCGGCGATGCCGAGGAATCCGCGGCGGCTGAGCTCACGGCGGATCGTGGGCACGGCATCGGCGCTGGCGAGGATGCGGATGGGGGACTCGGGCATCGGGGTCTCCAGGGGGCTCGGGTGCGAAGGGGACGGTCGGATCAGACGGCGGGCGGGGCGACGTAGCCGCTGTCGGCGGCGGCGTCGTCGGCGGGGAAGAGCAGCACGTTCGCGGCATCCCACGAGCAGACGACCGCGTCGCCCACCGCGAGAGACGGCGCCTCGGGTGTGGGCCGGCGGGCGATGATGCTCTTGTCGTCCGACACCTTCACCAGGTACTGCATGGTCTCGCCCAGGTGCGCGACCCCCAGCAGCGTTCCGCGGACGGAGTTGACGGAGGATGCCGTCGACCCGGCTTCGGGGGACGACTCCGCCGCGATGCGCACGAACTCCGGACGGACGGCCGCCTGGCCGCGCACGGCGCCGGCGAGCTCGGGCGAGTGTCCGCGGACCAGGCCCTCCGCCGCCTCGACCGCGGCGCCGTCCGCCGTGACCGTGCCGGTGAAGAAGTTCTGCTGCCCGACGAACGCCGCCACGTACGCCGAGGCGGGACGCGCGTACACGGTGTCGGCGTCGGCGATCTGCTCGATGCGGCCGTGACGCATGATCGCGATGCGGTCGCTCATCGAGAGCGCCTCGCCCTGGTCGTGCGTCACGAAGACGAAGGTGATGCCCAGGCGCGACTGCAGGAGCTTGAGCTCGAGCTGCATCTCTTCGCGCAGCTGCCGGTCGAGGGCGCCGAGGGGCTCGTCGAGCAGCAGCACCGCGGGTCGGTTCACGAGCGCCCGCGACAGGGCGATGCGCTGCTGCTGGCCGCCCGACAGCTGCGTGGGCTTGCGGTCGGCGAACTGGCGCATCTGCACCAGGTCGAGCGCCTCCGAGACGCGCGTGCGGATCTCGGCCTTCGGGGTCTTGCGCTGCTGCAGCCCGTACGCGACGTTCTCGGCCACCGACATGTGCGGGAAGAGCGCGTACGCCTGGAACACCGTGTTGACGTTGCGGCGGTACGGCGGCTCGCCCAGCACCGACTGACCCGAGATGCGGATGTCGCCGGCATCCGGCTGCTCGAAACCCGCGATCATGCGCAGCGTCGTCGTCTTGCCGCAGCCCGACGGACCCAGCAGTGAGATGAACTCGCCCGGCTGGATGGTCAGCGACAGGTCGTCGACGGCGACCTGGTCCCCGTAGCGCTTGGTGATGCCCGAGAGCAGGACCGCCCCGCGCGACGCGTCGCCGTCGGTGGGAACCTGGTCTGCCGGGAGCGCCGATGCGGGCGCCGTGCCTGTGGACGTCGTCACTCGTGAGGTCCTTCGTGTCGCGGGCCGTGCGGCGGTGCGCGGCCTTTCGGGTGTGGGGGTATTCAATAGCGGGGCGTGCCCGGGTGCAATCCGCGCCACCGCGAAACAGGACGATCCGGGCCACGGGGTGTGCTCGGTGCGACAGATCGTCCGGGCGTGCGTGAACCCGCGGAATCCGCGATGTTTCAACGAGAAGTCGAACGATGGATGCCGCACCCCGACGGATCGGACGACAGATCGTCCGTTGCACCATCGTGACCTGCGCGCGTCAGCGCTGGCAGGTGGGGCACCAGAACACGATGCACTCGCGCGTCGGATCCGCGCCCAGCGCGCTGCGCTCGATGAGGGTGCCGCACCGCCGGCACGGGCGCCCTTCGCGGCCGTACACCCAGTTCGTGCGCCCGCGGCGGGCATCGCCGGTGAACGTCCGGTCGACGCGATCGCGGTTGGCGCGGATCATTCGCGCGCCCAGGTCGACGAGGGCGGCGGCATCCACCTCGTCCGCCGGGGTGGTGGGCAGGATGCCGCGCACGAACAGGATCTCGTTCGCGTACTCGTTGCCGAAGCCGGCGATGCTGCGCTGATCCTGCACCGCCACGTGGACGGCGCGCGTGTCGGCGTGCAGCCGGCGGGCAGCCTCTTCGGGGTCCCACGTGTCGGAGAGCGGGTCGGGGCCGAGGTAGCCGACGAGGTCCTCCTCGGCGGCGGTGGGCACGATCTTGATGTCGGCGAGGTCGAACCCGACGGTCTCCCATTCGCTGCCGTCGGGCGCCGTCGCACCGATCACGGCGCGCGCCCGGAACCCCGGGGCTCGCCAGCGCTCACCGCGTCGGTACACGTGCCACTCGCCCTCCATCTTGAGGTGCGAATGCAGCGTCCACGTGCCGATGCGGTGCAGCAGATGCTTGCCGCGGCTCACGACCCCGTGCACGACCTCGCCGCGCAGGTCGACGGTCGCAGCTTGCGGCACCCGCAGTTCGAACCGGGTCACCGTGGCGCCGGCCAACGCGCGATCGAGCCGGCGGGCGGCCTGGAAGACGGTGTCGCCCTCAGGCACGAGCGCCCCGCACCGCGTCGCCGGCGGTCACTCGGCGGAGCGTCAGCCCGCGGGGGGATTCCACGAAGCCGGCGTCCCGCAGCGTGCGCCCGATGCCCGTGCCATGGACGAACGCGCCGTTCACCTGCTCGATCGTCAGGGTGTCGAGCCGTCGCGCCTGCGCCGTCGCGGCGAGGTCGCGCGTGGCGGCGGCGAGCACGGCCTCGTCGCCGGTGAAGGCCAGAGCCGACTTGCCCCCGCGTTCCAGATAGAGGGCGAGTGCGCCGTCGACGAGCACCACCAGGGCGCCCGCCTTGCGCCCGGGCCGGTGTCCGACACCTTCGAGCCCGGGCCAGGCGAGCGCGGCGCCGTACGGGTTGGCGGGATCCGTCGCGGCGAGCGTCACGGCCCGCAGCGGCGGCGGGTCGCTCAGCCCGGCGAACTCGCGCAGCCGGTCGACCGTGGCGGAGGCCGCGAACTGCGCAGCGCCGAGCTTCTCGATCACGTAGCCGCGACGGCAGTGCCCCGCCTCTTCGAACCCGGCCAGCACGCGATACGTCTGGGCGAACCCGCCGGGCACGCCCTCGGACTGCACGGCGCCCCGCGTGACCACGCCGTAGCGGTCGAGCAGCAGGCTCGCCGTCGCGGTGGCTCGCAGCGCCGGGTCCGCCTCGGGCGCGGGCAGCAGCGACCATCGGCCGCCGACCGCCGGCGATCGCGTCGGGAGGGATGCCGACACCGACCGCATCGCCACGCTCATGCTGCCCGGCGTGCCCCGGTAGAGACGGGCGCGCGGCGTGCGCCTGCTGACGCGATGCGCCTGCGATCCGCCCGACACGAGGGACCGCACGGGCGCGAACGTGTCGTTGGTGACCTTTCCGGACCAGGCGAGCCGCCACAGCGCCTCGTTCACGGACTGCTCGTTCTCGGCGCCCGTGGTCTGTCGCAGCTGCGCGGCGAAGTACGCGCCTCCGCCCTCGAGCGCCGCGAGCAGCTGCGCGTCGAGCGAGCCGGGTGCGGGCGCCTCCGCCTCGTCGGGCAGTGCGATCGTCAGCGGCAGGGCGTCGGACGGATGCAGCGCGATCCAGCCGTCGCGGCCGGGCAGGCCGCCGTGACCCGACCACACCACCTCGCCCGTCGAGGTCAGCTCGTCGAGCATGGCCGGCGTGTAGTCCGCCACGCGGGCGGGGAGGATGAGCGACTCCCACGCGCTCGCCGGGACGGGCACGCCGGCGAGCTGCTCGACGACCGCGACCACTCCGTCGATGCCCTCCAGCGGACGCGTCACGTGCTGCCACACCGGCAGGAATCGCCCGTAGGCCTGCTGCGACACGGGCTCGACGGTGCCGCGGATGGCGGCGAGCGACCGCATCCGCAGCCGTCGGAGCACTTCGCTGTCGCACCATTCGGCGTCGTCCGCCGCGGTCGTCGTCGCGGTCTCGGGCAGGAAGTACCCCGATGCCACGCGCCCCTGCGATTCGAGGCGCTGCAGGGTCAGGCGTGCGACCGCGATGCCGACGCCGAAGCGGTCGGCGGCGGCATCCGCCCGGAAGGGGCCGTGCGTGCGGGCGTACCGCGCGACGAGGTCGCCGAGCGGATCGGCGACCGGTTCGAGGAACGCGGTGGGGATGCCGACAGGCAGGGCTACGCCCAGCGCATCGCGCAGGCGCCCGGCGTCTTCGGTCGCCGCGACCCGGCCGACACCGGCGATCGTGACCGGGATCGCGCGGCGCGAGGCGATGAGGGTCTCGAGATGACCGGCCGCCTCTTCGTCGGACGCGGCGTCGGCACCCTCGCGGGACTCCAGGCGCGCGGCGACCTCGGCGGCGTCGAGCGGGCCGAGCAGGCGCAGCAGGTCGGCGACGCCCTCGACTCCGCGGGCGCGGCGCTCGGGGTCGAGGTGCTGCGCCTCTCGCTCGAACTGCGCGATGACGTCCGGGTCGAGCAGCTCCCGCATCTCGACCTTGCCGAGCAGCTCCGACAGCAGCGCCGGGTCGACCGACAATGCGGCCGCGCGGCGCTCGGCGAGGGGCGAGTCGCCCTCGTACATGAACGCCCCGACGTAGCCGAACAGCAGGTCGCGCGCGTACGGCGACGGCTGTGCGGGTTCGGTCTCGATGAGCCGGATGCGCCGTTCGCCGATGCCGCGCATGAGGCGCAGCAGCGACGGCACGTCGTAGACGTCCTGCAGCACTTCGCGCAGCGTCTCGAGGATGATCGGGAACGTCGGGTACCGACGCGCGACTTCGAGCAGCTGCGCCGACCGCTGCCGCTGCTGCCACAGCGGCGTCCGCTTGCCGGGGTTGCGCCGGGGCATGAGCAGGGCGCGCGCGGCGCATTCGCGGAAGCGCGAGGCGAACAGCGCCGACCCGCCGACCTCTTCGGTGACGATCTGGTCGAGTTCGTCGGGGTCGAAGACGAACAGGTCCGCGCCCGGCGGCTCGGCGGTGGCATCCGGGATCCGCGCGATGATGCCGTCGTCGCTGGCGACCGCCGAACCCTCGACGCCGAGGCGTTCGCGGATGCGGGCGTTGACGGCCAGCGCCCACGGCGCGTGAACCTGCATGCCGTAGGGGGAATGCAGGATGACGCGCCAGTCGCCGACCTCGTCGCGCCCTCGCTCCACGGTCAGCTGGCGGTCGGTGGGCAGCGTGCCGGTGGCCTCGCGCTGCTCGGCGAGGTAGGCGAGCAGGTTGTCCTGCGCGAACTCGTCGAGCCCCGCCTCGCGCAGCCGGGCCTCGGCCTTGTCGGGCTTTGCCGTCGACACCTCGCGCGAGAACCTGCCGAGGGCCTCACCCAGTTCGGCGGGGCGCCCGATGCCGTCGCCGTGCCAGAACGGCACCTTGCCCGGCTGGCCGAACGCGGGCACCACGTTGACGCGGTCGTGCGTGATCTCGACGATGCGCCAGCTGGTCGTCCCGAGCGTGAACACGTCGTTGACGCGCGACTCGTAGACCATCTCTTCGTCCAGCTCGCCGACGCGTGCGTTCTGCGACTCGCCCGCCACGAAGACCCCGAACAGGCCGCGATCGGGGATCGTGCCGCCGCTCGTGACCGCGATGTGCTGCGCGCCGGGGCGCCCGGTGAGCACGCCGAGGTCGCGGTCCCATACGACGCGGGGTCGCAGCTCGGCGAACTCGTCGGAGGGGAACTTACCGGCGATGAGGTCGAGCGTGGCCTCGTACGCCGAGCGGGGGAGCGAGCGGAACGGCGCGCTGCGCTTGAGGGTCTCGTACCAGCCCTCGACGTCGACCGGGCCGACCGCGGCGGCGGCCACCGTGTGCTGGGCGAGGATGTCGAGCGGGTTCTGCGGGATCGCGATCGCCTCGATCTGCCCGGCCAGCATGCGCTCGGTGACGATCGCGGTGTGCAGCACGTCGCTGCGGTGCTTCGGGAACAGCGCCGCCCGGCTCACCTCGCCGACCTGGTGTCCGGCGCGTCCGATGCGCTGCAGGCCGGATGCCGCGCTCGGCGGGGCCTCGACCTGGATCACGAGGTCGACGGCACCCATGTCGATGCCGAGCTCGAGGCTCGAGGTCGCGACCACGCACCGCAGGAGGCCGGACTTCAGCTCCTCCTCGACCTGTGCCCGCTGCTCCTTCGACACCGAGCCGTGGTGCGCCTTGGCGAGCACGGCGTCGGCTCCCGCCGTCGCACCGGCCTGCGCCATCATCGCGGCGGGGACGGACTGCTCGGGCAGGTCGAGCCCGAGCCGCTCGGAGTAGATCTCGTTGAGACGCCCGGTCAGCCGCTCGGCGAGGCGCCGCGAGTTGCAGAACACGATGGTCGACCGGTGCTGCAGGATGCGGTCGACGATCGCCTCCTCGACATGAGGCCACACCGAGCCGGTCATCTCGGTCTCGCCGGCGCCAGAGGCGCGGCGGCCCGACGACCCGTCGGCGAACCAGTCCTCGTCGATCGGCTCGTCACCGGAGTCCGGTGACGCCGGGGCGTCCCCGTCGTCGGAGAGGAACGGGCTCGGGGGAGGCGGCGGGTTGAGCATGTCGCCGATCGGCACCACGACCTTCATGTCGAAGGCCTTCGTCGCGCGCGGAGCCACGATCTCGACCGGCTCGGCGCCGCCCAGGAACCGCGCCACCTCGTCGATCGGCCGCACCGTGGCGGACAGGCCGATCCGCTGCGCGGGCGGTGCGTCGGGCGCGAACGACCGCCGCAGCGCGTCGAGACGCTCGAGGCTGACCGCCAGGTGCGCACCGCGCTTGGTCGCCGCGACGGCGTGGACCTCGTCGACGATCACCGTGTGCACGTCGCGCAGCGTCTCGCCGGCGCGGCTCGTCAGCATGAGGTAGAGCGACTCGGGAGTCGTGATGAGGATGTCGGGCGGCGCCTGCACGAGCTTGCGCCGATCGCCCGCCGGAGTGTCGCCCGAGCGCACGCCGACGGTGACGTCGGGCACCGTCAGCCCCAGTCGCCGGGCCGACTGCCCGATGCCGACGAGCGGAGACCTCAGGTTGCGCTCGACATCGACGCCGAGCGCCTTCAGGGGCGAGATGTAGAGGATCCGGGTGGCCGGGGGCGCGGCATCCGTTCGCTTCTTCTTCGGAGCGGGAGAAGCGGATGCCGTCGCCGCGGCCTTGTCGTGGAACACCCGGTCGATCGCCCACAGGAAGGCCGACAGCGTCTTGCCCGAACCGGTCGGTGCGACGACGAGCGCGTGCTTGCCGACCGAGATCGCCTGCCAGGCGCCCTTCTGGGCCTCGGTGGGGGCGTGGAAGGCGCCGCGGAACCAGTCCTGCGTGGCAGGACCGAATCTCTCGAGGACGTCGGCCATCACTCCATCTTCGTCGCCTGCGCCGACATCGGGCCAGGATCGCGCGAACGACGGTCGCGTAAACTCGCACCCGCGTGTCTCTCCCCGCACGCGTTCACCGCTGAGGAGCGTGATGGATCCGACGCCTTCGAGCGGGTCGGAATCGGCGACGCCGCCCACCCGCCGAGCCGCCGCCGTGCAGACAGCGCGCGAACTGTCGCGCTCCCGCCGAGTGCAGACGTTCGGGCTGGGCGCCCTGTGCGGTGCGCTCGGACTGTCGCTGCTGCTGGTCGTCACGACGATCTTCGCCGTCTCGCAGCGGTCGGATCCGCTGCCCGCCGACCCGGCGCCTGTCTCGGAGGAGCGCGTCTCGACGCCGACCCCCACGCCTCCGGCGCCGACCCCGTCGCCGGACCCGGCCGTCGCGCCCGTGGAGGAAGCGGATGCCGCGCCCGAGGCCGAACCGGCACCCCCGGCGACTCAGGTGCCCGCACCGGCCCCCGCGCCCGAAACGGAGCCGACGCCGACGCCCACGGCGCCCGGGAACAGCGGGAACGCCCCGGGCCACAAGAAGAAGCCCTGATCGAGCGGGCTGAGGGGAATCACCCCTCGTTCGGGATCAGGATCCACAGGATGATGTAGGCCCACAGCGACAGGCCGAAGAAGATCACGGCGATCGCCGTGAGGATGCGCACCAGCGTCACGCTCCAGCCGAAGCGGTTCGCGACGGCGGCGCAGACACCGGCGATCAGGCGTCCCTGGCGGGGTCTCATGAGTGCGTTCATGTCATCCATCCTCCCTGTCGGGCGCCGTCGGCACATGGGGGAGAACCCCCAGATCTTCCGGGGCGCAGGCCGCGGCATCCGCTTCCCGGCGCGTGAGAGGTCCATGAGGAAGCGACGCTCGACCCACGATTCTCAGAGGGCGCCGCATATGCTCCCTGCGGGCGCGCATCCCGGGCGCGCCCACCGCCCGAGGAGCGTGATGGTGACCGATCCCTCGCGCGGGTCGGAGGCGCCTGCCCCGCTCACCCGCCGTAGCAGTCCTGTGTTCGTGGACCGCAGCGGTCGTCGGCTGCGCCGCATCCGTGCGGCCGCGATCGCCGGCATCGCCGCGGTCGCGCTGTCGCTCGCTCTCGTCGTCGTTTCGGTGATGGGCGTGCCGACCGTCGTCTCGCCGCTGCTTCCTTCGCGCGCCCCTGTCGCCGATGCGTCGACCCCTGTGCAGCCGCTGCCGCCGGCATCCGATCCGGCACCGACGAGCCCGCCGACGCCGGTGGACGGATCGACGGATGCTGCGCCCGACGCGGCGGATGCGCCCGTTGCCTCGGAACCGGCGCCCGCCGCAGTGGGGTCGCCGTCACCGGTCGCCACGGCGACTCCCGGGAACGCGCCGCCCGCCGAGGATCGCGGCAACAGCGAGACCGCACCCGGTCGGGCCAAGGCTCCGACGGAGCCCGCGAAGCCGTGACGGCTGATGTCATCACGCGGCGGCAGCACCGGTCGACCGCGCGGGCAGCGAGGACGCGTGTGCACTGGGTCGTGCTCGGCGCGGTGCTGGTGGCGTTCGCCGCGGCTCTCGTCGTGCACGGCTACGTGCACGCGGGCGAGGCGCGTTCGGGGACCGCCGCCGTCGACGCGCGCGCGGACGAAGTGCCCGCGGGCGTCGCCACCGGGGACCCGGTCATCGACCCGACCGAGGACCCGCCGCGCACCGCCGCGCCCGCCGACCGCACCGTTGCGCTGACGTTCGACGACGGCCCCGACCCGCGTTGGACGCCCGAGATCCTGCGGGTGCTGCGGGCGCACGGCGCGACCGCGACGTTCTTCGCGGTCGGTTCAGCCGTCGCCGAGCACCCTGGTCTCGCGCGCGACATCGTCGCCGGCGGCAACGAGATCGGCCTGCACACCTTCACCCACCTCGACCTCGGCGCGGCTCCCGCGTGGCAGCAGAGTCTTGAGCTCGCGTCCACCCAGCGGGTCATCGCAGCGGCCACCGGGGTCGGAGCGACCTGGTTCCGCCCGCCGTACAGCTCGACCCCGGCAGCGGTGACCAACGACGTGTGGAGGGCGGTCGAGGCGGCGGGCAGCGACGGCTACGTCTCGGTGCTGACGACCCTCGACACCCGCGACTGGACGAGACCCGGCGTCGATGCGATCGTCGCAGCGGGCACACCCATCGGCGACGACGGCGCGGTGATCCTCATGCACGACGGCGGCGGGGACCGCAGCCAGACCGTCGCCGCGCTCGACGAGCTGCTCACCGCCCTCGAGGTCCGTGGCTACACCGTCAGCTCGGTGAGTGACGCGATCGGCGTCACCGCCGAGGCGCCCGAGGCGACGTGGTGGGACCGGGCCGCCGGTTGGGCGACCATCGCCGCAGTGCGCGCAAGCGACGTCGTGGTGTGGGCCCTCACGTGGGCGCTCGTGGTGAGCGGGATCGTGGTGCTCCTGCGCGCCGTGCTCGTGATGGGCGCCGCCGTGCGCCACGTCCGCCGCGTGCGGCGGGCTCCGGTCTGGACCGACCCGCCGGTCGCCGAGCCCGTGTCGGTCATCGTTCCCGCCTACAACGAGTCCGCCGGCATCGAGGCGGCGGTGCGATCGATCGCGGCATCCGATCATCCCGTCGAGGTCATCGTCGTCGATGACGGGTCGACCGACGGCACCGCCGATCTCGTCGAGCGCTTGGCGCTGCCGCGCGTGCGGGTCATCCGCCAGCCGAACCAGGGCAAGCCGGCGGCGCTCAACACCGGCATCCGCGCGGCCCGGCATGAGCTCATCGTGATGGTCGACGGCGATACGGTCTTCGAGCCCGAGACCGTCCGGCTGCTGGTCCAGCCGTTCGCGGATCCGAAGGTCGGGGCGGTGTCGGGCAACACGAAGGTGGCGAATCGGGGCGGACTGCTGGGGCGCTGGCAGCACATCGAATACGTCGTCGGCTTCAATCTCGACCGCAGGCTCTTCGATGTCGCGGAGTGCATGCCCACGGTTCCCGGCGCGATCGGCGGGTTCCGACGCAGTGCGCTCGAGCGGGTAGGCGGGGTCAGCAGCGACACTCTCGCGGAAGACACCGATCTCACCATGGCGCTGTGCCGCGACGGGTGGCGGGTGGTGTACGAAGAGCAGGCCCGCGCGTGGACCGAGGCCCCGCAGACGCTCGACGCCCTGTGGAAGCAGCGGTACCGCTGGTGCTACGGAACGCTGCAGGCGATGTTCAAGCACCGCAAGGCGGTCGTACAGGGCGGCGCCGCCGGCAAGCTGGGGCGGCGCGGCCTCGGGTACCTGCTCGTGCTGCAGGTGCTGCTGCCATTGCTCGCACCCGTCGTGGATGTCTTCGCCCTCTACGGACTCGTCTTCCTCGATCCGGTGCGGATCATCGCGCTGTGGGCGGCGTTCATGCTGGTGCAGCTGCTCATGGCGTGGTTCGCCTTCGCCCTCGACGGCGAGTCACCGCGGCCGCTGTGGTCCCTGCCGCTCCAGCAGGTGGTCTACCGGCAGTTGATGTACCTGGTGGTGATCCAGTCGGTGTTCACGGCGCTCGCCGGCACCCGCCTGCGCTGGCACCGCATGGAGCGCTACGGCTCTCTCGCGAAGGCGGCCTGAGGCGCGGCATCCACCCCTTTCGAAGAGTGGATGCCGCACCCCGGCTACTGTTCTGTCAGCTGCCCGTCGCGGTCGAGCTCGAGCGTCAGACTGACGCCGATCCGCTCGAGGAATGCGTCGTCATGACTGACGACGAGCACCGCGCCGCGGTAGGCGGCGATCGCGTCGACGAGCTGGTCGACCGTGTCGAGGTCGAGGTTGTTCGTCGGCTCGTCGAAGACCAGCAGCTGCGGCGGCGGGTCGGCCAGCATGAGCCGCGCCAGCGCCACACGGAACCGCTCGCCGCCCGACAGCGTCGCCACCGGCCGCTCGACCGCGGCTCCTCGGATGAGGAACCGGGCGAGCCGGTTGCGCAGCTCGACGATCCCCACCTGGGGCGCCGCGGCCGCGACGTTGTCGAGCACCGAGGCCGATTCGTCCAGCCCGTCGACGCGCTGCGGCAGGTAGCCGACGCGGTCGGTGTGGAGCGTTCCGTGCGGAGAATTCAGGAAGACCGTGCCGTCGGTGGGGCTATGAGCCCCTTCGCCCGGCGTGTCTCCTGAATCCTCGACGGCAGCCCCGACCAGCCGCTCCAGCAGCGTCGTCTTGCCGGCGCCGTTCGGCCCGATGAGGGCGACCCGTTCGGGGCCCTGGATGATCCAGGACCGCGATCCGTCGCCGAGCGTGGCGATGCGCCGGCCCGCGGGCACGCCGGGGTCGGGCAGGTCGATCTTCATCGAGGCGTCGTCGCGGACGCGGCGGCCGGCGGCATCCAGCGCTTCGCGGGCGGATGCCTCGCGCTCGGCCTTCTCACCGCGCAGCTTGCCCGCCGAGACCTCGGCGGCCATGCGTCGTCCGTTGGCCACGATCTTGGGCACGCGTTTCTCCACGAACGCCTTGTCGCCCATGGCCTTCCGGCGCGAGATCGTCGTCTCGGCCTCGATGCGCTGGCGCTTCTCGCGCTTGAGCGACTGCTTCGCGGCGCGCTCGGCGTCGCGGGCGGCATCCTGCTCGGCATCCAGCCAGGCGCGCCATTCCGAGTACGGGCCGCCGAAGACCGACAGCTCGTTCGCGTACAGCTCGGCCGTGTCGTCCATGAGCTCCAGCAGCGCGGTGTCGTGACTCACCACGACGAGCGCGCCGCGCCAGGAGCGGACCATGTCGTGAAGGCGGGCCCGCGCCTCGCGGTCGAGGTTGTTCGTCGGCTCGTCGAGCAGTGTGATGGCGGCGCCGCGCAGGCGGATGCCGGCGATCGCCGTGAGCACGGCTTCGCCGCCCGACAGCTGACCGACGCTGCGGTCGAGCATCTCGGGCGCCAGACCCGCCTCGGCGAGGGCGACGTGGGCCCGCGCCTCGACGTCCCAGTCCGAGCCGACCACGTCGAAATGATGCGGGTCGACGTCCCCGGACTCGATCGCGCGCAGGGCGCGCAGCGTGTCGCCCACCCCGAGCAGATCGGCCACGGGCCGTTCCACGTCGAGGGTCAGCCGCTGAGGCAGGTAGGCGGCATCCGATGTCCGGGTGATGTGCCCGGCCGACGGCGCGAGGTCGCCGGCGATGAGCCGCAGCAGCGTGGACTTGCCGGAGCCGTTGCGTCCGACCAGCCCGGTGCGGCCGGTGCCGAACGAGCCGGAGACGTCCGAGAGGGCGGCGGTGCCGTCCGCCCAGGTGAGGGAGACGCGATCGAGGACGATCGCGGGAGCGAGGGTGTGAGTGGGCATGAGGACTCCTGTGTCAGTAGTGCGCTGACACCGGGGGTCGCAGAGCCCTCGTTCCTCCGGGCAGGCCGGAGGGGGAGGTGAAGCGGCCGATCGACGGGCCAGCGCGAAATCTTCAAGCGCTGGTGGGTCGTGGAACGACGGATCAGCGCGATTACAGCGCGGTCG
>NZ_JBQCIP010000279.1:0-14501 GCF_051953575.1 Microbacterium sp.
TTGCCGAAGACGTTCCAGTTCGTGAACGCCATGTAGAAGAGGATGACGATCGGCACGAGCGTGAGGACGCCGAAGCCGATGAAGTTGGGGAGGATGAAGCTCCACCCGATGAGGGTGTTGCGCAGGCGCAGCTTCGAGCGCCGGCGGCGCGCGGGCGGCGGCGCGGTGCCGGCCTCGGTGGCGGTGATGGTCGCCATGGCGGACCTCCAGGGGCATGGGGTGGTTACGAAAGTTGTCGTTCGGCAGGCTAAGGGATCCGGAGGATCCCTGAGCCTGCCGACCGGGGGTCAGTCGGTGCCGACCTCGTTGGCGACGCGGTCCTGCGCCTCCTTGATGGCGTCCGCGGGCGACTGCGAGCCCGACATGATCGCGGTGTGCATGTCGCCGAGGATGCCCTGGATCGCCGCGGTCTTGTCCGTGACGGGATACTCGAGACGAAGCTCGTGCGTGGAGAACGCGAACTTCGACAGGTCGTCGCTCGGAGCGCCGTCGACCGAGAAGTACGTCTCAACGACCGGGTCGGTCAGCAGCGCCGGCGTGACACCGATGGCCGCGAGCGCCTGGGCGCCCTCTTCGCCCGCGGCGAAGGCGAGGAAGTCCTTCGCCGCGGCGACCTTGGACTCGTCGATCGCGGCGTTGATGCCCAGACCCGCCGGCGCGCCGAAGGTTACCGGTGTCTTGTCCAGACCAGCGGTCTTCGACGAAACTTGCGGGGCAGGCGCGATGCCCCAATCGAAGGTGTTGGCGTCGCCCGACGCCTGCTGGGCGATCAGGGTCGAGGTGTACCACGTGCCCATGATCATCATGGCCGCGTTCTGCTTGCCGAACTCGCCCTGGTAAGTCAGCTGGTTAGCGGTGGCGGTGTTGTAGTCGACCTGATCACCGGCGGCCTGCAGAGCAAGCTGACGCTCGTAGAACGGCTTCATGAACTCAAAGTCGCCCGTCAAGATGTCACCGTCGGTCTGCGCGTTGGCGAAGCCCTGGATCGGTGACGGCCAGACGTGCAGGTACGCGGCTTTGGCCGGGCTGCCCGCAGCGGTCAGGCCCTCGGCCAGCGCATCGGCGGCGTCAGCGTAGTCGTCCCACGTCCAGGCACCGTCGGGGTAGTCGACACCGGCCTGGTCGAAGAGCGCCTTGTTGTAGTACAGCACCCACGAGTCACCACGATAGGGGACCGCGTAAGCGGTGCCGTCGACCTCGTACGACTTCGCGCCGCTGATGTCGTCGGAAAGTTTCACGTCCGACACGTCGAGCAGCTGGCCACCACTCACAAAGGTCGGGACGTACTTGATTTCCTTCTGCGTGATGATGTCGGGGGCCGAGCCAGCAGCGAGGTCGGCGGTCACAAGCGTGTTGTACTCGGCCGCGTCGTAGCCCTTGAGCTCGATCGTGACGTCGGGGTTCTTCTCGTGGTACGCGTCGGCGAGCGTCTGGAACTCGGGCGCGGTGTCGAGGTTCCAGCCCGACATCGTGAGCGTGAGCGGACCCGACGACTCCTCGGGCACGGCGGCGTCGCCGCCCCCGCTGCAGCCGGCGAGGGCGAGCGTGGCGACCACGGCGATGCCAGCCGTGCTACGGTATGAGCGCTTCATTGCTGTACTCCTTTGCTGTTGCAGGCCCTCTTCCTGGGGCCCATCAGGTTCACCGGTCGAAGTCGGACGCTCCGCCGGGGCTCGCGTGACAACGGGCTGTCACGGCTCTGCTTTGCCAAACCACCGCGAACAACGCGAGGTCAGGCGAGAATGTCGTAGAGGTCTGCCGTGATTTCGCACTTCAACGGGCTCCCGGAGACGAAACGCTCAATCTCCTCGACCACAATCGTTCCTTGTTGGAGTTGCGCTTCCCGTGTGATGCCTCCGATGTGAGGCGTCAGGATCACGTTCGGCAACCCCCAGAGGGGACTCTCTGAGGGCAGCGGGGGCGCCGGGGTGGAGGCGGGGCCCCCCCCCCAGTGGGTACAGTGTGGGGGCTGGGGCCGGACGTGGTAAACGTGGACCCCGGCACTGATTCGTCCACTTGCCAGTTCGCTGATCAAGGCCTGAGTATCGATGATCGCCGACCGAGCTGTGTTGATCAGAACGCCATTGTCTGGGATGAGGGCTAGCCGAGTGGCGTCCAGCAGACCGCGAGTCTCCTCTGTAACAGGGGCATGAACGGCGACGACCAGCGACGTGCTGAGTAGTTCGTCAAGACCGACCAAGCGGACGCCAAGACGTTGTGCTGCGTCATCTGTGAGGTAGGGGTCGTAGACGGACACCTGGGCGCCCGCTGCCAGGGCGAGCCTGATATATGCCTGTCCCACTCGGCTTGCACCGATGACCCCGACTCGTGTGCCAGCCAGAGAGTGACCCGTTGGAACTGCCATCGCCTTTGCCCAGCTTCGCTCCTGCATCATGCGTTCAGTGATGTGAAGGTTGCGCAGAAGCGAGATAGTGAAGGCCATCGCCAGTTCAGCGACGGGCGGTGCGAGACCGGCGGCCGCCTGGGTCACGCGCACGCCGTCCTCGATCAACTCTTTCGGGACCATGCCACGGATGGTCCCCGCGCTGTGAGTGATCAACCGCAGCGAGTCACCCGGTCGCCGGTGCGCCGGAAGCAGCTTGGTTCCCCAACCTGTGATGAGGACTTCCCCACCCATTCTCGGGTCGGACAGACCCTCTCCGCTGTCGACCACTCGACGGAGGGTCCCGAGTGACTGAAGCCGGGCATGCAGTTCACCGGGAAAGAACTGCTGTTCGAGGTGCTTGGGCAGGTCGAGAACAATATCGAGCGAACGCATGTCTTCTAGCTCCCCGACCGTTCGGCGTCGTTCAGATGCCGTGCGCGAACCGCAGCCAGCTCAGCGGGGATGTCAACGGATGCGGACGACAAAGCCGTACATGTACGGCGCGCGCCAATCGGGACCACGGCAACGACTTCTGTGATCATGTCCAGCCTCACTCTCTGACTCCCTTGTCGCGTCCCCGCGTGCCTGGCGTCAAATGCGCCCTGGCCGCCTGGAGGAACGACAAGAACATACGACACATCCATGGTCATTCAAAGAGTCAAATTTCATTGGTCGAAAGTTTTCCGATCGGTGTTTGAACAGCAGATGGCTTCAGGCCGAACGAGCACAGCATCATCGCCAAACCTCTACTCCCCTAGCTCGGTCCACGTGATCCGTCGATGCGCACCCCACCGACCACGGGCCAACACAGTCGGCCGTCAACCGGGGCGAATTGGTGTTCCCGACGTGGCTCAGTCACTAGGCCGGCACCACCTCTGCCCGCCCTGAATCGACAGGCAATGCAACCTAGTGACGGCCGCCGTCCGAATCCAACACTCGAAGTCAGCTGCCGCCCGCGGTGCTCGTGAGATCTAAGTGTTGCCACCAAACGCTAACCAGCGATGCAGGCCCGAGCTGAGAGCAAGGATCTACACCATGTCATCTCTAATGCCGCTGAGGTCGACGAAACTGAGCGACGTACGATGCGAACTGAGGCACGACAACCTCGGGTTCCTCCAACTCGGGCACCCACATCTTCACCCATTCGAAGCTCACGTAGCCATCGAAAGACCCGGATTCAAGGAGTGCGATCGTCTCTGCGATGGGCATGATCCCGTCGCCCGTCCGGACGTAGTCATGGTGAGCGGGATCCATTCCCGCCGCGTCGCGCAGGTGCACATGCCGGATGAACCTCTCCAGCCCGGCATACGAGTCTTCGAGGGTCTCTCCGTTGCGGTAGGTGTGCATGACATCCCATACGACGCCAATGTTCTCGCCGACTCCATGCGAGAAAACCTCGAGCAGATCGGCCGATCTCGACAGGCTCCCGTGAGTCTCGATCGCCGCTGTTACCCCAAACGCGGCCACTTCGTCCGCAAGAATCCTCAGAGACTGCGCGATGCCCGGGTACAAGGCCGGGACGTCGTCCGACCACACATGCGGTCCGGCGAAGATGCGGATGAGCGGGGACTCCAGCCGCGATGCGAGACGGGCAAACGCTCGGGCTTCGTCCAATTGGGCGGCGAACGCGTCCCCCGGGCCGGTCCCCACGAGCACGCCGGTGTCCACGCAGGGTATTGTCAGGCCGGCGTCCCTGAAGGCGGCCAGCGTCGACTCCAGTCGCGCTTCCTGGAACTCGGGCGCCGCGAGGAGGTCGTCGGATCCGTTCAAGGCACGAAGTTCCACGCCGTCATAGCCGCTCCCTGTCGCGAGCTGGATGATCTGATCGACACTGTAGGCGGGCGTACCGAGCGTGCTGAATGACAGTTTGAGCACAGTCGTCCTTCTCTCCTTGGATCGGGAAACAGGTGGAGGTTACGGGGGAAGAACCGACGTCTGGCGTGCGACACGTCTGAGGGAGCGGCGTCTAGCACCAATCGAGCTCCCGTAGGTCGACGACGGTCGTCCTCTCATCGTCGTGCCATGTCACGTGGATGACATCGTCCTTCACGTGCACCGACACGCGGTGTGCAGGGTCCGAATCTCGAGTACTCAGCGACGCGATCGCGACGAAGAGGTCCGCCGACGCCGTCCCGTGGAGTTCTGGAACCGCGGCCCAGGTTCCGAAGGCGGTGCCGCTGGGAACCAGTGAGGTGTCGCTTCGTTCCCAGCCGATTACTCCATGCAGCCGAGAGATCAGCGCATCGGTGCTGACCGTCGCGTCGCCGTTGCGACTCCTCCGCTCCAGCCCCCCTAGATCTTCGGAGGCCACGGCCCAGCCCGAGAGCCTCACTGAGCTTGCCGGGGGGACATGGCGAATTCGATGCACACGGACTTCGAGGTCGTCATGGACGACGACAAGACTCTGCACTCGCGCCGCAGGCAGGACTGGGCCGCTCTGGGGGCCGTCACCGGTCGAGTTGCCGGGAAATCTCGGCGCATGCCAGGACGCCACCCAGTTGCTCCCGCTGCCAGCTCTGTGGATGCGACGGCGAGCACTCCAGTTCTCCCGGTACTCGATCTGGAAGTCGTTGTCCGATGGCGAGCGCAAGGGAGTGGGGCCGGTCCGAGTCGAATAGGCGAATCGGGCATACAATGGGTCGGGCGCTCCCGCGTCTGCTTGGTGCGCGGGGATATCGTCGCTTCCGTGGTTGTGAACCCGTACCAAGCCGTCGCATGCTGTCGTCTGTACGAGGAGCCCGGTTGGGCGGATGGGCCTGATTGTCGACTCGGTGTCTGTGATGAGTTCGGCTTCGACCTCCGTCCAGAACGGATGGTCCGCAGAGAGCATCAGCGCCAGGAAACCCTTCGACGCCCAGTAGGGCGAGCCTGGGCCGCTGTAGACCTGCAGCGTGGCCTGATGCGGTCCGTGCCAGCCCATCGTCAAGATGCCGTTGCGCGTAGCGCCACGCTCGAGGAAGTAGCGCAGATCGGCCGACATAATACGGCGAGACTGGCCGTGCTCCAGGGGTGTAAACCCCGTCACTTCGCCCAAAGCGATGGAAGCGACGGCCGCCATCCGGTAGGTGAGGGAGCGCCCCATGTGCAAGGGGGCGCCGTTTCGATCGAACGTCAACGAGAAGTTTCGCAGAAACTCCGTCAACCGAGGACCGAAACGCGCCTTCAGTTCTGACGATTCGCTGAGGACGGCGTGAAACAGCAGGTACGGATGCATCGCCCAGCCGATGTAGTGGTCGTAGGCTTCGGCATCCCCGTCGCTGTACCAGCCTTCGCCCCGGTACCACTGATCCGCCAGCGCGAGACCGCGCGAGATGACTGCGGACGTGGCCTCATCCCCCCGGCCCACCGCCTCCAGGAAGCTCGCAACAGTGAGAGAGAAGAGGTACCAGTTGTTGGGCGCCGGTTCCTTGTCGAGGGCTGTTCTCAGCCAAGCCTCGACGTCGTCCTGCGCCCCGAGGGGAAGGCGGTTCCAACTGTCCGCCTTGGTCAAGTGCAGAGACAAGGCGATCGAAGCGGCTTCAACCTGCGATTGGCCCCATCGTTCGTGGATGTGCCCGATCGGCTCCCACGCGTCAGAAGGCCTCGACGCTCCGCGGTCGGTCCCTCTGATCAGCCCCTCGACATAGCGGGCAAGGTGGGCCTCGCCCGCAACCGGATCCCCGACGTGGAGGAATGCTGCGAGCAGGAAGGTTCGGGAGAATCCCTCCAGACCGTCGGCCCGATCACCTGCGATGGATGGACGACCGGGCAGATTGATCCGCGCGCCCGACTCCGACCGGTATTCTGCCGCCGAGAACAGCAGGTCTTCGGCAACAGCCACCCAATGAGCGCGAGTGAGCCCCGTGTACGGGCTGACGGTCCGGTCCTCGGCCGGCAACGACGTCGTCCGGAGAGCGAACGAGGTGCTCTCGAGCGGGGAGAGTGCAGCGGGTTGCGTCATGTCGATTTCTCCAGTCACAGGTGCTCAATCCGTCGATGGGCGAACGCGGGAACGAGCGGCGTCACGCAAAGCGCGGAGGTCGCTTCTCCACGAAGGCGCGCACGCCCTCGCGCCCGTCGTCGCTCCGGAACAGCTCGGACAGGAGCGCGCGCTCTGCCCCGTACCCCTCCTCTGCGCGTCGGCCACGCACGGCGGTCTTCGCTGCCGCGATCGCGCGTGCGGGCCCGGTCGCGAGAGTGCGGGCAATCGCCGCCGCACGCGCATCCAGTTCCGACGTATCCACGATCTCGGCGACAAGTCCCAGCTCGAGCGCGGCTGCGGCATCGATCCTGCCGGAGGTAAGGATGAGGTGGAGAGCGCGTCTCGGACCCACGCTATCTGCGAGACGTTGCGTCCCGCCCCACCCCGGAATGAGACCGAGTCGTAGCTCGGGGAGGCCGAAGGAGGCGGCAGGCGTGGCGAGGGCGATGTCGGCTGCGAGCACGAGCTCGAACCCTCCACCGAGCGCAAGTCCCTGCACGGCCGCCACGACTGGCACAGGAAGTGCGGCGATCGCGTCCACGACCCGATTCGCCAGTGCGGTGAATGCGTCGAGTGTCTCGTCATTAGATGTCGCGTAGACACCGATGTCAGCTCCGGCCGCGAAGGCGGCACCCTCGGCGCGGATCACGACCGCGCGGACCTCGGCGCGGGGTGCGAGCGCGGACTCGAGCGCCTGCAGCATCTCGGTGTCGAGCGCGTTGCGCTTCTCGGCACGATCGAGCGTCAATGTGAGCACGCCTGCGTCGACCTGCTCCCGGATGCCCGTCTCACGCAGCATCGGTGGTCTGCCTCTCGTCGCTCACCGCGCCGGACGCGATGAGGTGCTCGATTCGGGATGACTCGAAGCCGAGCTCGGCGAGAACGTCGCGGGTATCGGCGCCGAGTCGCGGCGGAACGGTCCGTACGCCGGGACGTCTTCCGTCGTAGGTGACCGCGTGGCCGAGGAGCCGGACGGTTCCTGCGTCATCATGTTCGAACTCGATGATGTTGCCGTTGTGGATCACTTGGGGGTCGGCAACGACCTCGTCGTAGTCGTTGACCTTCGCGAACCACATGGCGTGGGCGCTGAAGAGCTCGCTCCACTCCCCTGTGGTGCGCTCGGTCATCGCCGCGGCTACTCGTGAGTTGACCTCCTCACGCCGCTCATACTCGTTCGCGGGGGCCACGGTGAGGTACCACTCGTCGTCGAAGACCGCGGCGAGCTTAGCTGGCGACGTCAGCGAGATGCACAGCCAGCCGTCTGCGGTCCGGAAGACGCCGTAGGGCGCCTTGTAGAAGGAGGAAGAGATTCCCGAGTCGCTACGGGTGCCGCGGTACCCGTTGAGGTGATATGAGATCGGCTCGATCTGAAGGTCGAGAGCCGCACTCAACAGGTTGGACTCCACCTTCGTGCCGCGACCGGTGCGCTCGCGGCCATGGAGCGCCGCCAGGATACCGAGCGCGCCGAGCACTGCGGCATGCTGGTCGATCACCGAGGCTCCGACCGGGGTCGGCGGCGTCGATCCGCCACCCGTCGCCATGGCCAAACCTGACATGGCTTGGATCAGCACGTCCTGTCCAGGGCGGTCCTTGTACGGGCCGGTGGAGCCGTATCCCGAGAGCGACGCGTACACCAGCCCGGGGTTGATCTCCGAGAGTCGCTCGTAGCCAAACCCGAGGCGGTCCATGACGCCCGCGCGAAAGCTCTCGATGAGGACGTCGGCGCCGCGGACGAGTTCATCGATGACGTCCCGGGCACCCTCGGCCTTGAGGTCGATGACGATGCTCCGCGCGTTGCGGTTGCCGAGTAGGAAGAACACGCTCACACCGTCGAGGTAGGCATCCGGCCCGGACCAACTGCGTTCGAACGCACCCGTCGGAGGCTCGATCTTGACGACCTCGGCTCCCAGATCCCCCAGGATCTGAGTCGCGGAGGGACCTTGGAGGAAGTGGGTGAAGCTGAGCACGCGGATCCCGGAAAGCACTGTTGACTCCTTCGACGATGGCGTCCGACCCATCCGACCGATGCCCGAACGTGAGCATCATAACCACTGCCGACGCCAATGCACAATCGGTTGTGCGCAGATGTGACAGCCCGCTCGCCTTCCCAGTCCACCAGGCGGACGACCAGCCCGGCGCATCGGCCGATGCATGGTCGCCGCCTCACTGGGCTTTCAGGCGGGTGATGCGGTGGACTCCCGCACGACGAGTTGGGGCGCGCCCGCGACGACCTCGTGCGTGGGTGGAGTTCCCGAGACGACGAAGTCGAGGAGCATGTCGGCGGCCCGGGCGCCGAGCTCGGCGAGGGGCATGACGACCGTCGTGAGCGCAGGCGCGATGGCAGAGGCGACCCAGGTGTCATTGATCGTGGCGATCGAGAGATCCTGCGGCACCCGGACACCGGCGCGCGCGGCCTCGCCGACCGCGCCGACAGCGGCATTGACGCTGGAGACGAGGACCGCGGTCGGACTCTGTTCGAGCGCGAGGAGGCGGCGCATCGCCTCCACGCCGTCCGGCGCCTCCCAGCCCGACTCGATGATCCAGTCCATGCGCTGTCGCAGGCCTGCAGCATGGAGAGCGTCGAGGAACCCGTCGTGACGCCGGCGGGCAGTGTCGTGCTCGCGCCGGCCGGTGAAGTGCGCGATACGGCGATGGCCGAGTCCGATCAAGTGCTCGGTAGCGATCCGGGCGCCTTCCTCGTCCGGCAGCACGACAGACCCCTCATGCCCCGGCAGCCGTGAGTTCACCAGCACCAGCGGCGTGATTCCCGAGACCAGTTCGGTGAGGACGTTGTCGCCCATATCCTCGGGACGCTGCAGCAGAATCCCGTCCACCCGGGCCCCGCCCACGAGTGCGCGCAGGTAGTCGCGGCTGCCGGTACCCCGCGTCGCCTCGCCGAGGACGATGAGGAAATCTCGTCCGACTGCAGCATTCCGGGCCCCTCGCAGCATCGAAGCGAAGACGGCGTTGTTCGGGTCCGGCACGACGAGTGCGATCGCGCCCGAGCGAGACTTCCGCAGGGCGTGCGCGCGATGGTTCGCCACGTAGCCGAGCTCCATGGCCACGCGACGCACCCGGTCGCGCGTCTCGGCGCTCATCCGCGTCGTGACATCCCCGCTCAACGCCCGTGAGGCGACGGAGGTGGAGACGCCCGCGGAGCGGGCGACGTCAGCAAGAGTAGTCACCCTGGTCAGGGTATCGGAAGATGCACAATCGATGCACAATCGGTTGCGCACGGTCGTTCAGTGTGCTTCACTTGCCTCGACATTCGGGCCCGGGTGGATTGCGGCCCTTACGACGAAGGGTGCGAGATGGCCGGCAACACCGCTCCGAGGCCCGCGGCTCGGGCGAGAGTCACGAGTGCTGGCGTCGAGACGAACGTGAGTTTCGGTGATCGCGATGGCCGCGTTGCAGCGCCCCGCACCAGAGACGAGCCGATCACGACCGGCGACCATGCAGGCTGGCACATCGGGCAACGCACAGCGAGCCGCGCAGATCTTCCTCTACTCGCCGACGTCGACGTCGCGGTCGTAGGGGGCGGGCCCGCGGGCGTGGCGGCGGCGGTGACCGCGGCCGAGCTAGGTCTCACTGTGGCACTGATCGAGCGGTACGGATTCTGCGGCGGTGCCGCGGTGGCCGGGATGTCCGGGACCATCTGCGGCATGTATCTTGCATCGGATGATCCGCAGGCGCAGCCCGTGCAGGTCGTCCGCGGCTTCACCGAGCGCTTTCGAGCCGCACTGGACGCACGCGGCGGCCTCACCCCACCGCAGCGTTACGGCAAGACCTGGACCGTGACTCACGACCCATACATGTGGCGCGAGGTTGCAGACGACCTGCTCGAGCGCGCGGGGGTGCAGGTGCTCTTCCACACCGCGGTCATCGGGGTCCTCGGCGAGCAGGATCGGCTGGACGGACTGGTGCTCGAGTCGAATGCAGGGCAGACGGTCATGACCGCACGACGGATCATCGACGCCTCCGGCGACGCGGCGGTCGTGGCACGCGGTGGATTCGGGTTCGACTATGGCGACCACGGGGTGATCCAGAACCCGACGATGTTCTTCCGGCTCGCCGGCGTCGACGTCGACCGGTTTCGCGCGTCGTGGGGCGACGACACGATCTGCCCTCCGAGTGCCACCGCGGCGATCGTGGCGGCAGCGGCCGATGGCGGGCTCGACCTGCCGCGGTCGAAGATTTGGGCCTTTCCCAGCCCCCGGCCCGGCCTCTTGATGGTGAACGCAACGCGCCTCACCGGCCGCGACGGTCGTGTGCTCAACGTCATCGATCCAACCGACTTCACGGAGGCAGAGATCGATGGGCGACGCCAGGTGCGGGCGTACGAGCAGTTCTTCCGCGAGCACATCGCCGGCTGCGAGCATGCATTCCTCGTCGACACCGGCGTCGAGGTAGGAATCCGCCAGACGCGCACGATCCGTGGAGCGGGCCAGCTGACCAACGGCGACGTTGTCGCGGCGCGCAAACGCGCCGACAGCATCTGCCGGTCACCCTGGCCGATCGAACTGCACTCTGGGGACCGACCGAAGCTGCAGTGGATCCTCGACGACTACTACGACGTACCCTACGCCGCACTCGTGCCGGAGCAGGCTGAGAACGTGATCGTGGCCGGACGGTCCCTGAGCGCGGAGCACGAGGCACTCGCCTCGGCACGCGTGACCGCGCAGTGCTTCGAGTACGGCCACGCAGCCGGCGTCGCCGCTCACCTCTCGCTTACGTCGCAGGTACGCTTCCGCGACCTGGCGGGGGAACAGGTAGCAGAGGTCATGAGATCGCGAGGCAGCCTGCTCTGACCCGGGAGCAGCGCTCCCGGGTCAGGCCACGGTTCTGTCGATCATCACCGTGCTCGTCCTCAAGCGGCCCCACTCCCGTAGTCGATCGACTCCGGGCGGCCACTGCGCAGCGAGGCCGTCGCCGCTTCGGCAATGGCCTGGGCCTTTAGCCCGTCCTCCAGCGAGACCGGCGGCGGGGTGCCGTCCTCGAGCGCCTGCACGAACGCCCCCATCGCCGCGGCGTACGTCGGCTGGACGCGCTCGAACCAGCCCGGATGCAGGCCGTCGGCGACCGCGGAGACGCCACCGTAGCGGACCACATTGCCGCAGGCCTGGCGGCGCGACTCCACGAGCCCGCTCGCACCCATGACCTCGATGCGCTCGTCGTAACCGTAGCCGGTGCGCCGAATGCTGTCGATCTGGATCAGGCCGCCGTCTGGGAGCCGTAGCGTCGCCACGGACGTGTCGACGTCACCGTATTCCGTGATGCGGGCATCGGCCAGCGCTGAGCCCGTGACATACACCTCGACGGGGTCGGCCGCGCAGATCCAGCGGGCCAGGTCGAAGAAGTGCACCGTCTGGTCTCGCATCTGACCCCCCGATACCCGTACATACTCCAGCGGCGGCGATGCCGGGCCGCGCGAGCTGAGCTGCACCAGCTCGACCGCCCCCACCTCGCCCGCCTGGACGACGCGGCGCAGCTCCGCATGATCGCGGTCGAAGCGGCGGTTGAAGTCGACCATCGCCACGATGCCGCTGCGTCGCACGTACGCGACGGTCTCCCGTGCGGCAGCGAGGTCGAGATCGATCGGCTTCTCCACGAACGCCGCGATGCCGGCATCCGCTGCCCGGCGGAGGTGCTCGGCATGCGTGTCGGTCGACGAGCCGATGACCACGGCATCGATCCGGTCGGGGTCGAACACCTCGGCGATATCGGCCGCCGCGCGCGCGCCGTGGGTCGTCGCGAGCGCCTCCGCACGGTCCGTGGCGACGTCGTACACGAGCTCGAACCGCACGCCGGGGTGGGCGGCGAGGCTCGCCGCGTGCACGGCACCGATGAACCCTGCGCCGATGAGAGCGAAACGCTGCATCTGCTTCTCCCCTTCGCTCACGCGACCATGATCTCGACCAGGCCACGGATCGTCGTGGCCACATCGAGCAGGTCTCCTTCAGCGGCCCGCGTGGAGAACATCTCCGAGGCCCACCATCCGTCGTAGCCGGTCGACTTGATCGCGTCGACCCACTGCTGCAGGGGGATGGCGCCGCCGCCGATGACGACGTCGCGGTGCACGCTCTGGTCGGGCACCTCGTTCGCTCGATCGAGGTCGAGGCCGTCCGAGATGTGTACGACGCTGATGAGTTCCTTCGGCAGCGCTGCCACCTCTTCGAGCGTGTCACCAACGGTCCAGAAGTGCCAGGTGTCGAGCGCCAACCCGACGTTGGGGCGACCGGCCTCCTCGATGACGCGCAGCCCCTGGGCGCAGCGGTTCACATTCGACCAGGCGAGCGGTTCGAGGAAGATGCCCACGCCGTGGTCGGCGGCGATGTCGGCGGCCTCCCGCACGTTGCGCGCGACGGCCGAGACGGCCTCCGCGTCGGTCTGGCCGAGTGTGCCGCGGTAGCGCGGGTCATCGGCGGCGAGACGGCCGGCACGGAAATCCTTGACGACATTCCAGTCGACGGGACCAGTGCACACCTGCACGATGGGCGCCCCAACCACCTGGGCCACGTGCGACAGCCGCCGAACCTCAGCGAGGAACCGCTCACGCGCCTCCCCGTCGCGCTCGGCGTCGAGTGCCGCGCCGACCCCGGTGACGGTGAGGCCGTCGAGGTGGGGCAGTAGTGACTCCGCGGTGAAACCGGCGTCGAGGTAGCGGGTGAGTTTCGGGGTCTGCAGCTCGATGCCGCCGAAGCCCGCCTCCTTCGCAAGCCGGATGTCGGTGATGATGTTGCTGTGGAACGTCGTGGTGACGTTCATCGAGATCTTGCTCATGTGTTCCTTCTTAGAAGAGATGCGCCGGTACGACGGCGGCGCGATTGCGTGAGGCGAGAGGGTGGGATCAGCCGATGAGTTCGCGCAGGCGCTGTAGCTGGAAGCTGGAAACCTCGTCGGCCGCCTCGTCTTCGGCGAAAACGTTCGAGACGATGAGGGCGTCGTCGCGGTCGAGGTAGCCGATCGCGCGGAGGGTGCCGAACAACTCGGCCCAGTCCACGTCGCCGTCACCGATTCGCAGATGCTGGTGGATGCGCGCCTGGTTGCCGGGCGGGTTCGAGATGTAGCGCAAGCCGTGCGACCGGTGGTGGTCGAAGGTGTCGGCCGTGTACACGGCTCCGAGGCGGTCGCCGATCTTCGGCAGCAGCGTCGTCGCACGGTCGCCGTAGTGGAACGTGTGCGACGCCACGTAGACGAATCCGACCGCCGAGGTGTTCAGCCCGCGGATGACGCGCCACGCCTCGAGCCCGTCTTCGACGAAGTCGTCGGGGTGCGGATCGAGGTTGAGCTGCACGCCCTCGCGCTCGAGGATCGGCAGCAGCTCCTCCATCGAGCGGTAGAACGCGTCCTCACTCTGCTCCTGGCGCTCGGGGCGGCCCGAGAACTCGGTGTTCAGCACGGGTGCCTCGAGGGCGACGGCGAGCTCGACGATGCGGCGCAAGTTCCGCACTGCGGCTACCCGCTCCGCCTCGTCGGGCGACGAGATGCGCTGCACGGGCAGCAGCGCGGGAATCGCCACGCCGGCGTCGGCCGCCCTCTTCTTCAGGGCGGCGACGAGGGCGTCGTCGGCCTTCGGATGCCGGAAGAACGGCGCGAAGTCGACGTGCGGTGTGAGGTGGAGGTGCTCGTAGCCGAGTCGCGCCGCGACGTCGGGGAAGTCGAGCAGCCCGTGGCTGTGGTGGTACGGCGTGGGGTCGAGCGCGATGCGGACCATGACGTCTCCTCCGACTCAGGCGTAGAACGCCGGGCGTTCGGCGGCCTCGACCGGAACGATACCGCCGTCGAGAGCCTTCACCCCGGCCTCGCAGGCGAGGGCGACGAGGTAGCCGTCCCACGCGTTGGGGCCGTCGACCAGACGGCCGTCGCGCACGGCATCCACCCACCGCTGGATCTGGCGGTCGTAGGCGTCGGCGAAGCGCGTGGTGAAGCTGACGTGCTCGTTCACGAGGAACTGTCCGTCGCGCCACTGCTGCAATCCCGACGGCTGGCCGATGCGGGCGATCCCCTTCTCGAACACAGCCTCGGTCGCGACCTGGTACCCGAACTGCACGCTCACGTTCATCTCGACATCGACGAGCACGCCGTTCTCGAGCTCCATGATCACCAGGATCGGCTCGCGCAGGTGCTCGGGCGTCAGCGAGTTGCGCCGCGGGA
>NZ_JBQCIP010000280.1:0-19395 GCF_051953575.1 Microbacterium sp.
GGTGTCCTTGATCGCCTGCATCATCTTGCGCAGCGACTCACCCATGTCGGAGATGCCCTCGATGGCCTTCTCCAGACCCGTGGTCAGCTCGTTGTACCCCTCACCGAACTTGCCCGACGCGTGCTGCGTCTTGAAGTCGTCACCGAGAAGCCGGTCCACGTCGCTCTTCAGGCGGCGCAGCACGTCGCCGATCTCTTCGCGACCCGAGTCGAGCTTGCCCGCCATCGACTCCATCTCGCCATAAGAAGCCTTGAAATCAGCCATGATCCGTCCCTTTGTCAAAATCCACGGACCCGATCGAGCCCACATGCAGGCTAGCCAACCGACCCCCACCAACCACATGGGGACCATTCCCCATGTGGAAAACTGACACCCCGGAGGACGAAGATGACCGATTACGAAACGATCCTGGTCGATACGCGCGGACGCGTCGGCTGGATCACGCTCAACCGCCCCGAGGCGCTCAACGCGCTCAACACGCAGGTCTGTCGCGAGGTGGTGGCCGCGGCATCCGCGTTCGACGCCGACGAGGGGATCGGCGCGATCGTCGTCACCGGGTCGGAGCGCGCGTTCGCCGCCGGCGCCGACATCAAAGAGATGGAGTCCAAGTCCGGGCTCGACATGCTGCAGGGCGACCACTTCGGCGGCTGGACGCAGTTCGCCGCGGTGCGCACCCCGGTCATCGCGGCCGTCGCCGGCTATGCGCTGGGCGGCGGGTGCGAGCTCGCCATGATGTGCGACATCATCCTGGCCGCCGACACGGCGAAGTTCGGTCAGCCCGAGATCACGCTCGGCGTCATCCCCGGTATGGGCGGTTCGCAGCGCCTCGTGCGCGCGGTCGGGTACTACAAGGCCGCCGACCTGATCCTCACCGGACGGATGATGGATGCCGCAGAGGCCGAGCGCTCGGGGCTCGCCTCGCGCGTGGTGCCCGCGGCCGACCTGCTCGCCGAGGCGCAGAAGATCGCCGAGGGGATCGCGGCCAAGGGGCTTCCGGCGCTGTATGCGGCGAAGGCCGTGCTCGACGGCGCGCTCGAGTCCTCGCTGGCCGAGGGGCTGCGGCTGGAGAAGCATGTCTTCGCGGGCCTGTTCGACACCGCCGACCAGAAGGAGGGCATGGCGGCGTTCCGCGAGAAGCGCACCCCGGACTTCCAGGGCCGCTGAGGGCCGGGCTCAGAGCGGCTCGGGCTGCGGGCGGGGTTCGGTGAAGTCGCCCGAGTCCTTGCGGAAGCGGGCGATGATGCGCACGAGCTCCGTCGTGTCGTCGTCGGTCAGCCCGGGGCTCTCGAACACCTCGGTGTTGAGGGCCGCCGTCGCGCGCTCGACCAGCTCGCGCCCGCTGTCGGTGAGCACGAGCATCGCCGCCCGGCCGTCGTCCGGATGCTGCTCGCGCGAGAGCAGGCCGTCGCGCGTCAGGCGGTCGACGGTGTTCGTGACGCTCGTGGGATGCACCTGCAGGCGCGCGATGGCGCTGGCCATCGGCATCCGTCCCTCCCGGGTGAAGCCGAGCAGCCGCAGCATCTCGTACCGGGCGAACGACAGCCCGAAGGGCTTGAGTGTCGCGTCGATGCGGGCGAACAGCAGCTGCTGGGCGCGGATGATCGAGGTGACGGCGGTCATGCCCGCGGCGGCGGGCTCCCAGCCGTGCGCGATCCACTGTCGCTTGGCCTCGGCGATCGGGTCCACCGCCAGACGCTTCGGTGCTGCCATCACGACCTCCTCCTCCCACCGTACCGGCGAAGAGGCGCGGGAGCGCTGGAACTGAGTGTCACGTCTACTGACACTCAGTGTGACGTCTGCCGATTCTGCCCCTAGACTCTTGCGTAGCGTGAGGAGATCGTGATGAAGATCGTCGTCCTGGTCAAGGAAGTCCCGGATACCTACGGGGATCGCAAGCTCTCGTTGGAGACCGGTCTCGCCGATCGTGCGGCGAGTGAGACGGTGCTCGACGAGATCGGCGAGCGGGCCCTCGAGGTGGCGCTGTCGTACGCCGACAAGACGCCGGGCACCGAGGTCGTCGTGCTGTCGATGACGCCCGAGTCGGCGTCGGCGACGGTGCGCAAGGGCCTCGCGATGGGCGCCGCGTCGGCGGTGCAGGTGGTCGACGACGCCCTGCTGGGCGCCGACCTCGGACTGACCGCCGAGGTGCTCGCCGCCGCGCTGCAGCGCACCGGCTTCGACCTCGTCATCGCCGGCAACCAGTCCACCGACGGCTCGGGCGGGGTGATCCCCGCCATGGTCGCCGAGATCCTCGACGTGCCGTCGGCCACGTACCTGAGCAGCGTCGAGATCGGCGAGACCGAGGTCTCGGGCACCCGCGCCTCGGACGGCGCGACGCTCAGCGTGACGGCATCCCTCCCCGCCGTCGTCTCGATCACCGAGGCGCTGCCCGACGCCCGGTTCCCGAACTTCAAGGGCATCATGGCCGCGAAGAAGAAGCCGTTCGAGACGCTGTCGCTGGCCGACCTCGACCTGGACGCGCACGATCCGGACGCGTCGCGGTCCATCGTCATCGGGCTCAGCGAGAAGCCGCCCCGCGCCGCGGGCGTGAAGATCGTCGACGAGGGCGACGCGGGCGAGAAGCTCGCGGAGTTCCTCATCCAGAACCGGCTCGCGTAAGGGAATGGTTGACATGGGATTCGCTGACGACTCGATCCTGGTGCTGCTCGACACGACTCCGTCCGGCGCGCTGGCGAAGTCCGCGGCCGAGGTGCTCGGCGCCGCCGCATCGGTGGGCACGCCCGTCGCGCTGATCGTGGGGGATGAGGCCCTCGCGAAGGATGCCGCCGCCCTCGGTGCTGCGTCGGTGCTGGTCGCCGCGCCCGGCGAGGGCCTGGGCTCGGGACGGGTGGACGCGCTGACGTCCGCCGCCGACCTGGTGCGCCCGGACGCCGTGCTGGTGTCGAACTCGATCGAAGGCCGCGATGTCGCCGGCCGCTTCGCCGCCCGCAACCGCGCGGGCCTCGCCGTCGACGCCGTCGGGGTCTCGCGCGACGCGGAGGGCGTCGTCGCCCACCACTCCGTGTACGGCGGCGCCTACAACGTCGACTCCGCCGTGACGTGGGGCGCCCCGGTCATCACGATCCGGCAGGGTTCGGTGGATGCCCGGGCCGACGCCGTCGCCGCGCCCGAGGTCGAGACGCTCGACGTGCGGCCCTCGGGGCGTCGCGCGGCGACCGTCACGTCGGTCGACGAGGCCGTGGTGTCGTCGTCGCGACCGGAGCTGCGCGGAGCCGCTCGCGTGGTCTCGGGCGGCCGGGGACTCGGGTCGGGCGATAAGTTCGCGCTGGTCGAGCAGCTCGCCGACGTGCTCGGTGCCGCCGTCGGCGCATCGCGCGCCGCCGTCGACGCGGGGTACGTGCCGCAGTCGTTCCAGGTCGGTCAGACCGGTGTGTCGGTGTCGCCCCAGCTGTATGTCGCGCTCGGCATCTCGGGTGCGATCCAGCACAAGGCCGGAATGCAGACCGCCAAGACGATCGTCGCGATCAACAAGGACGCGGATGCCCCGATCTTCGAGATCGCCGACTTCGGCGTCGTCGGAGACCTCTTCCAGGTGGTGCCGCAGCTGATCGCCGCGCTCGAGGCGAAGAAGGCGTAACCCGTATGGCGACCTTCGGGGGGACTCTGCGACGCGGTCTGCCGCGCACGCCCGGCGGCGAGCCGTGGCCGCCCGCGGGTGCGGCGCCCGGCGGATCCGAGGCGGCGCCGGCGGCCGAGGCAGCTGCGGCGCCGTCGAGTGGGGCGACCGCGGTCGTGGACGCTCCGGCCGACCAGGGTCCCGTAGGGCGCGTGGCCGCGCCCGTCGCCGTTGACTCCGCGGCCGAGGCCACGCCGGATGTCGCCGCGCAGGCGACTTCCTCTGCGAGCGGCGGTGCGGCAGCCGGCCGCAGCGTGCGGCGGGGCCTGCCGCGTGTGCCGGGCGGAGAGCCCTGGCCGCCGGCATCCACGATCGCCGCCGAGGTGGCGGCAGCGGCCGCCTCCGCCGCGCCCGCGCAGCCTGAAGCGTCACCGGCGGCACCCACGGCCGCCGCCGAAGGGGCGGCAGTGGTCGCCACTGCGCCGGTGTCGGCTCCACAGGCGTCACCGTCGACGGCGGGCGCGGCAGGCGGCAAGGCGCTGCGCCGCGGCCTGCCGCGCACACCCGGCGGCGAGCCCTGGCCGCCCGCTGGACTCGCTCCGTCGGTGCCCGCGATGACGGATGCCGCACCCGGCGTGGCCGTCGACGCTCCGGCGCTCTCCGTCACTGAGGCTCCGGCATCCACCGTGGTCGCCGACGCGCCTGCGGTGCCGGTCGCTGAGGTCGCGGCATCCGTCGCCCCCGCCGTCCGCACGACGCCCTCCGGCGTGCCGCTGTCGCAGCCGCTGCCCTACGCGCACACCGTGTGGGAGGGCGCGAACGCCCGGGTGCACCCGATACGCCGTGAGCCGCGTCGGATCGGCCCATTCAGCGGGCGCCAGTGGGGCCTGCTCATCCTGGGCGGCGCAGCCCTGCTGTACGCGGCGGCCATGGCCGTGCTCGCCGTGCGGTGGCTGCTGTCGACCTCGTGGGGCGTCGACTTCCTGGCCGCGTTCCCCGGGGAGTACCACCTGCCCGAGGGGGCGCCGGTCGGCTTCCCGGCGTGGCTCGGGTGGCAGCACTTCTTCAACGTCTTCCTGATGGTGCTCATCATCCGCACCGGGCTCACCGTCCGCACCGAGAAGCGGCCGACCGTGTTCTGGTCGCCGCGCAACAACGGCAAGCGCAAGATCAGCCTTAACCTGTGGTTCCACCAATCGCTCGACATCCTGTGGCTGGTCAACGGGGTGATCTTCGTCGTGCTGCTGTTCGTCACCGGCCAATGGCTGCGCATCGTCCCCACGTCGTGGGAGGTCTTCCCGAACGCGCTGTCGGCGGCGCTGCAGTACGTGTCGCTGGACTGGCCGACCGAAAACGGCTGGGTGAACTACAACTCGCTGCAGCAGCTGGCGTACTTCACGACGGTGTTCATCGCGGCGCCGCTGGCCGCCCTCACCGGTGTGCGCATGTCGGGGATCTGGCCGAAGAACGCCGCCGGGCTCAACAAGGCGTATCCCGTCGAGTGGGCGCGCGCGGTGCACTTCCCCGTGATGCTGTACTTCGTGCTGTTCATCTTCGTGCACGTGGTGCTGGTGTTCGCGACCGGGGCGCTGCGCAACCTGAACCACATGTACGGCGCACAGGACGCGGTCAACTGGGTCGGGTTCTGGATCTTCGCGCTGTCGCTGCTCGTCATCGCCGCCGCCTGGGTCGCCGCACGACCGCTCGTGCTCGCGCCCATCGCCCGCCTGTTCGGCAAGGTCTCGGGCCGCTGACGTCCAGGTCGGTCAGCCCTCGACGGTGATGCCGGCGAGGGCGGCCAATGCCGGCGCCATGAGCTGCAGCTGCTCGATCGAGATGGTCGCGCCCCGCAGACCCTCGAGCCCGACGACCTGACCGAGGTCCGCGCCGCGCAGGTCGACGTCGGTGAGCTTCGCGCCGCTCGCGTTCAGCGTGGCGATGCGGCTGCCGTCGAAGGCGACACGACGGGCCGAGGCATCCATCAGGTCGATCTCATCGATCGTGCAGTCGACGAACGCGACGTCGAGCAGCTCCGCGGCGCGCAGGTTGACGTAGCCGAGCCGGCAGCGGGTGAAGCGGATGCCGCGCCACGACGCGTCGTACACCTCGATCGAGCCGAAGCGGCTGTCGCGCACCTCGACGTCGCGCCAGCCGCTGCGGGCGCCCGAAACCGCGGGCACGTTGGCTCCGGCGACGACGCTCTCGATGACGTGCGCGCCGCGCAGGCTCCACGAGTCCAGCTCGAGTCCTTCGAAGCGGCAGGCCTGGACGGTGTCGCGGCTCGAGAGCGACCAGTCCTCCCGTGCGACACCGGCGTAGGCGACGCCGTCGAAGACGTCGAACGCCTCGGCGTCGCCCGGTGTGAGCGCCGCCAGCACGACCGCTTCGTCGAAGTCGAACGACGGCGGCTGCGTGCCAGCCTTGCCGCGGGTGCTCTTGGTGCGAATCGCCACCCCTGCACCCTAGCCCGCGCTGCCGACACCGCCTTCGTCGAACTGTGGTGCTTCGTCTCGTGCCTCGCTCCGCACGAGTGCCGTCCCCGCAGCGAAACCTTCGGCGTAGGCCTCGTCCGCTCCGAGGCGGAACATGTCGCGCTCGAGCGGGCGCACGATGGAGCGGGCTCCGGGAAGGTCGAGCGGACCCACGAGGTCCGCGCGCCCCCGCACGACGGCGACGGGACGCCGGGCCGCCTTGCCCTTGACCAGGTCTGCCGCGGCGGCGAGCTCATCGCCCACGCACGGCATCGTGACGACGAGCGGGCGGCCCTCGGCGTCCGTTCCGCCCCGCAGGTCTTCGAAGACCTGCACGCCGCCTGCGCCGATCGCATGGTCGGTCTGCCCCTCGCGCCAGGCGCGGCCCAGGGTGTCCGACACGATGACGCCGACCTGCACGCCGAGCCGGGCGCGCAGCCCCGCCGCGATCGACCGGGCCGAGGCATCCGGGTCGACCGGCAGCAGCAGCACCGTGCCCTCGGGGGTGTTGGACGCGTCGACGCCGGCCGCGGCCGACACCATGCCGAGCCGGTTCTCGACGATGCGGGTCGTGAAACCCGACGGGGTCACCCGCGACGCCACCACCCGCACGGTCTCGGCGGTGATGGCGTCCTCGCGGTCGTCAGCGACGACGAAGCGGCCCTCGGCCTTCGACACGATCTTCGAGGTGACCACGACGATGTCGCCGTCCTGCAGCTCGCCGGCCGCGGCATCCGCGATGACGGAGACGAGGTCGGTCCCGGACAGGATCTCGGGGATGCCGTCGAGCGGCCAGACGGTGAGAGCGGTGCGTGGGGGCATGCGACCAGTCTCGCGGATCGGCGGCCGGAGCGGATCGCGGGGATCCGGGATGCCCGGCATCCCTCACTGCGATGTCTCGGCGGAACGACGAAGGGGCGTGCCCGGCGGACCGGACACGCCCCTCGTGCAGAAGGTCAGCGCGTGAAGCGCACCTCGGTGAGCGTCTCGCCGAGGAACGGCTCGGTGTGCGTCGCACCGTCGAGCGTGAACCCGTTGCGCACGTAGAAGCGGTGCGCGCGGGGGTTGTCGTCGGCGACCCACAGGTACAGGTCCTCGCCGGGCTCGACGACGGCGTCGAAGAGCTTCTGGCCGATGCCCGTGCCGTGATACGCGTCGAGCAGGTAGATGAAGTACAGCTCGCGGAACCGCGGCGCGTCCTTGTCGCGCGCCGGGCCGGAACCCGCGAAGCCGACGATCTCGCCGTTCACGAGCGCGGCGAACATCTTGAACTCGGGGCCCTGCGCGGCCCAGTGCGTCCACAGCTCGGCGAGGCGCTTGGGCGAGACCGCTTCGAGGGCGGCCTTGCTGATCAGGTGGTCGTAAGTCTCGTGCCAGCACGTCGCGTGGACGCGCCCGAGGGCCTCGGCGTCGACGTCGCGTACCGGACGGACGACGATGTCGGTCTGGGTTTCGGCTTCCATGGGCGAGACTCTACGCGGCTCGTCGCGAGACGTGAAATCGCGCGAACGGCGCGTGAACGTCGCATGACCGACGGATGCCGATGACGGGATGCCGCGGCGGTGAGGTCGTGCGCCTCCGGGGCGTCAGCGATCGCCGATCTTGACCATGTAGACCAGGTCGACCCCCGCGTGAAGCGGAACGCGCCGGTCGACGACGTAGCCTTCGCGCTCGTACAGCCGGATGTTCGCCTCGCTGAGGTGCCCGGTGAACAGCTCGAAGCGGTCGGCTCCGCTCGCCTCTTCGGCGGCCCGCAGCAGACGTGTGCCGATGCCGCGACCCTGCAGGTCGGGTGCGACCGCCAGGCGGCCGATGTGGGCGAGGTCGCCGTCGACGGTCCAGCGCACCGCACCGATCAGTCGCCCGCCGGACCGCAGGCCCAGCCCCGGGCCCTGCAGTTCGGCCGAGAGCTCGTCGAGCGTCTGCGTGAGCGCGGGCAGGAACGGGTCCCGATAGATCTGCGCCTCGGTCGCGTACGCCGCACGCTGGAGCGTGAGCAGTTCGCCCGCGTCGTGCGCGGTGAGCGGGGCCAGGACGCCTGCGGTCGTGTCGGTCACTCTGACTTGCTACCAGAGCGGGGGCGTCGCGCACAGCGTCGCGTGCCCTCGAACCGCGGACATCGACGGATGCCGCCACCGCTGTTGTAGGAATCGGCAACCGAATCGGCATCGGCCTCGACGATCGCTACGATCGCACTTCGTGAATGTGTGGTGGCGGACCCTTCTGACGATCATGCGCGCGAAGGCGATGCTGCGGCGCAGCGGTCCGATCCCGCCCCGCTCGGTCGGGCGCGTGCGACTGACGACGCTGCCGACCGACATCGACCTGCTGATGCACATGAACAACGGGCGCTACGCGTCGCTGTTCGACCTCGGCCGGTTCGATCTGCTGATCCGCACGGGCCTGTGGGACGCCATGGCCGAACGCGACTGGTACGCCGTCGTGGCGAGCGAGACCGTCACGTTCCGCAAGTCCCTGCAGCTGTGGCAGCGCTTCACGGTCGAATCCCGCCTGTACGGGCACGACGACAAGGCGGTCTACCAGATCCACCGTGCGGTGGTCGGCGGCGAGGTGTACGCCGAGATGATCGTCCGGGCACGGTTCCTGCGCAAGAGCGGCGGGGTCGTGAACACCGAGGAGCTGTTCGCTGCGCTCGGCCGCCCCGACGACCTGCCCCCGCTGCCCGACTGGGTGGCGGATTGGGCGGACGGGGCCGCGCTGCCGTCGACGCGGGCCGCGGCGCCCAGCCTCTGGGACTGAGGGCGTTCCGTCGGGTCGCTCAGCGCAGCATCGCGGTCGCGACGAGCGAGATCGCGGCCACGATGCCGACATTGATGCCGGTGAGCATGAGCACCCAGGCCCGGTTGGGCTCCATCGTCGTCAGGCCGCGGTGGTCGACGGCTTCGATGGCGGCATCCAGCGAGCGGTACCGTCCGAGGGTGCGCCGGCCGCGCCTTGCCACGTAGCGGCCCTCATCGCGATGGACCTCTCCGACCACCATCCCGTTCAGGTCTGCGGTCCACTCACCGCGTTCGGGGCTCGTCCATCGGACGGCCCAGCCGGTGTCCAGATCGTGAACGTGCTGCGTCATGGTTCGACGCTAGATCGCGCCCCTCGCGGGGCGGCGGTCCTTGACAGGATGGTGCAGAAGGGCTATTTCGCGCCCGCGGGCACCGCGGGGCCGTCCGGCTCGGGGACGAGCAGCAGGCCGCCCGGGGAGTTGGCCGACTTCGTCAGCGCTTCGACCCAGGCCGGATTCAGGCGGGGCTGGCGCCCGCCGAAGTACTCGAAGGTGAGCGAGACGCTCGGGCTGAGCCAGATCGACGTGCGCCCGAGCCCGCTGCGTGCCGGGTCGGTCCACGTGAACGGGAACGATTCGCCGCGGCGCAGCTTCGCCCAGATGACGGCCTGCAGGTGCGCCAGGATGCGGTCGTCGAACGAGGTCGTGACGCGGGAGTCGTAAGTGAGCGTGCCCATCGCATCTACAGTAGCCCCGCACCCGGGGAATCCGGGAGCGGCACGACAGGATCCGCCGGGCGCGCCATTATACGCACACGTCCCGCGGTTGTCTGGTGTTGCGACAGTTGCCGCGAATCAACAGGGTGGTCTCATGCTCAGTTCCGCCCAGCTCGCCCGTGATCTGCGCGGAGCCCTCGCCGCCGGGGACCTCTCGATCGCCTTCCAAGGCCAGTACGACCTGGACCCCGCCGCGAGCGACGTGCCTTCGGCAGGCTCTCCGGTCGTCCTGGAAGCCCTCTGCCGCTGGGCGCACCCCGTCCTGGGGGCCGTTCCGCCCGACGTCTTCATCCCCCTCGCGGAGCAGGGGGACTTCCTCGATCAGGTCGATGCGTACGTGTTCTCGCACGCCGCGGCGCGCGTCGCGCAGTGGCGGAACGAGGGCTACGAGGTCGGCCTCGCGGTCAATGCGTCGCCGGCGCACTTCTCGTCGGGCTACGCCGAGGTCGTCATCGCGGGGCTGGACGAGCTGAGCCTGGACCCGCGCGTGGTCACCGTCGAGATCACCGAGGCCCCGTCGCCGCAGCTGCGCCCGCCCATGCTGGCGGCGATCGAGTCGCTGCGAGCCGTCGGGGTGACGATCTCGGTCGACGACTTCGCGGTCGGCGACACGACGGTCGCCATGCTCGAGAGCCTGCCCATCGACGAGGTCAAGATCGACCGCTCGCTCACCCAGCGGGCGGATGCCGCAGCCGAAGAGGCGATCGCCGCCGTGGTGGAGACGAGCGCGAACCACGGCTGGCGGGTGGTCGCCGAGGGTATCGAGACCGTCGAGGACCTCGAGCGCTCCGTGAGCCGAGGCTGTCGGCGAGGGCAGGGGTTCCTGTGGGGAGTTCCACTGGGCGCCGACGCCATGGGCGACCTGCTGCGTCAGCGCAACTGAATCGCGCAGACCCTGAGAGTCGCCGGCCCGTCGGCGTCAGAGGTCGTAGTCGGCGTTGTCTTCGCCAGGATCCTCGGCCGGCGCGCTCGCGTCGCCGACCTCGAACTGGGACCAGGTCACCGGCATCCCCGGCGAGAAGAGGATGTCGACGCCCGGGCCGCCTCGCAGCGGCGGGACGTTCACGTAGCCGCCGCCTGCCTTGATCGCCTCGAGGATCTTCCCCTTGAGCTCCGTGACCGGGTCAGGAAGGAAGTAGTCGCGTCCATCCACAGTGAGTCGGTTCACGATCGCCATGCCGTCCAGCGTAGCGCGGGCCCGAGACCCGTAGGATCAGGGTGTGGGCACACTTCACTACGGCTCGCCCTCTGCGGCGTTCACCATCGACGACCGGACGCTGGCTCACATCGAGCTCGTCATCCTGGCGAAGCTTCGCCGACGCGAGAACCTGTCGTTCGCGATCGTCGACGAGAAGACGTCTGCGCGGCAGTCGATGTGGATCTCTCCCGTGACCCAGCTGCGCTTCGAGTACGACGGGCCCATGCCCGAGATCAACAGGCTCTGGCTGCACGAGCTCGTCGACACCGCCAACTCGTCCGGCGGCCTGCGGATCGTCCCCGAGCCGGAACTCACCTCACACTGACGTGCGGCCGCCGCCGTCGCGCTTCGCGCGGTACATGGCGGCATCCGCGGCATCCAGCAGATCCCGGGGCGAGACGCCGCGTCCCGCAGCGACGACGCCCGCCGAAGCGTTGACGCTGATCACGGTGTCGCGCACCACGATCGGCTCGCGGAGCACCCCGATCGCGCGGCCAGCCACAGCGGCCGCCTCTTCGGCTCCGGCATCGATGCACACGATGACGAACTCGTCGCCGCCCAGCCGCACCACCACGTCCGAGGTGCGGGCCACGCCGCTCAGCCGCTTGCCGACATTCGCCAGCACCGCATCGCCCACCTCGTGACCGTGGGTGTCGTTGACGAGCTTGAAGTCGTCGAGGTCGAGGAACACCACCGCGATCGCCTTGCCTGAGTCGTCGAGCAGCTCCTGGAGCTGCTCGTCGAGGAATCGGCGGTTGTGCAGCCCGGTGAGTGCGTCCCGCAGCGCGAGTTCGGCGAGCTCGGCCTGCGTGCGTGCGACGATGGCGGCCCGGATGTCTTCCCCGAGGTCGTACGCGTCCTGGGCGTGCTCGCCCCACGGGAGGCTCCGGCCGGTGACACTCTCGCGCCATGCCGAGAACGAGCGCCGCGGTGAGAGCGCAGTGTCACGGTTGCCCGGCCGCTGATCGCCGAGCCAGTCCACCGTGCGGGCCACCTCGCTGCGGACGAAGACCAGAGCGTCGCCGTCGCCTCCCAGCGGCACCACGAGCAGTCCGGTGACTCCCGGGATCTCGATCGCCAGCTCCGGGTGCTCCAGGGGCAGTGCCTCCCACATGTAGCGCCCCGCGCCGAGTTCGTCCACGACCGTGAACAGGCGGTCCGGCGCCGGGACGAGGCCGACAGTGGTCACCGTGCCGTCGAGGCGCAGCAGGGCCCCGTCCGCGGGGATGACATCGAGGACCGTGCGCGGCCCGCTCATCAGCACCGAGGCGACTTCGGACCTGCCGTAGATCGGTGCGGTGAGTGCGATGCGCCGTTCGCGAACCTCCAGCTGCCGGCGCAGCCGGCGGATCTGCTCGGACGCGGTGAGCTGCGTGGACACGTGCGTCGCCAGCACCTCGAGCGCGCGCCGCAGCAGCACCGGCAGGCGCCGGGTGGTGCGGTGCGCGCAGGTGAACATGCCCACGAGCCGGTCGCCCTCGACGATGCTGATGGACACCGTGGAGGCCTGCCCCATGTTGCGCATGAACTGCAGGTGGTGCGGCGACGCCGAACGCAGCTCGGACGGACCGAGATCCACGGGCGCGTCCTCGGGCAGCAGGGTCCGGATCGCCAGACCCGGGTCCTCGGTGTCGGCGATCACCCGGGACCGCTTCTCGATGTACAGGGCCCGTGCCTGCACCGGGATGTCCGACGCCGGGAAATGCAGCCCGAAGTACGGCTCCATGTCGGGCTCTCGCTCATCGGCGACCACCTGCCCGTGACCGTCGTCATGGAACTGGTAGCACATGACCCGGTCGTAACCTGTGACGGCCTTGATCTCGCGCGCCGCCTGGAGGCGCAGCTCATCGGGATCCGAGATGTTCGCGAGCCGCTGGATGGCCCCCACCACTCCAGTGCGCTCGTAGTCGAGGCCCGGCATCACGGGTTCGAACTCCAGCAGCTTCGGAGAGGTCCCGGGATGCGGGATGACGTCGTACATCACACCCTCGAACTCGGTGCGCACGGGGTCGACCGCGAGACCGTGGTCGATCGCCCACGAGAGCGTCCTGTCGCCGGTCTCCCGCAGATCGCGGCCGAGCCAGTGCTCTACGTTCTCGCTGGCCACGACGACGCGACCGGTCTGCTCATCGATGCCGAACAGCGCTCCATGCGATTGGATGCGGCCGATCAGGCGGATCGGTTCGGTTGCGCACTCCCTCAGCCGCAGCAGCTCTGCGTCATCGCGGGAGGGATCGCCATCGAAGGCGAGGCGAGGGGCGTCAGTCAACGGGGGGCCTTCCTGGCGCGGGGACGGGGTCTGCGCCGGCGAGCCCCCTCAATCCTAATCCCCGCCCCCGAGACACTGCACGCGCGCTAGCGCAACGGCGTTCCCGGCGCAACCGGTTGTACGGCGCGGACAGATGGCGATTGCCTGGCTGCGGTGGCGCCGGTACCCCCTCCGGCGCCGGAGGGAGAAGAGGCCGTGGATACGACGACTCTCATCTGGATCATCGTCGGCATCGCGATCGTGCTCGTGATCGTGATCGTCGCGCTCGTGCTGACCGCTCGGGGCCGTCGCAAGCGCCGGCTCGACCATCAGCACGACCGGGCCGAGCGCATGCGCGCCGAGGCGCGGGAGACTGAGCTCGCCGCTCGCGAGCACGAGGCGCAGGCGGCTCGGGCCCAGGCCGACGCGGCTGCAGCGAACGCCGCCGCAGAGGCGGCGAAGGCTCGCGCGGCGGAAGCGGCGATCGACGCGGAACGTCGGGCCGGGACCATCGACGAGCATCGCGAGGAGGCGACGGGGCTTCGCGAGCGACAGTCCGAGACACTGCGCAAGGCCGACGCCGTGGATCCGTACGTCGATGGCGACGGTGCGGCGGCGAGCGGCGTCGAGGGCGAGCGTGCGGCGCCTTCGCCGGCGAACGACGTCGACGGTCATGACGTGCGCATCACCCGTGACGCCCCCGCGGACGCGCGGACCCGCGACGAGATCGCCGACGACGAGGTGACCCGCCCGCCGACGCGCGCGGATCGGCCCTGACCGCGGTCGTGCCGCGGCCGGGGCCCCGCGGCGCGACCGCTCATCTTCGCAAGTCGGGGGCGAGGCGCGGCGCCCGCTAGCGTAAAGCGGGTGACCGACGTGCTCGACGTGCTGCGCACCGCCGGCCGCCTGCTGTGGCGGCACTGGCCGGTGCTGCTGGCGCTGTACCTCGGCGCGATCCTGGCGCGGTACGGCGTCATCGAGTTCGCCGGGTGGGTCGGCTCGTACAGCGCCGTCGCCGGTTCGCTGCTGCTGCCGATCGCGATCCTGGTGCGACTGGTCGCGCTCGTCGCGATGTTCCTCGTGCTGCGCGACGGCATGCGCCAGCTGCGCGCGATCGCCCCGCTGCCCGTCGACGGCCGGGCGCGCCGCCGTGAGTTCGTCGACGCACTGATGGCCGGCATCCTGCCGTTCTTCGCGTTCTATGCCGCGTGGGGCTACCTGCGCGAAGATGCCGTGGCGTACTCGTCGCGGGTGCTGGAGCTGAGCACCGGACGCAGGATCGCCGCGGAGCTGACCGGATCGGAGGCCCCCGGCGACGGTCTCGCCGGTGACCTCACCGTCACCCCGCTGACGATCGCGATCGTCGTCGTCGCCTTCGCGCTGCGCTGGCTGCTCAAGCGCTACCGTGAACGACTGCCGCGGTGGTTCGGCATCTTCGCCGCCTACCTCGAAGCGGTGTGGGTCTACTTCGCCGCCGTCGTGATCTCGGCGATCGTCGGCACCGTCACCGCCTGGGTATCGACCCGCCAGGCGATGGTGTGGCTCGGCGACCTCCGTTCCGCCATCGAGGGCGTCTTCGTGCCGCTCGGATGGCTCTGGGCGGCGACGGAGTGGGTGCTGGGCGAGGCCGGCGGCATCATCCTGCTCCCCGTGGCGTGGCTCACGATCGCCGGCGTGCTCTACGGGCAGGCCGTCCAGCCCGAGGCGGTGCCGATCGAGCGCCTCGGCGGCGACGTCGGGCGCCGCATCCGCACGCGCTACCGGACGCTGCCGGGCCGGCTCCGCGCGCGCCTCGGCGATCTGTGGGGCGAGCTCGTCAGCCGGTTCACACCCATCGGCAACGCGCTCGTGCTGATGTGGCGCGCAGGCCCCGTGCTGATCGGCGGCTTCGTGCTGCTCTACACCCTGCTGCTGGGAATGCAGGGCGTGCTCGAGATGGTCATCCCGCGTGCGTTCGGTCCGCAGGACCTCGACGGCTTCTGGTACATCAACGACCAGCTGATCTTCCTGATCGCGCCGGTGCTCATCGAGCCCGTGCGCATCGCCCTGGTCGCCGGCGGCTACGACGGGGTCATCGGACGCCTGCGGGGGCGCCGAGCCGACGCGCTCGCCGCCTCCGCGCCTGCGGGAGCGACGAGCGCGCCGTAGCGGTTCAGGGCACGATGTGTCCGGCGGCGCGGAACAGCTCGTACCACTCCGCACGTGTGAGCGGGATGTCGGAGCCCAGGGCCGCATGTGCCACGCGCTCGGGCGTGGTGGTGCCGAGCACCACCTGCATGTGCGCGGGGTGCCGGGTGATCCACGCGACGGCGATCGCGATCGGCGGCACGTCGTACGCGGCGGCGAGCCGGTCGATGACCGCGTTGAGCTCGGGGTAGTCCGGCGAGCCGAGGAACACGCCGGTGAAGAACCCGGCCTGGAAGGGCGACCAGGCCTGCACCGCCATGTCGTGCAGGCGGCAGTAGTCGATGATCCCGCCGCCGTCGAGCGTGACGGACTGCCCCTCGGCCTGCATGTTCGCCGCGACGCCCTGCGCGATGGTCGGCGAGTGGGTGATCGACAGCTGCAGCTGGTTGGCCACGAGCGGCTGACGCACGGACTTCTTGAGCAGATCGATCTGTCGAGGGGTGTGGTTCGAGACGCCGAATGCCCGCACCTTGCCCGCGGCCTCGAGGTCGTCGAAGGCGCGGGCGACCTCGTCGGGCTCGACGAGGGCGTCCGGCCGGTGCAGCAGCAGGATGTCGATGTAGTCCGTGTCGAGGGCCCGCAGCGAGCCCTCGACGGAGGCGGTGAGGTGCTCGTACGAGAAGTCGAAGTAACCGCCGCTGGGCACGATGCCCGCCTTGGTCTGGATGGTGACCTCGGCGCGCTCGGCGGGCGAGAAGCGCATCGCCTCGGCGAAGCGCCGCTCGCAGCCGTGCAGGTCGTCGCCATAGATGTCGGCGTGATCGAAGAAGTCGATCCCGGCGTCCCGGGCGGTGCGGACGAGCGTGCGCACGGCACCGTCGTCGAGGTCCTGGATCCGCATCAGTCCGAGCACCATGTTGGGCGCCGGTCGGTCGATGCCGGTCAGTTCGATGGTCTTCATGGGCCGCTCCCGGGTCGAGCCGCGGGGACCGGCCGGATGCGACCGGCTCCCCTCAGCGCGCTCCACGTTAGCGGAGGGCGAAGCCCGGGATCAGGTGGCTGCGGTGCGCGCCTGGAGCCGGCTGTGCCACCGGTGGTGCTCGCGCAGCAGGAGCACACCGAGGATGCTCCAGACGCCGATGTCGTCGGCGAATCCGAGGGGTCCGAGGACGAGTTCGGGGATCAGATCGATCGGCGAGACGGCGTAGACGACGGCGGCCGTCGCCGCGACCCACGTCGACGCTGCGACGCGATGCTCACCGTGCGTGAGCGCCTTGAGGAAGCTCCACCACATGCGTCCAGTGTGCGTCCGGACCGCACGAAGTGGATCGGGCGGTATCAAGTCGTGACCTTGGAATATGCCGAGAGCGCGGCTCACGGGTCGACGACGGCGCGCACGAACTCAGGCCAGCCGGCGACGGACTTCAGCTCGACGACGAACGGGCCCGCGGCGTCCGCGGGTACCAGATAGTCCATGAGGAGTTCGTAGGACGATTCGGCCTCGGAGTCGCAGAACGTGTGGCGGTCGGGGTCCCATTCCCGGCCGAGATCCTCGCGCAGGTCCCACTGACGCTGGTGCCCGCCGATCTCGCGAAGTTCCGGCTTGGTGCACTGCAGAGGGTCGGAGCCAGGGTCGATGTGCAGCGTGACCGTGACGACACGCGCGCCCTCGGGAGCATCCGGCAGCTCCGTGAAGTCGGCCGATGCCGGGCCCACCGTCGCCCCTGCGTACTCGGCGTGGTCGCCGGGTTCGACGGTGATCGCCTGGCTCGCGCTGTTCTGCAGCACGGCCGACCACTCGTTCCACGTCACCGCGGCATAGGTCGCGGGCACCAGCACCATGAGCGCCCCGAGGGCAACCGCGTTCGAACGCCACCATCCGGTCACGGGTGCGCCCATCCTGTCGTCAGCAGCTCGGTCTGTTCCTCCGTGGGCACTTCACCCAGGTCGAAGGTGAGGACGATCATCGAGTCCAGAGCAGGATCACTGTTGAGCGCGAGCTCGATCCTCCCGGCTCCGCTGTCGAGACCGTCAGGCAGTTCGAACGCCAGGCTTCCCTTGATCGGGATGCCGACCGCAAGGTCTCCGTTCTCGGCGAGCGAGTCGGGTCGATCGCTTGCGCTGAACAGGGTGCCGTCGACCCGAAGATCGGTGTGGTGGAGGCGCGCGCCGGACTCCGCCAGCACTGCCTCGGCTTCGAGATCAACGACGAGCCAGTTGCCCTCCGCCGTCCATCCGCTCGCGCTCACCTCGGACGCGCGCCGGATGTCGGTCACGGTGACGACGAGGTTCCGACCCACCGCGGGTTCGCCGATGACGGCGGGCACCTCGAAAGGCGCCTGGGCCTGCTCCTCGCCGGGCGTCACGAGAGCCACGAGCCATGCGGCGACGATGCACGCGATTCCGATCGTCCACGACGCCCATGGCGGAAGGCGTCGGGCAGCGGGTGCGGGAGCGACCGACCCGGCTGTGATGAGCACGGGCTCAGCCTTCATCGTCGGACTCCGCATCGACGCCCGCTCCGACGTCCGTCAGCGTGACCGTGAGCGTCGCAGAGGCGATCGGCTCCTGCCAGTAGGTCCCCCTCGCGACGAATGAGGCCGTGTAGAGCGACAAGTCGTTGAGCGTCACGGTGAGGGTGTCGCCGGCGGTGTAATCACGCGCGTCGACAGCCCAGGTATAGACCAATTGAGCGGGGACGCCGGGCTGCAGCCGCGGGTCGAGCGTCGCATCGTCCATGCGGGCGGCGGACGACGGGATGCCCAGATCAGCGACGTCGAACGACGCCGCGATGCCGTTCTGGTCGTCGATCGACCCGAGCGGCTCGTCCCACCTGTTCTCCACGTCGACCACGATCGCGAGCACCCGCTCACGCTTCTCGGGGAACGTCCCCGACCCGGGCAGCTCATCGATGAGCACGGCGCGTTCGACAGTGAGCGACCGCATGTCGTTGACGTGCGCCGTGCCCGGTTCGAGCTGCGCCAGAGGGGGCTCCGCAGCGGTCGCCAGCCCGCCGAACGCGGCCGTCGCCGCCAGGAACAGACCGGTTCCGATCGCGGCGAACCATGCCGTCGGCACCCGGTCGCTCGCCGCGCGGATCCACGTGAAGCGGCTCTTCCGCACGGGGGCTGCGGGCGGCTGCTCAGACACCAGCCCAGCCTAGGGGGCGGGATCGCCGTGGGTGAGGGCGAACGCGTCGCGCAGCGCGCGGCGCACCTCGGCGATGCCGGCGCGCCCGCGGGAGGCCGTCCGCTGCGCCACGAAGACCTCGCGCGCGGGCCGCCCGGGCAGGTCGAGCAGCCGCACCGGCGCCGGAGCGCCGGCCCACAGCAGATCGGGCAGCACGGCGACCGCGTGCCCTGCGGCGACGAGCCGTGCGTGCGCGGTGAGGTCGGCGAGTTCGAACCTCACGTCGGGTTCGAATCCGGCGGCGCGGCACTGCTGCACCGCCCACTGCCGTGCGGCGGTGCCGGCGGGCTCCATGGCCCATGACCGCTCGGCCAGTTCGTCGATGGCGAGTGCCGGGTCTGCAGTCCCGACCGCCAGCCGGATCGGGTCGGTGCCCAGCACCTCGCGCTCGAGCCCGCCGACGTGGGCCCGCGTGTGCCCGGGGTACTGCTCGGCGATGACGAGGTCGACGCCGCGTGCGGTCAGTTCGAACAGTCCCTCTTCGGGCGGCAGCTGGACGAGTTCGACCCGCAGCCCGGGCGCACGGTCCGCGAGCATCCCGAGCGCGGCCGGCAGCAGAGCGAGGGTCGCCGTCTGCATCACGGCGACCCTCACCGGCGCGAGCCCGGGCGCAAGGGACTCCAGCTCCCCCCGGGCCTGCTCGTCGAGGTCGAGCGCGCGGGCGGCGTGCGCGGCCAGCACCCGCCCGTGCTCGGTGAGGCGAACCCGTCGGCCGTCCGGCGCGAGCAGGGCGACGCCGGCCTCCTTCTCGAGCAGCGCGAGCTGCTGCGAGATCGTCGACGGGCTGTACGACAGGGCGTCCGCGACGGCGGCGAGCGTGCCGCGCAACGCGAGCTCGTGCAGCAGCCTGAGTCGGCGGAGTTCGAACACCGGCATCCCATCGACAGAATCGAACGATACAGATCATAGATGGTCGCTTTTCATGAATGAATGGATGCCGCACCCTTGACCTCATGGCACATGTCGAGCCGATCGCGCACGAAGAGGTGCAGGCTGGAGTCACACACGTGAACGCAGAGGTGAACGAAGAAGTGAGCGAAGTGCGCAGGGATCCCGAGACCGAGCGCCG
>NZ_JBQCIP010000281.1:0-16803 GCF_051953575.1 Microbacterium sp.
TCGAACAGCGGGATCACGTACGCCTGCTCGGCGAGGTAGTCCTGCACGGCCTGCGACGCCTTGACGCGGGCGTCGGGGTCGGCGGTCGAGGCGACGGCGAGCAGCAGCTCGTCGAGCTTCGCGTCGTCCGACAGGAGCGTGTTGCGGTTCTTGGTGAAGTACTGGCTCTTGATGACGTCGAGGTCCGCGCGGCCGACCATCGAGTGGTACAGCGGGGTCTTGAGCGGGTCCTTGATGTCTTCGGCGTAGCTGCCGGCGTCGGCCGACTTGACGTTCAGCTCGACGCCGATCTTCTTGAGCTGCTGCGACACGAGCTCGAGCGTCTGCTTCGACAGCGGCTGAGGCTTCGCCTCGTAGACGTCGAGCGACAGGCGCTGACCGTCCTTCTCGCGGATGCCGTCGGCGCCCTTCTCCCAGCCGGCCTCGTCGAGGAGCTTCGCGGCCTTCTTCGGGTCGTACTCGTAGTACTTCGACTCGTCCTTGTAGCCGAGCGCCGAAGAGCTCAGTGCGGACGTGGCGCGGGGGTAGTTGCCGGTGAAGATGGTGTCGACGACCTCCTGGCTGTCGACGCCGGCCACGAGCGCCTGGCGCACCTTGATGTCGCTGAGGATCGGGTTCGTGAAGCGCAGGCTCAGCGAGTTGTTCACGCCGCGGGTCTGCGGCGCGTAGAGGTCGAAGCCGCCGGATTCGACGCGCGCCTCGTCGAACGCCTGCACGTAGCGGATGTAGTCGGCCTGCCCCGACAGCAGCGAGCCGATGCGGACGCTGTCTTCGGGCGTGACGATCAGGTGGATGGTGTCGAGGTAGGCGCGGCCCTGGTGCTCCAGGCTCGGCGGAGCCCAGTCGTAGTCGTCGCGCGCGTTGAGCGTCAGCTCGGTGCCGAGCTTCTCGTCGGTGATCGTGAACGGACCCGAGCCGATGATGTCGGCCGCGTTCCCGGCGCCGAACTCCTCCAGCGTGCGGTCCAGCGTCGCGGGCGACAGCAGGCCGGAGTTGATGGTCGACGTCGCCTGCAGGAAGCCGGGCGCCGGCGCGCTGAAGTGGAACGTCACCGTGTCGTCGTCGACGACCTCGCTCGACGCGTAGTTGTTGATCGCCTCCGAGACCGTGAGGCCCAGGGCGGGGTTGCCCAGTCCGTACGTGTCGAAGTTCTTGGCGACCGCGGCGGCGTCGAGCGGGGTGCCGTCCGAGAACGTGACGTCGTCACGCAGGTCGAACGTGTACTCGGTGGCGTCGTCGTTCACGGTCCAGTCGGTCGCGACCCACGGCTCGATCTCGAGCGTCTTGGGGTTCTGCCACGTCAGGCGCGCCGTGATGTTGTTGACCAGGCCGCCGTTCGGGTAGAAGCCGGCCTGCGGCGGGTAGAGGTTCGTGTAGGTCTGGTACTCGAGGTAGGTGAGCTCGCCGCCGGTGACCGGCTTGCCGCCGGCGTCCCCGCCGGAGGCGGCGGGCTGCTGCGACGCGCAGGCGGTGAGGGATGCCGCGGCGACGAGCACCGCGACGGCACCGGCGATGATTCGCGATGCGGGACGGGACATGTGGTTCTCCTGGGTTCGGGCTGTTCGGCAGGGGTGTGACGGCAACGCTAGGGAGCGGCATCCCCGCCCCTTCCTTCGCGACGTCACGGCCGTTCACCCGCCGCAAACGGGCGTCACCGGGGGTCACGCGGGGTAATACGCGCGGGGCGTCGAACGGACGGGCCCAACCGGACGAACTGGCGCTTCGAGAGCGTGATCAGACCGATCGAGCCCGTCGGTTTCACGCAGACGCGGTCAGCGCCGGCGCATGAGCGAGCCGCGGAGCACCCAGCGACAGGCGCTCGCGCAGCGTCGCACCCTGCCGGCCGATCAGACCGCGGCGGCGCAGCTCGGGCACGGCGAGCGCCGTGAAGGCCTCGAACTGCGCGGGCTGGAAGGCCGAGAGCACGTTGAACCCGTCGGCGGCGCCGGCGTCGCGCCAGCTCTCGAAGTAGTCGGCGATCACCGCGGGACCGCCGACGACGAAGTTGGCCGGCACGGCGTGCGCGGCAACCAGGTGCCGCCACGTGACGGGGTGGTCACCGGCGACATCGCGGTCGGTCCGCGCGCGGACGACGTCGAGGGTGCGCGCGGCGGGCTCGGCGAACGCCCCCGCCGTCGCGGTGGGCACGACGTCGTCGAGCGAGGCGGCGCGCACCGGGTCGTCCGCGGCGACGCCGGCGACGTCGAGGAACGAGGCGAGCGAGCGGTTCGCCGGGAACCCGGGGCGTTCCGCGTGCCCGGCTGCCCCGTCGTCCAGGGGCACGAGCAGCAGCAGCCGATCAACGATCGCACGGGCGGCGGCAGCCGTCTCGGCCACCACCGGCAGCACCGGCACGATGACCTTCAGGTCCTCGGGGTCGCGACCGGATGCCGCCGCCAGCGCCCGCAGCTCGGCCCGGGTGGCGGCGGCCACGGCCGGGTCGCCGGCAGCGATGAGCGCGAGGTCGGCCTCGGTCGCTGCCAGCGCACGGGAGCGCGGCGACGTGCCGGCGTTGACGATGGGCGGGTGCACCTGGGGCGGCCGGGCGACGTTGAGCGGCCCCTCGACACGCACCTGCGCGCCCTGGAACGCGGCGGCCCGCAGCCGCTCGGCGTCGATCAGCACGCCGCCGGCGGGATCGGCGATCCAGGCATCGTCGTCCCACGACTCCCACAGCAGCCGCAGCGCGCGCACGAACTCCTCGGCGCGGTCGTAGCGGGCCTCGTTGTCGGCGTGGGCGTCGCGGCCGTGGTTCGCGGCCGCGCGCGGCTCGGCGCCGGTGACGAGGTTCACCCCGCCGCGTCCGCCGGTGAGGAGGTCGAGCGACGCCGTCGCCCGCGCCGTCGCGTACGGATCGGCGTACGTCGAGTTCACCGTGGCGATGAGCCCGATGCGCTCGGTGATGCCGGCGAGGAACAGCACCGCGCTCACCGGATCGATGCGCGCCAGCAGGTACGGGTCGCGGAACTCCAGGTCCGGTCCGGTGGCGAGCCAGTCGCCGAAGAACAGGTAGTCGAGGTCGGCGTCCTCCGCGAGCTCCGCGACGCGGCGCAGCACCGCGGCGTCCGTCCGCGGGTCGGCGTGCGCACCCGGATGCCGCCACCCGGACGGATAGGCGCCGAGCGTGCGCACCATGGCGCCGACGATGAGGGGGCCGGTGGCGGCATCCGTCATACCGGCACCACGTCCAGCGACGGGGCCGCGCCGACGGCGGCGAGCCGGCCGCGCGAGCGCGACCACTGGCTCCAGGATCCCGGGTACACCACGACGTCGATACCGGCCAGCGCCCCGGCGAGCGCGGTGTGGGTGGCGGCGATGCCCGAGCCGCAGTAGGCGGCCACCGACACGCCGTCCGACACGCCCGCCGCGGCGAACTCGGCCCGGATCTCGTCCGGGCTGCGGAACTTGCCCGCGGTCAGGTGCACGGTCGTCGGCAGGTTCACCGCGCCGGGGATGTGCCCGCCGACGGGGTCGTGCGGCTCGGAGTCGCCGCGATAGCGGTCGGGCGCGCGCACATCGAGCAGCAAGCCGTGGTCGGGCCACTCCTCGACACCGTCGATGTCGGCGATGCCGTCGGTGATCTCGCCCAGCACGACGTCCCCGGGCGGGCGGGGCAGCACGTCGCCCGTGTCGAGGGGCAGGCGCTCCGCGAGCCAGCCGCGCAGGCCCCCGTCGAGCACGCGCACGTCGGCGATGCCCGACCGCGTCAGCACCCACCAGGCGCGGGCCGCGGCGACGGAGTGCACATCGTCGTACGTGACGACGATGTCGCCGTCGTGGATGCCCCACCGCCGGGCCGCGGCCTGCAGCTGCTCGCGCGTCGGAAGGGGATGCCGCCCCTCCCGCGGATCGCCGCGCCGCGCGAGCTCGTGGTCGAGATCGACGTACACCGCGCCGGGAAGGTGCCCGTCGAGGTAGGCGGGGCGTCCTTCAGGCTGGTCGAGGCGCCAGCGCACGTCGAGGATCCGTGGCGGGGTGCCGCTGCGGATGAGATCGGCGAGCTCGGTCGGCGAGATGAGTGGGGAAGGCATGGGGTCATGCTCGCTCCGCGCCGCCGCACCCGGAACGGTGTGACGACATATGCCGCGACCGGGCGTCATATGCCGCGATACGGCGTCATGCGACGTCACACGGCGTCACCCTCGGCGAGTGACGCGCACGGCGTGATCGTGCTCCTACGATCCGGGGAGGACGTCAGGAGGACCGGATGCCGCACACCGAGGAACCCCGCCCTGCGAAGCCGCTGCGCGGGCTGCGCGCACGCCGCGCGATCGCCGGCCTCGCCGTCGCGGCGGCCGCCGCTCTGCTCGCCGGATGCGGCACGGGGGTCTTCCCGATGCCGACCGCACTGCCGACGGATCTGCCCACCGTGCGGCCGACGGACCTGCTGCCGACGCGGAGCCCGTCGCCGACCCCGGCGCCCGAGCCGACGCCCACGCCGACGCGCACCGGCATCCTGCCGCCGCTGCCGACGCCGACCGTCGCGCCCGAGCCGACCCCCACGGAGGAGCCCGCGCCCGAACCCACCCCGACGGTCGCGCCCGAACCCACGGTCGTCCCGGTGCCTGAGCCGACCGTGACACCGGCGCCCACGACCACGCCGACTCCCACGCCCACGCCGACGCCGACCGCCACGCCGACGCCCACGCCGACCGCCACGCCGACCGTCACGCCTACCCCGACGCCCACGGCTGATGCATCGGACGCCGCCGCGGCCACGGCGAGCTGGGTGCCCTGGGTCGTGCTGCTGGTGCTGCTCGTCGGCGGCGCCGTCACCTACCTGATCGTGCGCCGCCCGCGGCGCCGCGGGCCGACGCCTCCCGCCTAGCGGCGACGGTCAGCCGCGCAGCGCGAGGACGAAAGGCAGCACCGCGTTCGCCCCGGCGCGGCGGAGCTCGCGTGCGGCGACGGTGAGCGTCCAGCCGCTGTCGACGCGGTCGTCGACGAGCAGCACCGGTCCCGCGGGCACGTCGAGGCCGTCAGTCGAGAACCGGCCCCACACGCCGGCGACACGGAAGGCGCTGTTGCCGCCCGCCTGGCCGGTCGGCCCGCCGTCGACGAGGGCGAGCTCCCCGAGGTACGGCAGTCGCCCGATGCCCGCGAGACCCCGCGCGAGGGAGTCCACCAGCTGCGGCTTCGTCCGGGACGGGATCGCGACGACCGCCACCGGCCGGTCGTCCCACCTCCAGTCGGCGAGCACCCGCACGCACGCGGCGAGCACGTTCTGCGGCACCGGCTGGTCGTCGGCGCCGGCGGCGAACAGGTCGCGCATCGCACCGCCCCAGCCGAGGTCGGTGAGGCGAGCGAGGGCGCGGCCCTCGCTCGCCTGCTCGTCGGCGGGGATGCGCCCCTTGACGGCGACGCCGAGCCGGTCGGCGCCGGTGGGCCACTGCCGGCGCGGGTCGATCGGCACGCCGACGCGGTCGAGGGCCGCGGCGGCGGCATCCGAAGCCGTCGCCGCGATCTCGGTCGGGAACCACGTGCCGGCACAGTTGTCGCACCGGCCGCAGGGTGCGGCGGTGTCGTCGTCGAGCGAGCGCTGCAGGAACTCCATGCGGCAGCCGTCGGTCTCTTCGTACTCGATCATGTGCTGCTGCTCGGCGACGCGTTCCGCGGCGATCCGGCGATAGCGCTCCTCGTCGTACGTCCACGGCTCGCCCGTGGCGATCCAGCCGCCGCGGACGCGGCCGACGGCGCCGTCGACGTCGAGCACCTTGAGCAGCAGCTCGAGCGGCGTGCGGCGGATGTCGACGATCGCCTCCAGCGCGGGCGTCGACAGCGGGCCATCGGCCTGCGCCAGCGCGGCGAGGACGCGCTCCGCCCGCTCACGGTCGGGCATGGAGACCGTCGCGAAGTAGTGCCAGATGTCACGGTCCTCGACGCCGGGCAGCAGCAGGACGTCGGCCGACTCGGTCGCGCGGCCCGCGCGGCCCACCTGCTGGTAGTACGACACCGGCGACGACGGGGCGCCCAGGTGCACGACGAAGCCGAGGTCGGGTTTGTCGAACCCCATGCCGAGAGCGCTCGTGGCGACGAGCGCCTTGACGCGGTTGTCTTTCAGCAGCGCCTCGGACTCCTCCCGCTCGTCCGTATCGGTCTGCCCCGTGTAGGCACGCACGTCGTACCCGCGCTCGCGCAGCAGCCGGGCGGTGTCGTTCGCCGCAGCGACGGTGAGCGTGTAGATGATGCCCGAACCCGGCAGGTCGGCGAGATGGCTGATGAGCCATGCGAGCCGGCTCGGCGAATTCGGCAGCCGCAGAACTCCCAGCCGCAGCGACGCGCGGGCGAGCGGACCGCGGATCGTCAGCACGCCGGGCCCGCCGACCCCTCCTGCGTCCGGCTCGCCACCGGCGTCGAGCTGCTCGGCCACGTCTGCCACGACCCGGCTGTTGGCCGTCGCCGTTGTCGCGAGCACCGGCACGCCGGCGGGCATGCGGGCGATGAGGTCGCGCAGGCGCCGGTAGTCGGGGCGGAAGTCATGGCCCCAGTCGCTGATGCAGTGCGCCTCGTCGACCACCAGCAGACCGATGCGCGCGACGAGCTGCGGCAGCTGCTCATCGCGGAAGGCCGGGTTGTTCAGACGCTCGGGCGACACGAGCAGCACGTCGACCTCGTCGGCATCGAGCTGCGCGAGCACGTCGGTCCACTCGTGCGCGTTCGTCGAGTCGATCTTCACCGCCCGGACGCCGGCACGGGCGGCGGCGGCGATCTGATCGCGCATCAGCGCGAGCAGGGGGGAGACCAGCACGGTCGGCCCGGCGCCGCGGCGGCGCAGGAGGAGCGTGGACACGAAGTAGACGGCGGACTTGCCCCACCCCGTGCGCTGCACGACGAGCGCCCGACGACGGTCGTCGACGAGCGCCTCGATCGCTTCGTACTGGCCCTCGTGGAAGTCGGCGTCGTCGCGCCCGACGAGCGCGCGCAGCACCTCGAGGGCTTCGGTGCGGGTGTCGGTCGTCGCGGTCACGGGTTCCACCCTGCCCCATGCCGCTGACATCCGCCCGTGGGCGAAGCGGAGCTGTGGAGCGCGCACCGAGGCACCCGCCTGGGCAGGAGCCGGCCCGTGCTACCGTGGCCGCGACGAAGGGAGGTCCCGTGCTCGACGCCATCGGCATCACACTGCGCGCCCTCGTCGAGCTGCTGGCGACGGTGATCCACCCCGCGCTCGAGCTCATCGCCGCCACCGCCCGGGCATTGTTCGTGACGGCTCCGCTGACCCCCGACACGGGGGCACTCGTGCTCGCGGTGACGCTCGTCGCCGCCCTCGCGGTGCTCGCCGTCGCGATCGCGCTGTTCCGCGCGCCGTCCCGCGCCCTCGCCGCCGGCGCGCACCCGCTCCGGGCGATCGCCGACGCGACCCGCCTTACGGCGTCGCACCCCGACGCGCCGGGTCACTCCCGTCCTCGCGCACCCGGCCTCGCGGCCCTGGCCGCGTAGTCCACCGCGCACGTCCCGCCGAGCGGGCGTCCGCCGGTGCCGTCGTGGCCGCACGTCACGAAACGACACCGGACGAACGGACACATCCTTGGACCTCTACGCCTTCCCGCCCATCGCCGCGATCCTCGACGCGGCCTACTCCCTGCTCATGCGGCTCATCGCGCTGCTCGACCCGGTCGCCGGGCCGGCCGCGGCTGCGGCATCCGTCATCGTCCTGACCCTGCTGGTGCGCGCCGCGCTCATCCCGGTCGGGATCTCGCAGGCCAGGGCCGAGCAGACGCGCAGCCGGCTCGCGCCGAGGCTGCGCGAACTGCAGAAGCGCCACAAGCGCGACCCCGAGCGGCTGCAGCGCGAGACCATGAAGCTCTACGCCGACGAGAAGACCTCGCCGTTCGCGGGCTGCCTGCCCATGCTCGCCCAGGCCCCGGTCGTCGCGATCGTGTACGCGCTGTTCCTGCACCCGGCCATCGCGGGTCACGCCAACACGCTGCTGGCCCAGCAGCTGTTCGGCGTGCCGCTGGGGCTCAGCGCGTTCGGCGCGGTGACCTCGGGCACCGCGACCCTCGCCACGGCCGGGGTGTTCGCGGGCGTGATCGCTGTGATCATCGTGGTCGCCGAGCTGACCCGGCGTGCGTTCCGTCCGCAGCCCGACGGATCCACGGATGCCTCACCCCTGGCCGGCGCCGGCATGGCGCGCATCGCCGGGGCCCTGCAGTTCACCACGGCGGTCTTCGCGCTGTTCGTCCCGCTGGCCGCGGCCCTCTATCTGGCCACGACGGTCGCATGGACGCTCGTGCAGCGCGTCGTGCTGCGGCGGCGGTTCCCGCTCGCGACGGCATGAGGTGCGGCATCCACCCCTCCGGGGTCACCCGGTCAGCTCCGTCCTCACCCGGTCAGCTCTGTGCCGACCCCGCCAGCTCTGCCGCCGGCATCCCCTTGCCCGCGCGCTCCGCGCGACGCAGTGCGGTGCCGAGTGCCAGGAACAGCAGCACCATGCCCGCGGTCAGCAGGATGTGCCCGGTGCCCGCGATGCCGGCGATCATCTTCGACGACTCCTGCCCGAGCACCGTCAGCGATCCGTGCCAGATGAGCATCGCGGAGGTCAGGACGACCCCGGCGTTGTACACCCAGAAGAACCAGCCGAACAGCTTGGACGCCGACAGCGTGAACACCTTCTCGAGCACGAGCACGATGAGCAGCACGACGAAGCCGAGGGTGAGCAGGTGCGTGTGGGCGAGTCCGAGCTGGGTCGAACCGCCCTCGGGGAAGTCGTTGAGCTTCGTGAACTCGCGGTAGAACAGTCCGGATGCCACCCCGGCGATCATGTAGGCGAAGGCGGCGTAGTAGAGCTTGCGCATAGGGGTCCTCTCGATGGTGATTCCAGCCTCGCCGCGCACGCGCTGCGGCGGATCCATCGAATGGTTGATCCCTGCGTCACTCCCCGGTCGGGCCGGCCTCTCGTCCCGCCGCGCGCCGCAGTCGCAGTGCGCCGAAGAGGCCGAGCAGCAGGAACAGCGAGGCCACGAGCAGCGCCCACCGGGTCGCGTCTGCGAATCCCGCGACGAGGGCGTCGACGACGGCCGGGGTCTGGTCCCCGAGCCGGCTGTCGGTGCCCTGTGCGCGCAGCTGGGCGATTGTCGTCCCGGCGGACTGACGCGTCGCATCGGCGACGGTGTCGGCCACCGACCCCGAGAAGCCCGCCGCGTCGAGCGATGCCGGCAGCGTGAGTGCGAGCGCGATCGACAGTGCCGCGCCCGCGAACGCCGTGCCGAGAGCGGAGCCCACCTGACGCACGGTGCTCTGGGTCGCCGACCCCTGGCCGGACTGGGTCACCGGGACGTCTCGCAGGACCGTGCCCGTCAGCTGGGCGGATGCCAGTCCCAGGCCCAGTCCGTAGACCACGAGCGGCAGCGCCAGCAGCCAGCCCGGCGTGGTCGCGCCGACGACGAGGGCGACGATCACGACGCCGACGACTTCGAGTGCGAGACCGATCAGCACCGTCCCGGGGGCGCCGAAGCGGGCTGCGACATGCCGCGCGGCGGCACCGGAGGCGAACGCTCCGAGCGCCATGGCCGCGAGCACGAGGCCGGCGCCCATCGCGTTCATGCCGAGCGCGTTGACGAGGTAGAGCGGCAGCACGAAGATGATGGCGAACTCGCCGACCGCGACCGCGCCCGCCGTGACGTTGCCCCACGTGAAGGTCGGCAGCCGGAACAGCGCCAGGTCGAGCAGGGCGGAGCGGCCGTTGCGCGCGCGGTGACGCTCCCACAGCACGAACAGCGTGAGGGCGACGACCGCGATGGCGAGCGTGATCGGGATCACCGAGATCGGGGCGTCCGCCGGCCAGGTCCAGCCCAACAGCTGGAACTCGGACTTCGGTGCCCACCAGCCGAGCTCGGGGCCTTCGATCACCGAGAAGACGAGCGCGCCGAAGCCGATCGCCGAGAGCAGTGCGCCGTCGACGTCGGCCCCGGGTCCTGGGGTCGCGCCCTTCGTCTCGGGTACGACGAGGAGTGCGGCGACGAGCACCAGCGCCCCGAGCGGCACGTTCACGAGGAAGACCCACTCCCACGAGGCGTACTCGGTGAGGGCGCCGCCTGCGAGGGGTCCGATGGCGGCCGCGCCCGAGATCACGGCGCCCCAGACTCCGAACGCGGCCGCGCGGTAGCGGCCGCGGAACACCGCGTTGACGGTCGACAGCGTCGACGGCATGATCAGAGCCGCGCCGACGGCCTGGACGGCGCGGGCGCCGATGAGGGGCCCCGACGCCTCTGCCACCGCCGCCAGCAGGCTCCCGGCGACGAATACGACGATTCCCGCGACGAACAGGCGCTTGCGTCCCCACCGGTCGGCCAGACGGCCGGTCGACAGCAGCAGCGCAGCGAGGATCGCTGCGTACAGGCTGCTGACCCATTGCGCGTCGGTCAGGTCCATCCCGAGGTCCGAGATGATGTCGGGCAGCGCGACGCCGACGATGGTGCCGTCCAGCACGATCATGCCGAGCCCGACCGAGAGGACGGCGAGCGCCATCCAGTCGCGGCGGGTGGGGGCCGTGACGGAGTCCGCGACGGTCATAGGATGCCTCTCTCCCGGGCGACGGCGACGGCCCGGGATCGGCTGTCGACGCCGAGCTTGCCGAAGATGTGCACGAGATGGGTCTTCACCGTGGCCTCCGTGACGAACAGGGTCTTGGCGATCTCGGGATTGGAGGCGCCGGTGGCCAGCAGCCGCAGCACGTCGAGCTCGCGCTCCGTGAGTCGCACGCGGGGGGCGCGCAGCACCTGCACGACCCGCGCGCTCAGCTCCGGGGTGAGCGCGAGCCGGCCCGCGGCCGCATCGTGCACGGCGCGGACGATCGCCTCTGGCGGGGCGTCCTTCAGCACGTAGCCCGACGCCCCGGCCTCGATCGCACCGAGGATCTCGGCGTCCCGGTCGAAGGTGGTGAGGATGACGACCGCCGGCGCTGGGTCGAGGGCGCGCAGCGCGGCGGTCGTCTGCACGCCGTCGGCGCCCGCGCCCAGGCGCAGGTCGCACAGCACGACGTCCGGAGCCAGATGGCGCGAGAGGGCCACGGCCTCTTCGCCGGTCGCCGCCTCGCCGACGACCTCGACGCCGCTCGATCCCGTGAACAGCGAGCGCACGCCGGTGCGGATGATCGGGTGGTCGTCGACGATGAGGATCCGGATGCCGCTCACCGCTCACCGCCCGTCGCGATCGGCACGGACGCCGACAGGGCAGCCCCCTGCCCTGGAGCGCTCTCGACGTCGAGCGTCCCGCCCAGCTCGCGCAGGCGCTCCCGGATCGCCCGCAGCCCGTAGCCGCCCTCGGGCCCGGCGGGCCGGGACGCCCAGCCGGTCGCGTCGAAGCCGATCCCGTCGTCGACGACGTCGAGGCGCACGGCGTCGCCCCCGTCGGACATCGTGACCACGACCCGGCCCGCGCGGGCGTGCAGCCGGACGTTGGCGAGCGCGGACTGCGCGGTGCGCAGCAGGGCGACCTCGGTCGTCACCGGCAGTGGCGGGAAGTCCTCGTCGACCCGCAGCTCGGTGCGGATGCCCGTCTCGTCGTGCAGGCGCACGAGCATGCGGCGCAGCGCGTCGGCGAGCGCCGCGCCCTCCAGCTGCGCGGGCATGAGCGCGTCGACGATGCGGCGGGTGTCGGCCAGGCCCTCGCGCGCGAGTTCCCCGATCTGCGAGAACGCTCGGGCGGCGGCATCCGGTCCCGCCGTGCCGGCGTCCGCGGCGGCGGTGGCGGATGCCGCGATCATGCCGATCGACGTGAGGCTCTGCGCGACCGTGTCGTGGACGTCCCGCGACAGACGGGTGCGCTCGGCGACCGCCCCGGCATCGCGCTGGGCGACGGCGAGCTCGTCCTGGAGCGCTGCGGTCTCTTGCTGCGCGGCCACCAGCGACGCGATGAGCCGCTGCCGCTCGCGCCCGTCGCGGACCAGTTCCAGATAGCCGCGCGAGATGCCGAGGGCGAACACGCCGCCGACCACCGGGCCGATGATGTTCGCGTAGCTCGTCGTGCCGGTGTGGGCGAGCGGAGCCGCGATGACCACGAGCAGCACGACGAGGCTGAACACGATGGCCCACCGCATCCGCATCACGAACCCCGCGAGCAGCCACAGCGGGAACGCGAGCCACACGAACTCGGGCGAGATCGCGACCGCTCCGACCCAGATGAGCGCCAGCCCGACGAGCCAGCCGGCGGCGAGGGCGTGGTCGCGCGTGCGCTCGCTCAGCAGCAGCCCGCCGAAGTACCAGCCGGCGAACACGACCGAGACCGCGACCACCCATGGCACGGGCGTCCCATCGGCGACGGCGCGCAGGGCGCCGATCACGATCAGGGCCGCCGTGATGACGGACTGGCCCACCCGGATCGAGCCGACCAGCCCCCGCCACGACCGTACGGTCGTCGGCGGAGCATCCTCAGCCGACGCGCTCGTGGAGAACTGCGGCATCCCCCGACACCCCTTCCTCTCCAGCGCGATCGCCTCCGTCGTGCGATGCGACGAGTCGCCCCGGCCACCACATCCGGTCGCCGATGAGCGAGAACAGCGCGGGCACCACGAGGGTCCGCACGACCAGCGTATCCACCAGCACCCCGACGCCGACGATGAGCCCGAGCTGCCCCAGGGTCACCAGCGGCAGAAGCCCCAGCGCGGCGAAGACGCCGGCGAGCACGAGACCCGCGCTGGTGATCACGCCGCCTGTCGCCGCCACCGCGTTCACCATCCCCGCTCTCGTGCCCACGACGCCGGCCTCGGAGCGCGCCCGGTGCACGAGGAAGATCGTGTAGTCCACGCCGAGCGCCACCAGGAACAGGAAGGCCAGCAGCGGCACCTGCAGATCCAGGGCGGTCCATCCGAACAGCACGCGTCCGAGCCAGGCGCCGGCGCCGATGGCCGCGGTCGCGCTGAGGGCGTTCACGAGCAGCAGCACCAGCGGAGCGACCACCGCCCGCAGCAGGACGAGCAGCACCGCGAGGGTCACGAGCAGGACCAGCGGGGCGATCACCACGAAGTCGCGCACGTTGGCGTCGCGGGCGTCGACCGCGGCTCCCGCCGGCCCGCCGACGAGGGCGGACCCGGAGGCCTCGTGCGCGGCATCCAGCACGTCCCGCACCAGCTGCAGACTCTCGGGCGAACCGGGTTCGGCGTCGCCGACGACGAGCAGCTTCACGAGCGAGGAGTCGTCGCTCTCGGCGACGAGGGAGGTCCGCTCCACACCGGGAACGTCGTCGATCGCCGTCGTGACGGCATCCGCGTCCGCCGCATCGACGATGACCACCATCGGCTCCGCCTCGCCCGCGGTGAAGTGGTCTCCCAGCACCTCGAGCCCGATCGCGGACTCGGACGGCACCCGGAAGCGCTCCGCCTGCGTCAGCCCGAGCTGCGTGCCGATGAGCCCCGTCGCGGCGACGGCGAGCAGCAGGATCCCCGCGACGACGGGAAGGACCGGACGCGCGACGACGCGGGCTCCCAGTGCACGCCACGCACCGACCCGCGGTGCCGTGCGTCCGGGGCGCGGGACGAAGGGCCAGAACACGCGCCGGCCGCACACCGCGAGCGCCGGTGGGAGCACGAGCAGCACCGCGGCGAGCGCGATCAGCAGCCCGAGAGCCGACGCGATGCCGAGCCCCCGCGTGCCGGGCACGACCGCCAGCAGCAGGGTGAGCAGCGACAGCACGACGGTGGCGTTCGACGCCACGATCGCCGGGAGGCTCGCCCGCCACGCGCGCGCGAGCGCGACGCGGTGATCGTCCTCGACCAGCAGCTGCTCGCGGTAGCGCGAGACGAGCAGCAGCGCGTAGTTGGTGCCGGCACCGAAGACGAGCACGCTCACGATGCCGGTGTCGAACTGGAGGTCGAGCGCCGTGCCGAGCGCCGCCGTCGCCTTGCTCGCCAGCTGATCGGCCAGTGCGACCACCACGAGCGGCACGAGCCACAGCACCGGCGAACGGTAGGTGAGGATCAGCAGCACCGCCACGATCCCGATCGTGACGAGCAGCAGGGTGAAGTCCGCACCGTCGAACGCCGCGGCGACGTCGACGCCGAACGCCGCGCCGCCGGTGACCTGCACCGACACCCCGTCGACCGGGTGGTCGGCGATCGTCGCCCGCAGACCGTCGACGGCGTGCTCGACAGCGTCTTCGGCGGCGCCGGGGTCGAGCGTCGACTGGATGACGGCCGCCTCGCCGTCCTCGCTCGGGATCGGCCCCCTGGACGTGCCTCCTGTCTCGGCGTCGATGACGGGAACGAGCGCGGCGATCCCGTCGAGGTCGTCCGCCGTGAGGGCACCGCCGTCGTCGCGGCTCGCGACGACGAGCAGCGTCTGCTCGTCGGCATCCGGGAACTCGTCCGCGAGTGCGGCGACCTGTCCGCTCTCGGACTGAGGCGGGACGGCGTCGCTGCCCGCGGCGAGATCCGCGCGGCCGAACACGCCGAGCAGGGCGACGAGGGCCAGGAGTCCGAGGGCGAGCGACAGCCACGCGCCGCGGCGCGACGTCAGGGCACGAGAGAGGGAGTCGGTGAACCGGTGCACCCCTCCACTTCACCCGCGGCCGCGATCGCGCGCGTCGGGCCCGCGATCGAGCCAGATGTCAACCGATCGATGGATGCCGCATCAGTCGTCGCGCGCGTGCAGCAGTCCGCTCACCGCGCCGAGCGCGGCCCCGACCAGTGTGTCGACGACCCGCTCCGCCGCGACGGCGACGGTGTCGACCGCCCCCGTGGCCGCGCCCGTGAGCAGCAGCACGAGCGGCGTGATGAAGACGAGCGCCAGCGCATAGTTGCGCACCACGAACAGCTCGATCGTGAACTGCAGCACCCCGAGCACGAGCGCGAGCCACAGCGCCGGCAGCGGCAGCGGCGCCAGCAGCAGATACACGCCGGCGCCGACGACGGTGCCGATCATGCGGTGCAGTCCGCGCGTGAACGCCGCCCGACGGTCGGCGGCGACGCCGATCACCGCGATCGCGGCGCCGACGATCCAGTACGCGCGGTCGGGGTCGATGAGAAGGCCCAGCGCGATGCCGACGACTGTCACGATGGCGACCCGGGCGACCAGCATCCGCTCGCCTGTCGACCATGCCGGCCCGGGGAGGATCTCGCGGAGCGTTCGCGCCGCAGACGTGCGCCTGCTCGGCAGGAGCAGCGGGGCGAGCGAGACGGCAGAGGCGAAGAGGATGCCGCAGGCCACCGTCACGACGTAGGCCGCGGCATCCGCCCCCGACGCCACGATGTGCGACGACAGCCCGTACACGAGGACCACGAACAGCGGGCCGGGCGGGCCCACGTGGAAGCCGAACATCGCGGCGGCGGCCGCGATGGAGACCACCGCGAGGCCGATCAGCGTGGCCGTCTGCGACGATCCGGCGAGCGCGCCGAACCCCGCGGCGGCCGCAAGGCCCCCCGCGACGAACGGAACCACCCGCACACGCTCGATCACCGGCAGATGCGTGCCGTAGAGCGCCACGAACGCACCGGTCGCCGCCTGGAACCCCAGGTCAGCGCGACCCATCAGCGACATCGCGGCGATCGGCACGGCCATCGCGATCGCCGCGCGCAACCCGATCGCCCATCGCGGCCCCGGCGCAGGGGCGAGCCGGAACAGACTGGCCAGCGCGTGGCGGAGCTCGGCCGAGAACCGGCGTGCGGGATCGTGTGGCGGCATCCGGACTCCTCTCCCCTCCATCCTTCCGCGTCCACACAGAACTTCCAACTGGAGGTTTTCTCGCGGCATCCCCGGTATCATCGGCGTATGACCGCCTCGCCCGACGACGCGCCCCGCACGCGGGGCCGCTACGCGAAAGGCATCGCCCGGCGGCAGGAGATCCTCGACAAGGCCATCGAGGTGTTCGCGAAGCGCGGCTCGCAGAAGACGAGCCTGCGCGCGATCGCCGAAGAGGTCGGCGTCACCCACGCGGCGCTCACGCACTACTTCGGATCGCTCGAAGAGCTTCTCGTGGAGGTCTACCGCGAGTCTCAGCGCAAGCCGAGCATCCAGAAGCTGGCGCCACCTGCGGACTCCAGCCCGGCCGCCGCGATGCAGGTCGCCGCCGAAGAGAACCGCGCGATCCCCGGTCTCGTGCAGCTGTACTCGACGCTCGTCGCGATGGCGCTCGAAGACAACCATCCCGCCGCACAGCAGTGGGCGACAGAGCGCTTCGCCCACCTGCGCAACGACATGGCCGAGCAGGTGCGTGGGCTGCAGGCATCCGGTCACCTGCGCGCCGACCTCGACCCGATGCTGGTCGCCGCCCTCGTGATCGCCGCGTCCGACGGCCTGCAGACGCAATGGCTTCTCGACGCGGACGTCGACCACGAAGCCGCACTCGAGATGCTCGACCGCCTGCTGCGCGGCGGCGCATCCGCCTGACCTGCCCCCGCGCCCGGCCCGCGGCATCCGATCCCCACCACCCCCTCGCGTCGAAGACGCGGTTCGTCGCCGAGCAACCCCGCCTTCAACGCGAACGGCATGGTCTCTCGGCGAGATACCGCGTGCCCTGCGAAACCATAAAGGCACCGCACGCCGACGAAAGACCGCGGGCCCGCCGGCGTGTGGCCGGCGGACCCGCGGGCTGCGTGCAGCGGTGATCTACAGCGTCGCCGCGAAGGGGTCGAAGCCCTCGGGCAGCAGCGGAACCGGCGCCACGGTGCTCTCGACGACGACCGTCGCACCCGTCGCGGCGGACTCCTGCGCAGAGAGCAGGATGTCGAGCACGTGGAAGCCGAGCTCACCCGACGCCACGTGCGGACGGCCCTCGGCGATCGCGCGCACCATGTCGAGCGCGCCGAGTCCACGACCGACCTGGACGTCGGCGTGCTCGATCTCGACCCACTCCTGCTCGAACGACATGCCG
>NZ_JBQCIP010000282.1:0-16658 GCF_051953575.1 Microbacterium sp.
CGTGGCGGCCTCCTTCAAGAAGCACCAGTTCTCGAACACCGAGCTGTCCGACCTCCTCGTCGAGCTCGAGACGACCAGCGGCCGGGAGCTCGGCACCTGGTCGAAGAAGTGGCTCGAGACCGCCGGCGTCAACACGCTCTCGCCCGAGATCGCGACGGATGTCGACGGCAGGATCACGCGCTTCGCGATCGTCCAGACGGCACCCGCCGACTACCCGACGATCCGTCCGCACCGCCTCGGGGTCGGCTTCTACAGCCTGCGCGGCGATGCGCTCGTGCGCGTCCACCGCGTAGAGCTCGACGTCGACGGCGACCTCACCGAGGTGCCGGAGCTCAAGGGCATCGAGCGGCCCGATCTCGTGCTGCTCAACGACGATGATCTCGCCTACGCCAAGATCCGCCTCGACGAGCGCTCGATCGCCACGGCGATCGAGCATCTCGCGAAGATCAGCGACCCGCTCGCCCGCTCCCTCGTGTGGGGCGCCGCGTGGGATCAGACCCGGGATGCCGAGGCCTCCCCGAGCGACTACATCGACCTCGTGCTGCGCAACATCGGCGCAGAGACCGAGTCGACGACGGTCCGCACGACGCTCGCGCAGCTGCAGCTCGCCGCGAACTCGTACGTCGCGCCCGAGAAGCGCGACGCCACTCGCGCCAAGGTCGCCGACGCGCTGTGGGAGCTGGCGCAGGCAGCAGAGGCCGGCAGCGACAGCCAGCTGCAGTTCGTGACGGCCTTCGCGTCCGCGGCGGCCACGGCGGCTCAGTGGGACAAGGTGCGCGCGGTGCGCGAGGGCGCCGAGTCGTTCGAGGGACTCGAGGTCGACACCGACCTGTCGTGGCAGCTGCTCGTCTCGCTGGCCGCCGGGGGCGCCGTGACCGCCGCCGACATCGACGCGGCGCTGGAGGCCGACAACACGGCCAAGGGCGGTGAGTTCGCCGCGCAGGCGAAGGCGGCCCTCCCCTCGGCCGAGGCGAAGGACGCGGCGTGGGCCTCGCTCGTCGACAACGACGATCAGCCCAACACGATCGTCCGCTCCGCGGCGCTCGGCTTCGTGCACCCGGCCGGTCGCGACCTGCTGGGCGACTACGTCGCGCGCTATTTCGACGCGCTGCTGCCGATCTGGAACTCGCGCACCTACCAGATCGCGCAGTACCTGATCGTGGGCCTCTACCCGGCTCCGCTCGCCGACGTCGCACTGCGCGATGCGACGCGCGCGTGGCTCGAGGCCAACGCCGACGCCGCACCCGCGCTGCGCCGTCTCGTCGCCGAGAACCTCGCCGGCGTCGAGCGTGCCCTCGCCGTCCAGGACCGCGACGCGCAGTAGTCGAGCTGCAGATCGATCGGATGCCTCGGCCCGCGCGTGCGGGCTGAGGCATCCGCCGTATGGGCACGAGGAATCATCCCGCGGTACCGCCTCCGCACAGCACGACGGCACCGCAGGAGGACGCGGATGACGCAGGCGCGCCCGTAGCGTCGGATGCATGATCGTTGCAGAAGAGCTCACGAAGAGATTCGGGGACAAGACCGCCGTTGACGGTGTGTCGTTCACCGTCCAGCCCGGGAAGGTGACGGGCTTCCTCGGCCCGAACGGCGCCGGCAAGTCCACCACGATGCGGATGATCGTCGGGCTCGATCGCCCGACGTCCGGGCGCACCACGGTCGACGGGCAGGACTACCGGGCGCTGCGCGCACCGCTCACCGAGGTGGGCGTGCTCCTCGACGCCAAGGCCGTCCACACCGGCCGCACGGCGCGCAACCACCTGCGGGCGATGGCGGCGACCCACGGCATCCCGCTCTCCCGCGTCGACGAGGTGATCCGGATCACGGGCCTCGACTCGGTCGCGAACAAGCGTGCGGGCAAGTTCTCGCTCGGCATGGGACAGCGGCTGGGCATCGCCTCGGCGCTGCTCGGCGACCCGCAGACCCTCATCCTCGACGAGCCCGTCAACGGACTCGACCCCGAAGGGGTGCGCTGGGTGCGCGACTTCGTTCGCCACGCGGCCTCCGAAGGCCGCACCGTACTGCTGTCGAGTCACCTCATGAGCGAGATGGCTCAGACGGCCGACCACATCGTCGTGCTGGGACGCGGGCGCGTGCTCGCCGACGCACCGCTCGACGACCTCGTGCGGGCCTGGACGACCATCTCGATGCGCGTGCGCAGTCCGCGCGCCGCCGAACTGGCAGGCCTCGTGGCCGGCCCCGACGTGAGCATCACCAGCACCACGCCGGGACTGCTCGAGATCACGGGCGTGACCCCGGAGTTCGTCGGCGACACCGCCGCAGCCCACGGCATCCCCGTCCACGAACTGACCACCACGACCGGCTCGCTCGAACAGGCGTACCTCGCCCTCACCGAGAGCTCTGTCGAGTACAAGACCAAGGAGATCTCATGACCGCCGTCGCCGCCGCACCGGCCACGCGCACGCGCACCGCTTCGCCCTACCGCCTCACCTTCGGACACCTGCTGCGCAGCGAATGGATCAAGATCACATCGGTGCGCTCCACGTGGTGGTCGCTCGGGATCACGGCGGCGCTGTCCATCGGCATCTCGATGATGATCGCGGGCGCGTCGTCGAGCTTCGGTCCGGGCTTCCCCGCCGTCAGCGCCATCCTCATGCCGATCCAGTTCACGATGCTCGTAGCGGGCATCCTGGGGGCGATCGTGATCACCGGCGAGTACTCGACCGGCATGATCCGCTCGACACTGACCGCGGAGCCGCGACGCGGAGCCGTCGTCGCCGCCAAGGCCGTCGTCATCGCGGCGCTCATGGCGGTGGTCACCGTCGTGACGTACGTGATCGCGATCGTCGCCACGGCGCCGCTCCTTGCGCAGGGCATCGACCGGTCCGAGCCGTCGCTCTCGATCGTCCCCCTCGCCTACGGCGTGCTGTCCATGGTGGCCTTCACCCTCATCGGCCTCGGCTTCGGCTTCATCGTGCGCAACGGCGCCGGTGCGATCGCGAGCACGGTGGGCGTGCTGTTCGTCCTGCCGATCGTGGTCACGATGTTCACCATGGCCGGCGAGGGATGGCGCTGGATCGTCGACCTCGGCAGGTACCTGCCGATGAACGCGGCCTCGACGCTCACGGCCCCCGGGGCCGAGGACATCGTGCCCGCCCTGCTCGCACTGGCCGGCTGGACGCTCATCCCGCTGCTGATCGGCTGGGGCGTCCTGCGCACGCGTGACGCGTAGAGTCGAGCCCATGGCACCTCGCCGCAGCTCCGCATCCGAACCGGTGGATGCGGAGCTGCTGCTGCCACGCCCGCCCGGCGTGATCCGGCGGTTCTGGGCCCGGCATCCGCTCTTCACCGACATCCTCGTCGCGCTCATCGGCCTCGCCATCGCCCTGACCACGGCCGGCCCGGTCGGCACCGGCGACGCCGATCCCGGGGCGGCGTTCCACATCGTCTCGATTGGGATCGCCCTCGCGGCCGCCGCATCGCTCCTGCTGCGCCGCCGGTGGCCGCTGGTGCCCTACGCGCTCGCCGTGCTGCTGCAGCTCGTGATGCTCGCGTATCCGTCGGCCGCCGGCTCGCCGCTGCTGATCCTCTCGATGTACGCCGTCGCCGTCTACGGGTCGAGCCGCCTGTGCTGGATCGCGTACGGCGTGGGCATGGGCGCGATCGCGGTGGTCGGCGCAGTGAGCGTGCTCGTGGGCGCCGCCGATCTGCAGGCCGCGCTGAACGCGCTGCTGGCTGCGGCCGTCGTCGCACTTGTGGGCGCACTCGTCGGCATCAACATCGGCAACCGCAAGCGGTATCTGGAGGCCGTCATCGACCGCTCACGCCAGCTCGTCGTCGAGCGCGACCAGCAGGCGCAGCTCGCTGCGGCGGACGAACGCGCCCGCATCGCCCGCGAGATGCACGACGTCGTGTCGCACTCGCTGACGGTGATCGTGGCCCTCGCCGAAGGCGCCGCCGCCACACCCGACGTCGACCGTGCCCGCGGCGCCATGGAAGCTGCGGCCGGCACCGCGCGCGAGGCGCTCACCGAGATGCGCATGATGCTCGGCGTGCTGCGCGACGGCGACGCGGACGCCCCGCTCGCGCCCCTCGCGCCCGTGTCGCCGTACGACGTCGTCGCCTCGGCGCAGCGCGCCGGGTACCCCGCCACCCTCGTCGTCACCGGGGCGGCCGAACTGTCGGACGCGGCGCAGTACGCCGTCGGCCGCATCGTGCAGGAGGGCGTCACCAACGCCATGCGGCACGCCCCCTCGGCCACCGCCATCCGCGTGAGCGTCGAGCACGGCGCGGAGGCCACCATCGTCACGGTGCACAACGACCGGGCCGAGCCGTCCCTCGGGGCGGGCGGCTTCGGTCTGCGAGGGATCGCCGAGCGCACGGCGCACATCGGCGGCACGCTGTCGGCCGGTCCCGACGGCGCCGGTGGCTGGGACCTCACGGCCTCCATCCCCGCGACCGCGCCCGACGCCGAGCCCACCCCGCCCCGAGAGGACGACCGATGAGCGATGCCGCCCCCATCCGGGTGCTGATCGCCGACGACCAGGCGCTCATCCGCGTCGGCTTCAGGCTCGTCCTCGAATCGGAGGACGACCTGGAGGTCGTCGGCGAAGCAGGCGACGGGCAGGAGGCCGCCGACCTCGCGGTGCGGCTGCGTCCGGACGTCGTGCTGATGGATGTGCGGATGCCGGTCCTCGACGGCATCGCGGCGACCGCCCTGATCGCCCGCCTCGCCCCCGACACACGCGTGCTCGTGCTCACCACGTTCGACCTCGACGAGTACGCCTTCGGAGCGCTGGATGCCGGAGCCAGCGGGTTCCTGCTGAAGGATGCGCAGCGGGCCGAGCTCACGTCGGCCATCCGCGCCGTGCACCGCGGCGACACCCCGCTCTCGCCGCGGATCACGCGGGTGCTGCTGAACCGCCTGGGATCGCAGCCGACCGCGCAGCCCGTGATCCCTGACCCGACGGGCGAGCTCACCGAGCGCGAACGCGAGGTGTTCCTGGCGATGGGGCGCGGGTACACCAACAGCGAGATCTCACAGCAGCTGTTCCTGAGCGAGTCGACCGTCAAGACGCACGTCGGCAGGGTGCTGGCGAAGATCGGCGCACGGGACCGGGTGCACGCCGTCATCCTCGCCCACCGCCTTCGGCTGCTCGACGACCACGACCCGCTCCCGCCCGTGCGCTGAGGTCTTTCCAAGGCCGCGATCGTTAGGCTTGTGGAGATGACTTCCGTGCCCCTCGAGGATCCCCCCGCCATCACCACTGCCACCTTCTGGCAGAGCGTCGGGGAGTTCTTCGTGTCTGCGGGATGGAACGTGCTCGCCGTGGTCGGCATCATCGTCGGCGCCTTCCTGCTCGTCTGGATCCTGCGCCTCGTGATCCGCCGCGTCGTGAACCGCATCGTGAACGGCGCGAAGTCGAAGGCCAACGTCGACGACACCCAGGCGCTGGAGCGCTCACCGCTCGCCTCAGTCCGCCTGGTGCAGCGCACGCGGACGCTGGGGTCGATCCTCAGCAACATCGTCAACGTCACCGTCGTGATCATCGCGCTGCTGCTCATCATCAACGTGCTCGCGCCCACGGCCCTCGGCTCGCTGACCCTGCTGACCGCCGCTGTCGGCGCCGGCCTCGGCTTCGGCGCGCAGAACATCGTCAAGGACGTCCTGAACGGCATCTTCATCGTCGCCGAGGACCAGGTCGGCATCGGCGACGTCGTCGACCTCGGCCTGGCCACCGGCATCGTGGAGTACGTGAGCGTGCGCGTCACGCATGTGCGTGACGTGAACGGCACCCTCTGGTACGTCCGCAACGGCGAGATCACACGCATCGGCAACCTCTCGCAGGGCTGGTCGCGCGTCATCCTCGACCTCTCGGTCGCGGTCGACTCCGACATCGACGAGGTCGAGCGGGTCATGCTCGACACCGCCCGCGGGCTCGCCAAGGATCCCAAGTGGCGCACGCGGATCATCGAGCAGCCCGAGGTGTGGGGCCTGGAGTCGATCTCGGGCGACGCCCTGGTCATCCGCCTCGTGATCAAGACCCGGGCCAACGCCAAGGACGACGTGGCGCGGGAGCTGCGCATGCGGCTGAAGCACGCCATCGACGAGATGGGCATCTCGCTCCCCTCGCTCACCGCTGTCATGCCCACCGGCCTCGAAGGCGCCCAGCGCGTGCGCGGCGCCAATCCGCCGAAGACGCGGCCCAATCCCGTCACGCCTGCCGCCGAGGGCGCCGTGTGGAAGCCCAAGCGCACGTCCAAGAAGAAGCCGCCGTCGCCCGACGAAGACCCCAGCGCGACTCCCGGAGGACAGTCATGAGCGATGCGACCCCGATGAGCTTCTACGACGAGGTCGGCGGCCACGACACGTTCGTCCGCCTCGTCGACGCGTTCTACGCGGGTGTCGCCGATGACGCGGTGCTGCGGCCGATGTATCCCGAAGAGGACCTGGGCCCCGCCAAGCACCGGCTGACGACGTTCCTGGAGCAGTACTGGGGCGGCCCGACGACGTACGGCGAGGAGCGGGGCCACCCGCGGCTGCGGATGCGTCACGCGCCGTTCCACGTCAATCCCGACGCGCGTGACCGCTGGCTCGCACACATGCGTGTCGCCGTCGATGCGCTGGAGCTTCCCCCGCTGCACGAGGCGACCCTGTGGGACTACCTCCAGCGCGCCGCGCAGGCGATGGTGAACACGTTCGAGCCGTCCGGCATCGGGCCCGCGGCAGGCGCCCGGGCCGCGGCATCCCTTCCTGTCACGGCCGTCCCGCCGACCAGCACCGAACCCACCCGCTGACAGCCCACCCGAGATCCCCCCGGCCGACGAAGGAGTCGACATGCCCGCAGCCACCCATCGCACCGACGTGCTCGTGATCGGATGGGGGCTGGCCGGACTCGTCGCCGCCGCCGAAGCCGCCGCCGCGGGCAAGAAGGTCACGATCGTCGATCAGGAGCCTCGCACCAACCTCGGTGGCCAGGCCTGGTGGTCGTTCGGCGGCCTGTTCTTTGTGGACTCCCCCGAGCAGCGCCGCCTCGGGATCAAGGACTCTCTCGAGCTCGCCCGCCAGGACTGGTTCGGCAACGCCGGTTTCGACCGCGATGAGGACCTGTGGCCGCGCCGGTGGGCCGAGGCATACCTGCAGTTCGCGCACCAGGAGAAGCGCGCGTGGCTGCGCGAGAAGGGCGTCGGGTTCTTCCCGATCGTGGGGTGGGCGGAGCGCGGCGGCTACACCGCCACCGGCCCCGGCAACTCGGTGCCGCGGTTCCACATCACCTGGGGCACCGGCCCCGGCATCGTCGCCCCCTTCCAGGCGGAGGTCGAGGCCGCCGAGGCCGACGGCCGGGTGACGATCCTGCCGCGCCACAAGGTCACCGCGCTGACCGTCGAGGACGGTGTCGTCACCGGCGCCGAGGGCGAGATCCTCGAGCCCTCCGGCGCCGCACGGGGTGTGGCGAGCTCGCGCGACGCCGTCGACACGTTCACGGTGGCCGCGCAGGCGACGATCGTCGCATCGGGCGGCATCGGCGGCAATCACGAGCTCGTGCGCCGGTGGTGGCCCGCGCGCCTGGGCACTCCCCCGCAGACGATGATCACCGGCGTCCCGGCGTACGTCGACGGCTCGATGCAGCCGGTCGCCGAGGCCGCCGGCGCCCGCCTCATCAACGGCGACCGCATGTGGCACTACGTCGAGGGCATCCAGAACTGGGATCCCGTGTGGCCCGACCACGGCATCCGCATCCTCCCCGGTCCGTCGTCGGTGTGGCTGGATGCCACCGGCACGCGGCTGCCCGTCCCGCTGTTCCCCGGCTTCGACACGCTCGGCACCCTCGCCCACCTGCGTGCGACCGGGTACGACCACTCGTGGTTCGTGCTGTCGCAGAAGATCATCGAGAAGGAGTTCACGCTCTCGGGCAGCGAGCAGAATCCCGACCTCACCGGCAAGGACGTACGGCTGCTGGCGAAGTCGCGGCTCGGCAAGGGCGCTGCCGGCCCTGTGCAGGCGTTCATGGACAAGGGGGCCGACTTCGTCGTGCGCGAGAAGCTGGACGACCTCATCGCGGGCATGCAGGCGCTGCCGGGCGGCGAAGCACTGGATCCGGAGCGGGTGCGGTTCGAGGTCGAGGCGCGCGATCGCGAGATCGACAACGACTTCACGAAGGACGCGCAGATCGCGATGCTGCGCTCGGCGCGCGCGTTCCGCGGCGACCGGCTCATCCGGACGGCGAGCCCGCACCGCATCCTCGCGCGCGACTCCGGGCCGCTGATCGCCGTCAAGCTCCACGTGCTGACCCGCAAGTCTCTGGGCGGCATCGAGACGGACCTGTCGGCCCGCGCGCTCGGTGCGAACGGGGAACCGGTGCCGGGACTTTACGCGGCAGGCGAAGCCAGCGGGTTCGGGGGCGGCGGCGTGCACGGCTACCGCGCGCTGGAAGGCACCTTCGTCGGAGGATGCCTCTTCTCGGGGCGGGTCGCCGGCCGGGCGGCCGCAGCGGCCGTCTGACCTGCTCCGCGCCGGGCCGCGCCGATCTCAGTCGGCGCGTCCGGTGCGCCGCACGGGCGTCAGACCTGAAACCAGGGGCCCGCGAACGACGACGTGACCGCGGTCGAGAGTGACCCGTGTCCATGGGCCGTTCGCGAACACGCGCGAGGTCTCTGCGCCGCTGATGAACCCCATGCTGAGCGCAGCGAACGCCACGCCGAGCGGCAGCCCGCCGAGCTCGTCGTCGGGTGCACCCCACACGGCCGCGCGCACCGCACGGACGACGTCTTCGCCGGCATCCGTCGGCACCGCGTCCGAGACCCGGGCGATGCCGCCCTGCGCCTTGGCCGCCAGCGTGGACGCCTCTATGCCGGGGCGCGGCGCCCACCCGCTGCGCGGTGGCGCGATCCCCGCCCAGGCGGCCGACAGCGCCGTCTCGGGCAGCGTCAGGGCGAGCGGGTCGTCGGCGACGGCGGCCAGGGAGGATGCGTCCACCACGAGGTCGCACACGAGCTCGGGGTCGGCGGCGAGCGTGCGCATCGCGAGCACGGTCGGCGTCGCGTCGCCCAGCCCCTTCGGCGCCAGCGGGGCGGCTGTCATCGCCAGCACGCCGCCCGACGCCTGCAGGCGCACGCCCTCGTCCGTGAAGCGGGCGGCGCGGCCGGCGAAGGTGAGCGCGTCCGCGGCGGAGGAAGGATCGGCGAACAGCAGGCGGGGAGGCATCGCCCCTAAGCTACCAAGCGGAACGACGGGCGCCCGTCGCCCCCATCCACGCACCCGACGTCGAGGAGACCCGTGAACGCCGAGCACCCCGCCGATCCTCCCGCCGACGCCGTCGCGTCGATGCTCTCGGTGCTCGACCTCAGCGGCTCCGACGCGCGCACGACGGAGGACATCTTCACGGGGCGCTCGCAGTCGATGCCGCTCGGCCGGGTCTACGGGGGCCAGGTGCTCGCGCAGTCGATCGTTGCGGCATCCCGCACCCTCCCGGATGACCGCAAGGTGCACTCGATGCACGGCTACTTCCTGCGGCCGGGCGACTCGGCGAAGGGCATCACGTTCTCGGTCGACCGCATCCACGACGGACGCTCGTTCTCGACCCGACGCACCCAGGCCTACCAGGAGGGCGTGCCGATCTTCTCGATGATCGCGTCGTTCCAGGACGAGGATCCGGGCCTGGAACATCAGGCGGCGATGCCGGCCGGCGTGCCGCATCCCGATGACCTGCCCGACATCGAGGCGCGGCTGGACGGCCTTCACCCGATGTCGAAGAGGTTCTTCACCGACCGGCCGGTGGAGCTGCGGCACATCCCGTCGCCGATCTACACGGCCGTCGAGGGGCCGCAGCAGCCCGAGCAGATGGTGTGGATGCGGGTGCGCCGGCAGATCCCCGACGACCCGGCGATCCACCGCGCGGCGCTGGCGTACCTGACCGACCTGACGATCCAGGAGTCCATCCTGCGCGCACACGGGATCGCCTGGACCACGCCCGGCCTCAAGGTGGCGAGCCTCGACCACGCGATGTGGTGGCACAGGTTCGGTCGGGTGGACGAATGGATGCTGTACGTCCAGGAGTCCCCGAGCGCCCGCGGCGGCCGCGGACTGGCCACGGGCCGCATCTACAGCGCCCGCGGCGCGCTGCTCGCCAGCGTGGCGCAGGAGATCATGGTGCGTGTCCCGGAGGACCGCGCCACGCAGGCCTGACGCGCGCTCCCCCGCCGCTCAGTGGCGGTGTGCGTAGCGGATGGGCTCGCCGACGTACGGCGACCACGCGTCGCGCTCGGCCGCCGTCAGGCGGAGCGGGCGGCCTGTGGCGGCATCCACTTTCACGACGACCGTGGTCGCCCGCGCATAGAGCACGCGCGGGACGTCTTGGGCCTCGACGGGGCTGTAGACCTCGTAGCAGACCTCGATGCTCGATCCGCCGATCTTGCCGAACCACATCTGCACGTCGAGCGGATGCCGCTGGTAGGGCACGGGAGCGAGGTACTCGATCTCTTGCCGCGCGATGAGCGTCAGCACGCCGCTGTGGATGCTGGAATCGAGCACCGCCGTCGTGGGGGCGTCCTCACCCGGGGCGGGGATCCAGAACGCGCGGACGCGCGCCTCTTCGAGGAGCTTCAGCATCGACGTGTTGTTGACGTGGTTGAACGCGTCGAGGTCGCCCCACCGCACGTGGATGGGGACGTGCAGCCGGAGGCCGCCCCCGACGGGAGCGGCCTCCGTGCCTGCCGTGTCAGTCACGCGTCAGCTTGCGGTACGTGGTCCGGTGCGGGCGGGCCGCATCCGCGCCGAGGCGGTCGATCTTGTTCGCCTCGTAGGCCTCGAAGTTGCCCTCGAACCAGTACCACTGGTCGGGGTTCTCCTCGGTGCCCTCGTAGGCCAGGATGTGCGTCGCGATGCGGTCGAGGAACCACCGATCGTGCGTGATCACGACGGCGCAGCCGGGGAACTCCAGCAGGGCGTTCTCGAGCGACTGCAGCGTCTCGACGTCGAGGTCGTTCGTCGGCTCGTCGAGGAGCAGCAGGTTGCCGCCCTCTTTGAGCGTGAGGGCGAGGTTGAGACGGTTGCGCTCACCGCCGGAGAGCACACCCGCCTTCTTCTGCTGGTCGGGCCCCTTGAAACCGAACTTCGAGACGTACGCCCGCGAGGGGATCTCGGTCTTGCCGACAGTGATGATGTCGAGGCCGTCCGAGACGACTTCCCACAGCGTCTTATTGGGGTCGATGCTCGCGCGCGACTGATCGACGTAGCTGATCTTGACCGTCTCGCCGATCTTGAGGTCGCCGCCGTCGAGCGGCTCGAGGCCGACGATCGTCTTGAACAGCGTGGTCTTTCCGACACCGTTGGGGCCGATGACGCCGACGATGCCGTTCGGCGGCAGGGTGAAGCTCAGCCCGTCGATGAGCGAGCGGCCGTCGAAGCCCTTCTGGAGCTTCTTGGCCTCGATCACGACGCTGCCCAGACGCGGCCCCGGCGGGATCGTGATCTCTTCGAAGTCGAGCTTGCGGGTCCGGTCCGCCTCGGCGGCCATCTCTTCGTAGCGGGCCAGACGGGCCTTCGACTTCGCCTGGCGGCCCTTCTGGTTCGAGCGGACCCAGTCGAGCTCTTCGGCCAGACGCTTGGCGAGCTTCGCGTCCTTCTTGCCCTGGATGGCGAGCCGCTCGGCCTTCTTCTCGAGGTAGGTCGAGTAGTTGCCCTCGTAGCCGATGAGCCGGCCGCGGTCGACCTCGGCGATCCATTCCGCGACGTTGTCGAGGAAGTACCGGTCGTGCGTGATGGCGATCACGGCGCCCGCGTACTTCTGCAAGTGCTGCTCGAGCCACAGCACGCTCTCGGCGTCGAGGTGGTTCGTCGGCTCGTCGAGCAGGAGGAGGTCGGGCTTCTGCAGGAGCAGCTTCGCGAGGGCGACGCGGCGCCGCTCACCACCCGACAGGTTCGCGACCGAGGCATCGGCCGGCGGAGTGCGCAGCGCGTCCATCGCCTGCTCGAGCTGCGAGTCCAGGTCCCACGCGTCCGCGGCGTCGATCTCTTCCTGCAGCGTGCCCATCTCGGCCAGGAGCGCGTCGAAGTCGGCGTCCGGGTCGGCCATGAGACCGGAGATCTCATTGAAGCGGTCCAGCTTCGCCTTGATGGCGACGCCCTCCTGGATGTTCTCCAGCACCGTCTTGGACTCGTCCAGCTCGGGCTCCTGCATGAGGATGCCGACCGTGAATCCGGGTGACAGCTTCGCCTCGCCGTTGGACGGGGTGTCGAGCCCCGCCATGATCTTGAGGATCGTCGACTTTCCGGCGCCGTTCGGGCCCACCATGCCGATCTTGGCGCCCGGCAGGAATGCCATGGTCACGTCGTCGAGGATCAGCTTCTCGCCGACCGCCTTGCGGGCGCGGACCATCGAGTAGATGTACTCAGCCATCGGGTTCTCGTTCTCCTTGCATCAGACGTCAGCGTCCCAGCCTACCGGCCGTGCACGCGCGCTCGGTGGCCGCGGTCACCAGTCGATGGGCCGGGTCTGGCCGATGAGGCACGTCCCCTCGGCCACGACCGGCACCACGACGGTGACCGGATCGCCGGTGGCCGGGCCGATCTGGCCGACAAGGCACTCGTCACCCCACCGGACGGAGAACTGGATGCTCTCCGCCGGGTTGCCGACGGTGGAGGTGTCGCTGGTGACCTGCATCGCCGTCTTGTCGAAACCGGCTGCCACGAGCGCGTCGATGTAGGCGCGCCCCGACACGCGCGAGTCCGTCGCCCAGACCGCGGCCGTGACTGCTGCGAAGTACGGCAGGTTGTCCGCCGCGGTGCCGTCCGGCACGAGGGTCGGCGCCGGCGCCGGCGAGTCTGTCGCGCCGGCGCTCGGTGAGCCGCCGGATGTCGGCCCGGTCGTGAGCGAGATCGAGGTTCCGCTCGGCGTGGGTGCCGGCGCGACCGGTGCACAGGCGGCCAGGACACCGATGACCGTCATCGTCAGCAGCCCGACCGCTCCGCGCCGCATTCGTGTCGTCACAGCGTTCGCGGCCGGTGCAGGGAGTCGGGACACGGACGCAGTCTACGTGCGCGTGCCCGGCTCCCCTCTGAACGCCGTGGGACCGGCATCCTCAGAACGGTGCGTCCGCCGGATCGGCGTCGCCGGCGCCTCCTCCGGCATGAGCACCCACCAGTTCGGGGACGTCGGCCTGCTCAGCGCCTCCGACGCCGGGGGCGGCCCAGGCATCCGCGTCGGCGGTGGTCTGCCACGCGTCGACGGGCACGGGGTCGACGGCGCGGCGCCGCTCGTCCTTGACGAAGGTGGTGGTGCCCCACAGCAGATCGTGACCGACCGCATCGGCCTCGATGTCGAAGGCGATGCCGCTCTTGTCGCCGCTCTCCCACTCGCGCTGCCGCAGCCGACCGGTGAGGATCACGCGGTCGCCGCGGTGGAGCGACGCGAACGCGTGGTCCGCGAGACCGCGGAACACCGAGACCGTGTACCAGTTCGTGCCGGAGTCGACCCATCGCTCCGCCTGCCTGTCGTACTTCCGCTGTCCGCTCGCCACGCGGAACGAGGTGATCGCCACGCCGTTCTGCGTGCGTTTGAACTGCGGCTCGCTCGCCACGTTCCCCGTGACGGTGATGGTGTCGTACAGATCGCTCATGTCGGTTCCTCTCTCTCGGATCCGAGGGCTGTCCCCGGATCCGCCGGCGCCCCGTGCCCGAAGGCGCCGGCGGATGGGAACAGCCTGTCCGGGCCCGAGGTGCGACGGGACTTCTCCCGTGCGATCTGGGGAGAACCGTGCCGACCACGGTCGCTGGGGAGGAAGGGAGCCGTCTCCTCGCAGTGTCGGAGGTAGAACGTATCTTCGAAGCGGAAGGAGAGAACATGACGATGATCCTCGAAACGCGCGGGCTGACCCCGCCTCACGTCTCGGCCCGCGCGCGAGTGCGGCTCGATCCCGCCGCCCCCGGTCTGTGGCGGGTGCGGGACCCCGCCGGTCTCGTCATCGGCCATCTCCAGGCCGTCCCCGAAGGCGGAGAGACGCGCTTCCGCGCGCGTCGGTTCCACGCCGCCACCCATGCATTCCGCGACCTCGGCGACTTCTGGAGCGCCGATGACGCCGTCGAATGCCTACGACTCGGGCGTTGAGGCGCTCTCAGACCACTGCATCCGCGTGTTCCACCATGGACGCCGGCGCGCCGGCCTTCACCGCCGCCCAAGAATCCGACAGCACGCGTGCGGCGCGCACCATGTCGTCGGGCGGCGACGTGAACGGCACGCGCAGATGCCGGTCATGCCCGCCTTCGATCGAGAACCGCGAGCCGGCGGTGAGCAGCACGCCGCGCGACCGCGCCTCGATCACGAGTGCGGAGCTGAGCGGAGCGTCGAGCTCGATCCACAGGGCCACACCGCCATGGACGTCCGGGATGCGCCATGACGGGAGCTGCGCGCGGAGTGCGGCCACGACCGCATCCCTTCCGGCACGCAGCAGCGCGGAGCGCTGGGCGACGATCGCGTCGAAGTCGCCGAGCAGACGGGCGGCGATGGCCTGCTCGAACTCCGGAGTGCCGAGGTCGTGCGCCGGGCGCGCGGCGACCAGCCGGCGGATGAGCTCGCCGTCGGCACGCACCCAGCCGACGCGCAGCCCGCCCCACACGGTCTTGCCGAGCGAGCCGATGCGCACGACTGTTCCGGGCTCGGCATCGACGAACCCTGAAGCCATGGGTCCGCGGTCGATATCGAGGTCACCGGTGGTCTCGTCGAGCACGAGGACCGTGCCCGCGCGCTCCCCCGCGCTCAGGATGGCCGATCGCTCTTCGGCGGTCATGCTCCGCCCGGTGGGGTTCTGGAAGTCGGGCATCAGGTACGCCATGACCGGCAGGGTGCGGGCGAACACCTGCTCGGCACGATCGACGTCCCATCCGTCGTCGGTCGTCACGGGGACGCCCGCCAGGCGCCCTCCGGCCCGTCGGAGGGCGTCGACGGCGTGCGGGTACGTCGGAGTCTCGACCACGACCCGGTCGCCCCTTCCCAGAAGCACCGACGACACCAGATGGATCGCGCTCTGTGCACCGGTGGTGACGAGCACCTCCGCAGGCGACGTGGGGATCCCCCGCCGCGAGTAGCGCTCCGCGATCGCCGCGCGGAGGTCGGCCCCGCCGAGCACGTCGTAGCCGACGCGCGAGATCAGCGCCGCCGAATTCGCGGCAGCCTCGGCCATGACGCCCGCCAGCCCCGGCCAGGCGGGCGGGCTGGCCTGCTGAAGGTCGATCATGCCGTCCGTCGCAGCGGCACGGCCCGTGTCTCGATGCCCGACGGGCAGTGTCACGCTGCCCGAGCCTCGCAGACTGGCGATGTGTCCGGTGTCACGCAGGCTCCGGTATGCCGCGGCGACGGTGCTGCGACTCACGTGGAGTGCCGCCGAGAGTTCGCGCTCCGCGGGCAGAGCGGTCCGCGGCGCGATGCGATTGTCCAGACATAGGAGCCGGATGCCGTCGGCAAGCGCCTCGTACGCAGGTTCACGGGTGCGCCAGCCCCCGAGCGCGGCGGCTAGGGCGCGGGCGGAGACACGGGAGTCCATGAGGCCAGAGTAGCGACATTGGCCTGTTTATACCGAGCCAATACTGCGATTGGATGGCTTCATGAGTCGTCGCGTCGCCCAACTGCTGATCGGCCTGTTTCTCTACGGCGCGGGGTGCGCTCTCACGGTCGAGGCAGGACTCGGCGTCGACCCGTGGACGGTCTTCGCCCAGGGCCTGTCGTTGCGGACCGGAATCGGCATCGGGTGGATCACCAACATCGTCGGCTTCTTCGTGCTGCTGCTGTGGATCCCGCTGCGACAGAAGCCGGGCGTCGGGACGATCGCGAACATCCTTCTCGTCGGCACCAGCATGCAGCTCGTGCTGGGCATCGTACCGCCGGTCTCAGGGCTCCTGGCGCAGACCGCGACGCTCCTGGCAGGGATCCTCGTCGTCGCGATCGCATCCGGCCTCTACATCGGCGCGCGATTCGGCCCGGGCCCGCGAGACGGGCTGATGACCGGGCTCAACTCGCGGCTCGGCTGGCCGATCTGGCTCTGCCGGGCTCTCGTCGAGCTGACCGTGCTCGCCATCGGCTGGATGCTCGGCGGGACGGTCGGAATCGGCACGGTGCTGTTCGCGGCGCTCATCGGCCCGCTCGTGCATGTCGCGCTGCCACTGTTCGACACCGGGCGCCGGCAACGCGTTCCCGAGCGCGCACGTCCGACCCATTCGGCCCCGACCGCTCGGGTCCCGGCAGACGGGGCCGCCGCCGAGCCGGCGCCCTGACGAGCGCCGACAGGGGCGACGGCCTGCGGAATCAGTGCTCTTCGAACCGGGGCCAGTCGCTGCCCGGCATCATCCGGGCATGGAGGGCGCTCTTGGCCACCTCCATCGTCGGATACGTGCCCGCGACCGTGTCGGCGCCGGCCATCGTCACCGTGTAGCCGCCGTCGTCCTTGCGGATGCTGCCGACCACGCCGCCGGTGCCGAAGGCGACCCAGAGAGGGTGGTGCGTCTGTGTGGTGCTCATCGTGAACTCCTTTCGATGCCTCCGAGGCCGACGCTACGCCGCGACGCCCCGGGAAACCAGAGTCGGCGACGGCGTGGCGCGACCGGGTAATCTGGGAACTCACCCTTCCCTCCGTAGCTCAGGGGACAGAGCGAGCGGTTTCTACCCGCCAGGTCGGGGGTTCGAATCCTCCCGGGGGGGCACCGGGGC
>NZ_JBQCIP010000283.1:0-17246 GCF_051953575.1 Microbacterium sp.
TACCGCTCGCTCGAGGAGAACCAGCGAGTCGAGTTCGAGATCGCCCAGGGCCCCAAGGGCCTCCAGGCTGAGAACATCCGCCCGCTCTGAGTCGAGCGGACTGATCGCCTCGTGCGATCAGTGAGCCGCGGCATCCCCCTCTCTTCAGATCGTGGATGCCGCGGCTTCGCCGTGCTCGAAGGCCACGCTGAAGTGGCCCGAGCAGTCAGCGGTCCTCCCCGCTGTCGCCGCGCACCAGCTCCAGGCCGGCGCCGGCGAACTGACGCAGTGTCGCGTCGGGCAGGAACGCGCGGGTGAGCGCTCCGCCGATGCGGGTGAGGTCGGTCTCGTCGCGGTAGAGCAGGTACATGGTCTCGTAGCGCGGGTGGAACTTCTCTTTGAAGCGGTGCAGCGACCGGAACCCGTATACGGGCTCCAGGGCGTCGGCCAGCCGATCGCTGAGCGCTGCGATCACACCCGCGTCGGGCGGGTAGTCGTGCGCGAGGGGTGCGCCCGACAGCGACATGATCTCGGCGCCCTCGTCGGAGAACAGCCGCGCCGACGAGCCGATGAGGAACTCCATCACCGGCGCGAAGCCGCCGTCGCGGCGGCGCATCAGGTCGAGCGTCCAGCCGCGCACGCGGCCGTCGCCGCCGTACACGGGCAGCCACGACAGGAACCCGTCGACATCCCCGTTCGGCGCGATCGCGAGGGCCAGCCGCACCTCGGGACTCTCGGCCTCGACGAGGGTGCCGAGGGTGAATCCCATCTCGGGAAGATCTTTGTCGCCGACCCAGAGTTCCGAGATCGCCCGCAGCTGCTGCTGCACGCCCCACGGCTCCTCTTTCAGGTGCGTCATGCGGAAGGTCATCTCTTCGCGGCCTGCCCGGTTGAGGGACGTGCGCACCGAGTTCCACCGCTTGCCGGTGAACTCCAGGCCGACCAGGTCGACGATCGTGTCGTCGGCCACCACGAGGCTGCGCCACGACGACGGCACGGCCGCCCGCGTCGCCTCGCTCGCGCTGAAGAAGCAGGGGATGAGGCCTGCGCGCTCGGCGTCGTGGATGAACTCGTCGACTGAGGCCGCACGCGTCGCCTCCGGGCCCAGCGGGTCGGCGAGGGCGAGGGCCACGCCGGCGCGACGCTGGTAGGCGACGATGCCGTCGGCCGTGCGCGCATAGGTGTTGCCCTCCCACGTCGTCATCCACGACAGGGTGCCCCCACCATTGGCGTGGAGCATGGACACGACGTCGTCGACGGTGGGTGCCGGCTGGCGCCCGATGCGCGAGCGGCGGCGCGCGCGGAAGGCGCGCCGCACCCAGACGAGGTAGATCAGCATCAGCAGCCACAGGACGCCGCTCGCGAGCGACAGCTCGGTCTCGCTGTCGATCGTCGTCTCGAGCTGACGCTCGCTGGTCAGGACGATCAGCACGACGATCAGCGCCGCCGTGAGGATGTTCAGCGCGGCCAGGACGACGGCGACGATCCACGACCACCGGCGGCCTCGACGCAGGCCGTCGGCGACGACGAGGATGACGACCGCGTCGATCGCGACGTCGATGAATCCGCCGGATGCCGGCTCGGTGGGACCGAACGGACCATCGGTGGGCACGATGAGGGTGATGACCTCGACGGCCCCGAGTACGAGCACCGCGATGAACGCGATCAGGCGCTGTTCGCGGATCGTGGTGCGGTGGATGCGCAGCGACCGGTCGACGAAGAGGACGAGCAGGACGGCCATCAGATGCTCGAGGTCCGCCACGGCGCCCCAGAACAGCATCGCGACGAAGACGGTGCCCAGCAGCACCAGCCACGCGCGCACCCGCCACGGCGCGCGGAAGAGCCCGATGGCCGCCGCGATGCACGCCATCGTTCCGCCCGAGGCCCCTACGTCGAGCGCCGCCGCCTCGGTGTTCGCCCACGCCCACGGGAACATGGCCAGCAGCCACAGCAGCAGCGCCGTCCCGCAGATCGCGAACAGCTGCCCCACCCAGTAATAAGCGAGGGCCACGCGTGAGCCGCGGCGGAACTCGAGGTACGCCATGCCGACGAAGCTGGTGATCGTGAACGCGTACACCCACGGCTGGTTCACGAAGAACGTGCCGGTGAACGGTGTCCACCAGCGACCGGCTTCGAAGGCCGGCAGCCCGTAGGCCACCAGCTCGAACACGGGCGAGTTCTCGAAGGGCCGCCACAGTCCCTGCCACACGACACCCACGACGAGGACGGCGCCGATCATGACCAGGGTCGCGGGGATCCGCGACGCCGTGGCGAGGATCCGTTTCGGCGCAGGCGTCGGAGCGTCGCTCATGCGTTCAGGGTAGCGAGACGACGGGCGCGGCCGGGGGAGCGCTGTTAAGGTGGCAGGGCATCCGGACCGTGCCGAACGAGGGGGACGCCGTGTCGCTGGATCTCGTGATCGTCCTGGTGCTGCTGGTCGCCGCCGTCGCGATGTTCGCCGTCGGCCGACCGCGCATGGATGTCGTGGCGATCCTGATGCTCGTCGCGCTGCCGTTGACCGGCATCCTCACCGTCCCCGAGACGCTCGCCGGGTTCGCCGACCCGAACGTCGTGCTGATCGCGGCGCTGTTCGTCGTCGGCGAGGGCCTGGCGCGCACGGGCGTGACCTACAGGCTGGGGGACTGGCTCGCCCGCACGGCCGGGGCGAGCACCGCCCGGCTGATCGTGCTGCTCATGCTGTCGGTCGCGATGCTGGGCGCGGTCATGAGCTCGACCGGCGTCGTCGCGATCTTCATCCCGGTCGCGCTGAGCATCGCCGCCCGCACCGGGGTGCCGGCGCGCATGCTCCTGATGCCGCTGAGCTTCGCGGGGCTGATCAGCGGAATGCTGACCCTCATCGCCACGACGCCCAACCTCGTGATCGACGCAGAGCTGCGACGTGCGGGTCTCGACGGCTTCGGGTTCTTCACCATCACGCCGTTCGGCCTCTCGGTCCTCGCGCTCGGCGTGGGGTACATGCTGTTCGCCCGCCGATTCCTCGGGGGCGACGCCGCCGGCCCCGCCGCCGCGCGGCGGACCTTCGGCAGCCTCATCGCCGACTACGGCGTCGATGCGCGAACGCACCGCTACCGGGTGGGTGCCGGATCGCCGCTGATCGGGATGCCGCTGGCCGAGCTCGAGCTGCGCCGAGGTCACCGCACGACGGTGCTGATGATCCAGCGGTCGCGGCTGTTCCGCCGCACCGTGCACCTGACCGCGGATGACGTGGTGATCGCGAGGGACGACGTGCTGTTCGCGGACGTGGACCTGTCGACGGACGACTGCCGGCGGCTGCGCCTGGAGCACCTGAGGATGACCGAGGGGTTCTTCGACGAGTATTCCAGGCAGGTGGGCCTCGCGGAGGTGCTCGTGGCGCCGGACTCCGCTGCGATCGGCCGGAGCGTGAAGCTGCTGCGCCTGAGCACCGAGCACGGGGTGGAGGCGCTCGGTGTGCGCCATCGCGCGCGCACGGTCGACGGCGACTTCGCCGACGTCCGGCTCGCCGCGGGCGACACGCTGCTGGTCACCGGTTCGTGGCAGGCGATCCAGGGCCTCGGTGGGACCGCGCGCGACTACATCCTGCTGGACCTGCCGGCCGAGTCCGCCGAGGCGGCCCCCGCGGCGAACCAGGCCGTGTTCGCGATCGGCAGCGTGCTGGTGATGGTGGTGCTGATGGTGACCGGCGTCGTTCCGAACGTCATCGCGGCGCTCATCGCGTGCCTGCTCATGGGTGTCTTCCGCTGCATCGACATGGGCAGCGCGTACCGTGCGATCCACTGGCCGACGCTGCTGCTGATCGTCGGGATGCTGCCGTTCGCGCTCGCCCTGGAACGCACCGGAGGGGTCGACCTCGTCGTCGACGGTCTGCTCGCGCTGCTCGGCGGGGCGGGGCCCACCGTGCTGCTCGGCGGCATCTTCGTGCTCACCGCCGTCATCGGCCTGTTCGTGTCGAACACGGCGACGGCCGTGCTCATGGCGCCGATCGCGATCTCGACGGCCGCCCACCTGGGGGTCTCGCCGCTCCCGTTCGCGATGATGGTGGCGCTCGCCGCATCGTCGGCGTTCATGACGCCGGTGTCGTCGCCGGTCAACACCCTCGTCGTGGAGCCCGGCCGCTACCGCTTCGTGGACTTCGTCAAGGTCGGGACGCCGTTGACGCTCATCGCCCTGGTGGTGAGCGTGCTGCTCGTCCCTCTGCTGCTCCCGCTGTGACGACCGCGGTTCAGCGGCCGGGTGACAGACGGGCGTAGTCCGCCAGCGCCTTGGCGTCTTCGGCATCCCGCAGCGCGCGTCGTGCGGCGTCGATCGCGGCGACCGGGTCGGTCGCCTGCCGCGCCTGGGCGAGCTCGTCCTGCGCGGAGAGCAGCCGGGAGCGGGCGTCGGCTCCTGCGCCGGAGTGGGCGAGGGATGCCTCGGCCTGGGCGATCGCGCTGCGAGCGGCCGCAAGGGTGCCGGGCAGGGCCGTCCGCGCACTCCGCAGCCGCTGCTGTGCCGTGCGGGCGTCACCGAGCGCCAGGTCGAGCCGGCCGCGCAGACGCGCGATCGCGTCGACCGTGCGGGTCGGCCGGCGGGCGGCATCCGACTCGACGCGGTTCAGCTCGTCCTCGATCGCGCGCAGCTCGTCGCCGAGCCGTTCGGCGTCGGCGGCCTCGAGATTCTGGCGGGTGTGAGAGGCCGAGGCGAGGGCGGCGCGCGCGGCGGCGATCTCGTCGGGCACAGCCTGTGCGGCCTGCAGCACGAGCCGGTGCGTCTCTTCGAGGTGGCGGGCGTCGGTCTCTGCCTTGCGCAGCGCCCGTTCTGCGGCGGCGAGTTCCGGGAGCGCGCTCAGTGACGGATCGGCGGCCCGAGAGGCGGCAGCGTCGAGCAGCTGCTCCGCCTCGGCGACCTCGGTCAGCGCGGCGCGGGCCGCGCGTGAGGCGCCCTGCCATTCGTCCTCGGCGAAGCGCGACGAGAGATCGGCGACGAGCGCGGCCGGATCGCCCATCCCCGCCCGCAGATCGGCCAGCCGGCGGCGCGCGGCGTCGACCTGACCGGCGGCAGACACGTTCGCGCGCACCCAGGCGCCGTGCTCGGCGCGTGCCGCGGCGACGGCCGCCAGCGCCTCGCCCGCACGACGGTCGATGCGCGCGGCGGTGCGGCCGACCTCGGACGGGAGAGCGTCCGGCGCGCTGATCGCCCGGTACTCCTCGAAGGCGTCGTCGCGCACATGCTGTGCGGTCAGCCGAGCCCGCCGCAGGGACGCCGGCGCGTCGCCGCCGTACAAGGCGCCCGACAGGCCGACCTCGAGGTCGAGCTCGCCGACCTCGTCGTCCAGGCGCACGAGCGTCGCGCCGGCGCGCTGGCGTGCCTGCTCGGCGACGGCCCGGGCCCGCGGCGCGCGGCGCGCGCGGCGCACCGCCCAGACGATGACGGCGATCGCGATCGCCGTCACGCCGAACACGACCACGGCCGGCACCAGCCAGCCGAGGATCGCCCCGGCGGGGTCAGTCATCCGCGCCCTCGGGCGCGTCTGCGGCCTCGCCGACCAGCAGCAGCGCGCGCAGCTGGTCGACGTCGTCGACGACCGCCTGAGCACCCTCGGACTCGTGCGGCCAGCTGAAACCCCACCGTACGAAGATCACGGGCACGCCGTGCTCCGCCGCGCCCTCGACATCGTGGTGACGGTCCCCGACCAGCACCGGGCGACTCGTGTCGACGCCTGCGGCCCGCAGCCGGCGGAGCGCCTCGGCGACCACGTCGGCCTTGCTGCTGAGGGTCTTCTCGTCGGGCGATGCCCCGACGATGGCGTTGAGCGAGCTCGTCAGATCGAAGTGCTCCATCAGCGCCACGACCTGCACCTCGGGCTTGGAACTGGCGGTGGCCTGCGGGATGCCGGCGGCCGCGGCATCCCGGATCAGCTCCCCGACCCCGGGGAAGAGCTTCGCGCCGGTCGTGTAGCCGTCGATCTTGTTGAGACCGCGGTAGAACCTCACGGCCTCGGTCGCCTCGTCGGGAGTCATGCCGACGTTGACCTGGAACGACTCGAACATGGGCGGCCCGATCCAGTGCACGAGCTCGGCGCGGGTGGGAGGCCGCTTGCCGAAGTGCTCCAGCGCGATGGTCAGGCGGCGCAGGATCCCGTCGGAGGCGTCGACGATGGTCCCGTCGACATCCCACAGGATGCAGGTCCACGCAGATCGGGTCGGCATGCCCTCCAGCCTATGGGAGCGACGACCCGCGACCCGGGCGGCCTCAGAAGAGGCGGGGAGCCCCCGATTCGATGCCCTTCATGCCTTCGTAGTCGAGCGTGACGCACCGGATGCCGCGATCCGCCGCCAGCACCTTCGCCTGCGGCTTGATCTCCTGTGCGGCGAAGACGCCGGTAACCGGCGCCAGGTGCGGGTCGCGCCCGAGCAGCTCGAGGTAGCGGGTGAGCTGCTCCACGCCGTCGATGTCGCCGCGGCGCTTGACCTCGACGGCGATCGTGCCGCCCGCAGGGTCGCGCAGCAGCAGGTCGACCGGGCCGATCGCGGTGGGGAACTCGCGCCGCACGAGCGTCAGGTTCTCGCCGATCACGTCGACCTGCTCCGCCAGCAGACGCTGCAGGTCGGCCTCGACGCCGTCCTTCTGCAGGCCCGGGTCGATGCCGAGCTCGTGTGACGAGTCGTGCAGCACCTCATAGATGCGCACGAGCAGCGCGTCACCCGTCTTGGCGTGGGTCACGCGCCAGTGCTCGATGACGCCCGCTGACGCGGACTCGTCGTCGGGCAGCTCGACGTCCAGGCGGCACGGCGGACTCATCCAGTTGAGCGGCTTGTACGAGCCGCCGTCGGAATGCACCAGGAGCGAGCCGTCGCCCTTGTGCACCAGCAGGCGTGTCGCCAGTGGCAGGTGGGCGTTGAGCCGCCCGGTGTAATCGACGGAGCAGCGGGCGATGACGAGACGCACCTGAAGAGCCTAGCCGGGGCGGTGACCCGTCGGACGGCCCTGTCGGCCGCGCCTCAGCCAGCCCGCAGACTCGTCCGATAGCGTAAGGCTCCGTGTCGCATCAGCGACGACGGTCGACGCTGCGATCCTGACGGATCGATGAGCCCGTCACCGCCCCCATCTGCCGCGGGCGCCCCACTCCCGCCGTCCCCACATCGCCCGGAGAAGAACCGATGAACGCACGTCTGCCCGATGCGACCGTCCACATCCTGTCCAGCACCGTCGCCGAGCTCCACGTCGGCAGCGACGTCGCCGAGGTCGTCGCGCCCGACAGCCTCGCCCTGCGGGACCGGGTCGTGGAAGAGATCCGTCAGCTGGCGGCATCCGCCGGTGAGCCCGCGCACGCGACCCTCGTCGAGGGCTCGTCGCGCTGGCCGCTCGTCGTGCACCCGGACGGAACGTTCGCCGAGGAGCTCGAGGCCGCGGCGGTCGTGCCCGAGGATGTCACCGATGCCGCGGCGCCCGCGCCGTCCGTGACCGCGCCGACCCCGGTGTCTGCGGCGGCGGCTGCGGTGTCTCCGGCCACGGCGCCGCCCGCTCCCGAGCCCGAGGCGCGTCCGACGGTGCAGGATCTGCTCGACTCGCGCGGCGGCGGCGCCCGCCCTCGCGCGACCGAGGGCTGGCAGGGGGCGGTTCGCCGCGCCACCGGCGGCCTGATCTCACCCGCTCCCGGCCGTGCCGAGCGGTCGCGCCTCGATCGCGAGAAGCGCGTCCAGCGTCGACTGGACGCCCCGCGCACGATCGTCGTGCTGAACCCGAAGGGCGGCGCGCACAAGACCACGAGCACGCTGCTGCTCGCCGCGACGTTCGGCACGCTGCGCGGCGGCGCGACCCTCGCGTGGGACAACAACGAGACGCGTGGCACGCTCGGCTGGCGCGCGCAGAACGCGCCGCACCACCGCACGGCGGTGGACCTGCTCGAAGAGCTCGACGAGTCCTCGAACTTCCGCGGCTCGAGCCTCGCAGCGCTCGACCACTACGTGCGCACCCAGGTCGACGCCCGCTTCGACGTGCTCGCCTCGGACGAGGACGCCGCCGCATCCTCGACCATCGACTCGGCCGCCTTCGATCGCCTTCACGGGCTGCTGCGCCGCTACTACCGCCTGATGATCGTCGACACCGGCAACAACATGCGCGCCTCGAACTGGGTGGCCGCGGTCGCCGCCGCCGACCAGCTCGTCATCGTGTCGACGGTCCGCGAAGACACCGCGGCCAGCGCCGCCTGGCTGCTCGACGGCCTGCGCGAGAAGGGCTTCGGCCGCAAGATCGACGAGGCGGTCACGGTGCTGACCGCGCCTTCGTCGCGGCCCGACCGCGCGCTCGAGGCGCGACTGGCGCAGCACTTCGAGCAGGTGACCTCGGCCGTCGTGAAGGCGCCGTTCGACCCGTCGCTCGTCGACGGAGGTCCCATCGACTTCGAGGCGCTCGCGCCCGAGACGCGCGACGCATGGCTCACCGTCGCGGCGACGGTGGCCGACCGGCTCTGATCGGCGCTGACCGGCTCTGCTCGGCGGCATCCCTCCCATCCCAGGAAGGGATGCCGCGACGCCGGGCGGCCGGTCAGTGGTGCCCGGCGCCCACCTTCGAGCCCGCGATCGGCTTGGCGGCGCCTGAGGCGAGGCCCGACATCGCGATGAGGCCGACGATGATCCACAGGGTGGGCAGGATGCCGATCTGGTGGCTGATCCAGCCGAGCACCGGCGGGCCGCACAGGAACGCGAGGTAGCCGATGGTCGCCGCGGCCGACACCGAGGCCGCGGCCTTCTTCGGGTCGTCGGCGGCCGCCGACATGCCGAGCGGGAAGCCGAGCGACGCACCGGCGCCCCACAGTGCGATGCCGACGAACGCGATCGGCAGCGTCGGCGCGAGGATGAATGTGATGAGGCCCACGCCGGCGGCGACCGAGAGGATGCGCAGCGTCCACACGCGGCCGATGCGGTCGACGAGCGGACCGCCCAGGACGCGGAACACCGTCATCGCGATGGAGAACACCGTGAGCGCGATGGCGCCGACGGCGTCGGTCTGGCCGTGGCCGTCGACCATCGCGATCGTCAGCCAGTCGTTCGCGCTGCCCTCGGCGAACGCCATGCCGAGCATGATGGCGCCGATGGCGTAGGTGCGGGGGTCGCGCCACACCGAGAGCAGCTCGGCGAAGCGCTCCCGCCGCGAGACGGTCGTCGCGGGATCGTCGTGGACGATCTCGCGCGTCGGGACCGCGGTGAGCGAGAGCAGTCCCGCGATGAGGACGAGCGCGCCGGCGCCCCACAGGTGCCATGCGACGCCGACGTTCCACGCGGCCATCGCGATGCCGATGCCGGCGCCGGCGACGGTGCCGAAGCTGAAGAAGGCGTGGAACAGCGGCATGAGCGTCTTCTCGAAGGACTGCTCGACCGCCGCGGCTTCGACGTTCATCATGACGTCCGTCGCGCTCATGCCGATGCCCAGCAGCACCATGGCGACGCAGACGACGGCGTAGGACTGCAGGAACTGCACACCGAGGCCGGCGACCAGCCCGCCCGCCGAGAAGGTGATGATGGTCGCGAACATTCCGCGGCGCGCGCCCCAGCGCGCGACGATCACGTTGGCGAGCGAGAGGCCGACGATGGATGCCGCCCCGCTGACGAACAGGAGCACGCCGAGCTGCAGGTCGTTGATGCCGAGGTCGGCCTTGACGGCCGGCAGACGCGACGCCCATGACGCGAAGCCGAGCCCGGTGATGAAGAAGATCGTGAAGATCGCGGCACGCCAGCGCACAAGCTGGGTACGGGTGAGCGCGGTGTCCATCCGGACACTCTAGCGAATCGATTCGACATCGACCGAATCGATTCGACGGGCTGCGGGGCAGGGGCTACGATCATCTCGACATGAGCCGTCAGGACCCCGGCGTGCGCCGCGCCACGATCTCGGACGTCGCCCGCGAGGCCGGCGTCTCGCCGTCGACGGCGTCGGTCGTTTTCAGCGGTAAGACGCCGGTGTCGGATGCCACCCGCCGACGCGTGCTGGACGCCGCGGCCTCGCTCGGCTACACGGGGCCGGATCCGCGCGCCGCCTCGCTGCGCCGCGGCCGATCGGGCATCGTCGGCGTCGTCTTCGAGGAGCACCTCGGACGGGCGTTCCTCGACCCGGTCAAGACGCTCATGATGGACGGCCTCGCCGACGCCGTCACGCCGCTCGGCGCAGGACTGCTGCTGCTGCGCGACCACGAGCCCGCGGTCTCCGACGCCCCGCCCGCCACCGGTCCTTCGCTCACCACGGCGCCGCTCGACGCCGCCGTGCTCATCGGCTGCAGCGGCATGCTGCGCGAGTCGCTCGAGACGGTGAAGGCGCGCGGCATCCCGGTGGTCGTCATCGAGGGCGACGCCGGCGACGACGTGCCCCGCATCGATCTCGACAACCGCGAGGCGCAGCGGCAGCTCGCGAGCCACCTGCGTGCGCTCGGTCACCGCCGTGCCGCCGTCGTGTCGCTTCCGCCGCGCGCCGACTGGCAGCACGGCTGGCTCGGCGACGCCGCCGCGATCACGGTGGACGTGACGCGGGAACGCCTGGCGGGCGTGCTGGACGTGTTCCCGGATGCCACCACCTACGCCGCGGCCGGCAGCTTCATCGACGAGGGGCTCGCCGCCGGCCGCGAGATCTTCGCGGACCCGGACCGCCGCCCGACCGCGGTGCTCGCCCAGAGCGACCTGCTCGCCGCGGGCGTCATCCGCGCCGCGGAGGAGGCGGGGCTGCGCGTGCCCCAGGACGTCAGCGTGACCGGGTTCGACGGGATCGTCGTGGACGGGCTCGCGCCCTACGAGCTCACGACGGCCGTGCAGCCGGCGACCGACAAGGGGCGCGCCGCGGGGGCCGCCGTGGCCGCGATGCTGGAGGGCCGGCCGGCGGCATCCATCCGCTTCACCTGCACATTCCGCGAGGGGAATACCACGGGTCCCGCGCCCGAGTAGGGCGAGGCCGCGTCAGGAGCGGAGCGGGCCTATCGGCAGCGGATGGTCGCCGAAATCGGCGATCGTGTAGCGACCGCACGCCGTGATGGCGGCGTCGGCCATGCTGACGCCCGGGGGCAGCTCGAACGCGGGGGACTGGGCGTCGGTGACGAGGAAGGTCACCTCGCCCACCGCGAAGTCGTCGCGGTTCACGAGCCACGCGTAGCCCCGCAGCTGATGGTCGACCTGCACGAGGCCGCGGGGGTCGGCGAGGTGCGTCTTCGGGAGCCGGACGGTCCAGAACTGCCCCGCCCCGGTGCGACCCGAGTCCTCGGCCCACTGAACCACGCACTCCAGGTCACGGTCGGGCGCGTTCGCCGCGGCGACGAGCGGCGGGATGCCGAGACCGACCGCGGCGACCAGCGCGACCGCGGCCGCGCCGATGGCCGCGAGGGGCCGCGCCTCCGGCAGGCGCCGGGGCAGGAGGTCGGGCAGCACGACGAGCCCGAGGAGCGGAGCGAACAGGGCCGGCTGAAGATACCGGGCGGCGTGGGTGCCGAGGGCGATCGCACCCACCACGACGAGGAGTGGCATCACCCAGCCGCAGACGGCCACGACGGCTGCGCCCGCGTCACGGCGACGAGCCAGCTGGACGCTGGCCGCGATGCTCCAGACCCACAGGGCGAACATCGCGACAACGGATGCCGCGCCCCAGGGAGCCGCCCAGTGGCCGGCGAGGAGAGCGCCGTAGTAGTCCAGCGATGCGAGCCACTGCGACGGATCGATGTAGCCCGCGCCTGTGTTGGCGATGAGCCCTGCCAGCGGCATCCGTCCCACGTAGCCGATGAGTGACCCGAGCAGGAGCGCGGCCGCGAGCCACCATGCCGCACGGCGTCGCACACCCACCACGACGAGCACGATCCCGAGCGGGACGGTCGCCCACGCGGCGAAGAGCGGATTGGTGAGGACGGATGCCGCGGCCACCAGTCCGAGGCCCGTCAGGGCGACCCACGACGGCCGCGTTCCACGTGAAACATCGGGTGCGGCGCCGGGGTGGTCGAGCGCGCGACGGGCGAGGCCGACGGCGAGCACCGCACCGACGACGGTGGCGCTGTAGTACGTGGTCGTGACGAGCAGCGACGCGAGTTCGAGGGCGTCGCGCGAGGGCGACCACTCCGTCGCCGCGAGCAGTCCGAACGCTCCGAGGGCGAGCAGCGCGCCGGCGATGGGAGCGCGGACGCGCGCCGTTCGGCCCGCCGCCACCCGCAGCGCGCCGTACAGCGCGAGGAGGTTCACCACCCCGGCGAGGGCGAGCGTGCCGTCGACAGCCCACCCCACCAGCGAGAGCAGCCAGAGCACGGCGATCTCGGGGATGAAGAGCACTGACGACATCGCCCAGTCCTGCGGCTGCCCAACGGCGAGCGAGTGCAGGACGAGCGTCGTGACCATCGAGTCGCCGTCGCGGAAGAGCAGCTCCGACCGCGGGGTCGAGGCGACTGCGGCGACCACCGCGATCGCGATGGCGGCGGCCACGGCCCAGCCGAGCAGCTCGCGGACGCCGCGAGAGGGCCCGCGCCGCCCCGTCTCAGTGCCGCTCACCCTGACACTCTCGCACGGCCCGGTGCGGCATCCGTTCCTCGAACGGGGATGCGGGCCGCGCTGAGGAGCGCGGCTCCTCGACCGAGGGCTCCGGAGGCGCGAGGCCGGGATCGAGCGACCGAATCGCCGCGGCGGGCCGCTCGGCATGCGTGCCGCCCGTAGAATGGACGAAGACACCCCGATCGCCATGGTCCGCCGTCCTGCCTGGACGCCTGTCGGCCGACGACCCCGAGGAGGCCTTGGATGCTCCTCGTGCTCGGCGCGTTCGCGGTGGTGCCGCTTCTTCTGCCGTGGATCGTGTCGCGCATCGGCGCACGGGCGTTCTACCTCGCGGCGATCCTGCCGATCGCGGGCTTCGTGCACGCGGCGATGCTCACGCCCGTCGTGCTCGCGGGCGATATTCCGTTCGAGACATACGCCTGGATCCCGTCCCTTCACATCGACCTGTCGATGCGGATGGACACCCTGTCGTGGCTCATGACGCTCGTCGTCACCGGGGTCGGCGCGCTCGTGCTGATCTACTGCCGCTGGTACTTCCGGGGCAAGCGCGAGAACCTCGGCCAGTTCGCCGCCGTGCTGCTGGCGTTCGCCGGCGCGATGTACGGGCTGGTGCTCACCGACGACCTCGTCGTGCTCGTGATGTTCTGGGAGATCACGAGCGTCCTGTCGTACCTGCTCATCGGCTACTACAACAAGCGCGCGGCGAGTCGTCGTGCCGCCCTGCAGGCGCTTCTGGTCACAACGCTCGGCGGCCTCGTGATGCTGATCGGCGTCGTGCTGCTCGTCGTCGAGGCGGGCACGTCGAGCATCTCGCGGATCCTGGCCGAGGCGCCGACCGGCGCGGTCGTCGACGCGGCGCTGATCATGATCCTCGTCGGCGCGCTCAGCAAGTCGGCGATCTTCCCCTTCCACTTCTGGCTGCCCGGCGCGATGGCCGCCCCCACGCCGGTCAGCGCGTACCTCCACGCGGCCGCGATGGTGAAGGCGGGCATCTACCTCATCGCGCGCTTCGCACCGGTGTTCGCGATCGCACCGCCCTGGCGGCCGATCGTGGTCGCGCTCGGCGTGTTCACGATGCTCCTCGGCGGGTTCCAGGCGCTGCGCGAGACCGACCTGAAGCGCGTGCTCGCCTTCGGCACGGTGAGCCAGCTCGGCATGCTGACGGTGGTGCTCGGGTACGGGACGAGGGATGCCGCCCTCGCGGGCCTCGCGCTGCTGCTCAGCCATGCGCTCTTCAAGTCGGCGCTGTTCCTCGTCGTCGGCGTCATCGACCGGCAGCTGTCGACCCGTGACCTGACCGAGCTCTCGGGCGTGGGACGCCAGGCCCCGGTCATGGCGACCTTCTCGATCGTCGCCGTGGCCTCGATGGTCGGCGTCATCCCCACGATCGGCTTCGTGGCGAAAGAAGGCGCCCTGGCCGCCCTCCTCGACGAGGCGATGGGCGGCGCGGTGTGGGGCATCGTCGCGGTGGCGGGCATCAGCCTGGGATCGGTGCTCACCGCGGGCTACGGCATCCGGTTCCTCTGGGGCGCGTTCGCGACCAAGCGGGATGCCGCGGGCGACCGGCTGCCCGACACGGAGTGGCCCGACCCGCCGATGGGCTTCCTGGTGGCTCCCCTCGTGCTGTCGGGGCTCACGCTCGTCGCGGGGTTCGCGGCGCCGTGGCTCGACAAGGTGTTCACGCCGTACGCCGACACGGCGCCGCTGTCGACGCCCGGTGTCCCCGTACCCGAGCATGGCGCGCACCTCGCGCTGTGGCACGGACTCGAGCCGGCCCTGTGGATCTCGCTCGCCTCGATCGTGCTCGGCGCGGTCGCGTTCTGGCTGACCCGCGGCTGGCGGCCCGCGAAGCGCCTGCTGCCGTTCACCGCCGCCGACGCGTACAACGGCACACTGCGCGTCATCGCGCGCATGTCGGTCGTCACCACGGGACTCACCCAGCGCGGCTCGCTGCCCGTGTACGTCGGCACGATCTTCGTCGTCTTCGTGGCCGCCGAGGCGACGGCCCTGCTCGCGAGCGACGAGTGGCGCGCGCAGCTCGACGCCTTCCAGACCCCGATGCAGCTGTTCGTGGCACCGCTCATGATCGCCGCGGGACTCATCGCGATCCGCGCCCGCAAGCGGTACACCGGCGTCGTGCTGGTGTCGGTGACCGGCCTCGGCATGGTGCTGCTCTTCGCCACGAGCGGCGCGCCCGACCTCGCGCTCACCCAGATCCTCGTCGAGACCGTGACGCTGGTGGCCTTCGCCCTCGTGCTGCGGCGCATCCCGTCCCGCATGGGGGAGCACAACGCGTCGGTGTGGCCGGTGGCCCGGGCCGTGCTGGGCGCGGCCGTCGGCATCACGATGGCGCTCGTCGCGATCGTGGCCACGAGCGCCCGCGTCGAGAAGCCGATCTCGGATCGCTTCCCCCAGCTCGCCTACGAGCTCGGTCACGGCAAGAACGTCGTCAACGTGGCGCTCGTCGACCTGCGCGGCTGGGACACCATGGGCGAGCTCTCGGTGCTGATCCTCGCGGCGACGGGTGTGGCATCCCTCGTCTTCGTCACGCACCGCGCCGACACGCTCTCTCGCGCCATCTCGTCGCTGCCGACGGACGCCATCCGCACCCGCCGGCCACTCGTCGAGACCGATGAGGGCGTCAAGCCGCGCGGCACCGGCGGCGGGCCCATGGCGTGGCTCGTCGGAGGCCAGCGGGTGCGGCCCGAGAACCGCTCGATCATGCTCGAGGTGATCGTGCGGATCCTGTTCCACACGATCATCATCGTGTCGCTCTACCTGCTGTTCGCCGGTCACAACCTCCCGGGCGGCGGCTTCGCCGGCGGCCTCGTCGCCGGCATGGCCCTGGTCATGCGGTACATCGCGGGCGGACGCTACGAGCTCGGCGCCGCCGCGCCCACCGACGCCGGGCGCCTGCTGGGCACCGGCATGACGATCGCCGTCGCCTGCGCTGTGGTGCCGGTGTTCTTCGGCGACCAGCCCCTCACGAGCTATTTCTGGGACGCCGACCTTCCGGTGCTCGGTCATGTCGAGTTCGTCACCTCCACGCTGTTCGACATCGGCGTCTACCTCGTCGTCATCGGCCTCGTGCTCGACGTGCTGCGCAGCCTCGGCGCCGAGGTCGACCGGCAGGCCCACGAGGCGCGCGAGCAGGCGGGGGTGAGCGTGCCGTGAACGTGTCGCTCATCCTCATCATCGTGATGGCCGTGCTCTTCGCGTGCGGCGTCTACGCGATGCTCGAACGCAGCCTGACGCGCGTGCTCATCGGCTTCCTGCTGCTGGGCAACGCGACCAACCTGCTGCTGCTCATCGTCATGGGCGCCCCCGGGGTTGCGCCCTTCTTCGGGGCCGCGAAGGACGTCGACGACATGTCGGACCCGCTGCCCCAGGCGCTCACGCTGACGGCCATCGTCATCACGTTCGCCGTCTCGGCGTTCCTGCTCGCCCTCATCTACCGTTCGTGGCAGCTGGGCCAGGCCGACACCGTCACCGACGACGAGGCCGACATCGAGGTCCGCGCGCGCGGCGCGCTCGCCGAGGACGCCATCGACGAAGAGACCGAGATCGAGGACGCCGACGACGAGACCACCACGGACTTCGTCGGCACCGCCACGGCGCCCATCACGATCCTCGGTGCGCGGGACTTCGCGGGGCTCCGCGACGACGCCCCCGTCGACCGTCCCGAACAGGGCGGGGGATCGGATGCCGCCACCAGGGCCGCGACCGACACGAAGGGCGACGGCATCCATTCCGATGACGGCATGCACGACGAGAGGGGTGACGAATGAGTCTGACGACCATCGCGCCCGCCCTCGTGCCGCTGCTGGTGACGCTGCCACTGCTGGGCGCTGCGATCGCGCTCATCGCCGGTCGTCACCGTCGCACCCAGGTCGTGGTGTCGGTCGTGACGCTGACCGCCGTGCTCGTCATCGCCGCGATCCTGCTGTACGTCGTCGACACGGGCGACAAGCCGATCGCCGTGTCGGTGGGCGGGTGGCCGATCCCGTTCGGCATCGTGCTGTACGTCGACCGGCTGTCTGCCCTGCTCGTGGTGGTGTCGAGCATCGTGCTGCTCGCGGTCCTGCTGTTCTCGATCGGCCAGGGCGCCGCCGACGGCGACGACGACACGCCGGTCTCGATCTTCCACCCGTCGTACCTCATCCTCGGCGCGGGCATCTTCAACGCGTTCATCGCGGGCGACCTCTTCAACCTCTACGTCGGCTTCGAGATCCTGCTCGTCGCGTCGTACGTGCTCATCACCCTCGGGTCGACCGAGTCGCGCATCCGCACCGGCGTCGTCTACATCGTGGTCTCGCTGGTGTCGTCGATCCTGTTCCTCGCGGCCATCGCGATGATCTACGGTGCGCTCGGGACCGTCAACATGGTCCAGATCTCAGAGCGCATGGGCGAGCTGCCGCAGCAGACCCAGCTCGTGCTGCACCTGATGCTGCTGCTGGCGTTCAGCATCAAGGCCGCCGTCTTCCCGCTGTCGTTCTGGCTGCCGGACTCGTACCCGACCGCGCCCGCGCCGGTCACCGCGGTGTTCGCAGGCCTGCTCACCAAGGTCGGCGTGTACGCGATCATCCGCACCGAGACCGAGATGTTCCTCGACAACGACGTCAACATGCTGCTGATGTTCGTCGCGCTCGCGACGATGATCGTCGGCGTGCTCGGCGCGGTGGCGCAGGCCGAGCTCAAACGCATCCTGTCGTTCACGCTCGTGAGCCACATCGGCTACATGATCTTCGGCCTCGCGATCGCGACGCCCGCCGCGATCGG
>NZ_JBQCIP010000284.1:0-24732 GCF_051953575.1 Microbacterium sp.
CTCATCTACACCGACGTCGTCAAGGGGTTCTTCGTCTCGGAGTACCACGGCGACATCACCATCGACGGGATCGACACCGCGCTCATCGAGCAGCTGCAGCGGGACGGCCGCACCAGCTACCGCGCGCTCGGCGAGGCCGTACGACTGTCGCCCTCGGCCGTCACCACGAGAGTCCAGCGCCTCACCGACGCCGGCGTCATCAAGATCAGCGCTGTCGAGGCGCGCGGCCTCGCGCACCGCCAGCTGTCGATGGGCGTCGGCCTCAACCTCGCCGGCACCGACGACCAGGTGGCCGACGCCCTGCGGACGTGGCGCGGCGTCGACTTCGCCGCCCGCACGCTCGGCCGCTTCGACATCGTCACGACGCTCGTCGAACCCTCCGCGGGGGCGCTGTACGCGAGCCTCGAACGCATCCGCGCGATCCCCGGCGTAGAGAGCCTCGAGGCCTGGTTCCACCTGGCCGTCCTCAAGGAGGACTACGCCCGCACCCTCCGTTCGCCGGGCGGCGGCATCCCGCAGCCCATCGGCTCCGCGCGCAGCTGAAGCGCCCTACTCCGGGTCGTTGCCCGAATCCCGACCCAGCCGGAACGGCGTCGTCACGCCGGCGTATGCCAGGTGGGTCATGAGGCCCTCGGCCGCGTGGGGCAGGTTGTGGCAGTGGTCCATCCAGATGCCGGGATTGTCGGCCACGAACGCGACCTCGTACGTCTCGCCGTGCTCGACGTTCAGCGAGTCGACCCGCCACGGTGAGCCGGTGGACGGCACGCCGTCGCGCGACAGCACCAGCAGATGGTGGCCGTGCAGGTGCATGGGATGCACCTCGCCGCTGTTGTTCGAGATGGTCATGACCACCACGTCCCCCTCCTGCACCATGTACATCGGGACGGCGGGCATGATGCCGCCGTTGATCGTCCACCAGTACCCCGGGGCGCCGTCGAGGAAGCCGGGCAGCCGCCCGATGTCGTACCGGAAACGGCGGTCGGCCCGTGCGGGATCGAACCCGACGTCCGCCGGCTCGCCGTACGTCAGCAGATCGACCTCATCCCGAGGCGCGGGAGAGGTGGATGCCTCGGCCCCATCGGGCCCGAGCACGAGCGATGCTCCCGGCACCTGGATGCGCACGACACCGCTCGCCGGCACGGTCACCTCGAGGTCGGCGCGGCCGCCTGCCGTGAGCGGCACCTTCTCGCCGTCGACGGGTGCCGGGCCGTTCAGCTCCGTGCCGTCCACCGCGAGGACGCGGAACGTCGAGCCGGTGACCCACGCCGACGTGGGTGTGCTGTCGGTGTTGACGAGACGGACACGCACGGTGTCTCCCGGCGCGGCGGTGCGGTGCCCATCGCCGACGACGCCGTCGATCGTCCGCTGGCCGCCCGGGTAGGTGTGGACGAGCGCCGTCGCATCGGCGGCACGTGCGCTGAGCGAGGAACGAGACGAAGCGTCGGTCCCCTCCGCCGGCTCCAGGATCAGCGCGCCATACAGCCCGCCGACCACCTGCGGGTGCGATGCCTGGTGCGAGTGGTACCAGAACGTCCCGACCTGCTCGGCCACGAAGCGGTAGGTGAAGCTCTCACCGGGCTTGACGGCATCCTGGGTCACCCCGGCGACGCCGTCCATCGCGTTCGGAACGTCGACGCCGTGCCAGTGCGCGGTGACCCCGGCGGGCACGTCTTCGTTGCGCAGCACCACCTCGACGAGCTGCCCCTGCCGCGCCCGGATCGTCGGGCCGGGCGTCTGTCCGTTGAGCGTGAACCCGTCGAACGGGGCGCCGCCGTCTGGCGTGACCCGCTCCGCCCGGGCGACGAGCTCGACGTGCACGTCCGCCGGCTGATCCGGGTCGGCCGCAAGATCGGTGACGCTCGTCGGGGGCACGGTCGCGGCGGCCGCCTGCGGCGCGGCACCGCCGTGCGCATGGCCGGCCACACCCGGACCTCCGCCGAAGTCCGGTGTGCCCATCTCCATCACGGAGTACGAGCCGGGGAGGATGCTCGCCCACCACGCCCAGCCCACGAGCGCGAGGGCGACCGCGAGCCCCACGACGGCGAGCCGGCGGGCGAACCACGCCCACCGGCTCGCCGCGGACGCTGTTCTAGGCGGAAGCACCGGCAGCGGTCGGCGCCGAGACCGACGGTGCGGCGGACGCGGCGTCGACGCGCCGCTTCGAGACGTTCAGGCCTGCCAGGAGCGCCGTCGTGAACAGCAGCAGCGCGTTGACGCCGTGCAGGAAGCCGAGCAGCGGGATGCTGTGGCCGAACAGCCCCAGCGTGACCTGCACGACCACGAGCGCGAGGACCCCGCCGGCGAACGCGACCGCCCGCGGCACCTTCACGAAGAACGAGAAGATGAACAGCAGGAGGGCGAGCGTCGGGATCACGAACATGCCGTTCATGCCGTGGATCATGAAGCCCACGATCTCGGGGAACGCCGGCGGACCGTCCATCGCCGACCCGTCGATGACACCGCCCCCGGCGATGTAGACGTCGAGGCCCGCCGACCCCCACGCGTGCGTGGCGGCCTGCAGTGCGACCAGCGCACAGATGGCGAACGAGAAGATGCGGTAAGTGATGCGCATGTGATTTCCCCCAGGGATGTCTGCCGGCCGATCGGCCAGCACACACTCCAGAGCGCGCACATCACGCGCTGATACATCCCGCTACGAGCGCAGTCCCACCTTCGGCTTCGCCCACGAGCGGCCGCGCGTGTCCTTGAGGATGTCGTACTCGACGTCCACGTGGGGCTCGATCGCGCTGTACTTGTCGTTGGGCGCGCCGATCACTAGCTGGAAGCCGAGGCCCCGCCACGCCCCGATCGCCCGCTTGGTGAAGTGCGCGTCCGCCTTGATGAGCGCCTCGTCCATGAAGACCGGGGCGTAGCGCGGGCGCTCGGCGCCGGCATCCCCCAGCTGATAGCGCAGCGCAGCCCCGACGATGAACGCGATGAGCTCCTGCGACTCGCCGCCGGACTTCTCTCCGATGTGGTCGTACAGCGCGATGTGCTGCTTCGTCTCGGCGTCGACGCGTTCGGCGCTCACCCGCACGTGATTGCGCACGTCGACGAGGTCGCCGAAGTCCGGCGCCGACCGGCGCATGCGGCCGATCAGCCGTGTCATGCGGCGGTACACCTGCTCGCGGTCATCGTCCGAGGCCGCCGCGTCGATGAGCCCCCGCACCTCACGCAGCTCTCGGCGGAACCGCTTGCGCGGCTCGGACTGGTTCTCGCGCGTCGTGATCTGCAGCCGGTGCGCGTCGTCGTAGAACGGCAGGTCCTGCATGATCTCGTTGATCGGCTCGATGCGATCGCGGATCTCGCGCAGCGACCGGCTCAGCGTCGCGTCGAGGTTGGTGAGGTCGTTGCCCGACAGCTTCAGCAGGCTGTCGCGCCAGTCCGCCTCGAGCTCGTGCAGGCCGCTGGTCTGCAGCGCCTCGAGGATGCCCTCGAAATCGTCGATCGACGTGTCGGGGTCGGGCAGCAGGTTCGGGTTCGGCCAGCGCTCCAGGAAGCCCGTCATGATGCGACGGACGCCTTCGCGCTGCTCGTCGTGCGCGGTGACCGCCGACGCACGCTCCTCGTCGAGTCGCTGCGCCGCCGACACGAGTGCCGCATCGAACCGCGTGAGCACGACCGTCGGGCTCGCGGCGGCCGCCGCCTCGCGCAGTGTGAACCGCGCGTCGAGGAACCCCCGCTGGTCGTCGTCGAGCGCACGGTCGTCGTCTTCGGCGGCGTCGATGATCGACTGCGTCGCATCGACGTCGTCGGTCACGTCGGCCCACCGGGTCTCGATGCGCTCGCGCTCCGCCTCGATCCGGCCGATCTCTTCGCGCAGGCTCGCCGCCTTGCCCTTGGCCGCCGCGATCTGCCCCTGCAGGCGGGCCACTTCGGGATTGGATGCCGTCACGTCGTCCTGCACGGCGGTCCAGCGGTCCCGCTCCGCCGTGACGGCGTCGACATCGAGCAGATCCCACGTCAGGTCGACGACCTTCGCGTACACGGCGAGGCGGGCGTCGACGGCATCCAGCGCGTTCTCCGCGGTCCGTGCGGCGGTGGTCGCACGTGCCACCCGCACCTGAGCACGCTCGAGGCGGCCCGCCAGCACGTGCAGGCGGCGCTCGTTCGAGAAGCCCAGCACGTTGTCGCGACCGTGACCGCCGTGCGCGCCGCGGCTGCCGTCCGACATCTGGCCGGTGATGGTGAGCGCCTTGGCGTGCTGCGAGAGAGCCCGCGCGGAATCGACGCACACGAAGCCGAACCGCTCCTCGAGGCGCCCCTGCAGCCAGCCCGTGAACGGGGAGGTCTGGTAGTCGAGGCGTCCGGGCAGCGTGTCGGCGTCGCGGCCGCCGGTCGCGTCGAGCCCGGTGTGCACGCCCTCGTAGCGCAGTCGCACGGGTGTGCGCACGCCGTCGATCGCGGCGCGGAACGCCGGCAGATGGGCGACGTCGATCAGGAGAGTCGTCGCGAAGCCGCCGAGCGCGAGGTTGAACGCCTCGCGCCACGGTTCGAACTCGGTGCGCACCTCGACGAGCTCGCCGACGAACGGCAGGTCCTCGGGATCGAGTCCGGCCGCCTCGGCGAGCAGCTCGCGGGATTCGTGCAGCGCGCGCGGGATGTTGTCGCGCCGACCGGCGGCGCGACGGATCTCTGCCTCGAGCTCGGCCACCTCTGCCTCGGCGGCCCGGAGTTCGAGCGCCGCGTCCGAGAAGGCGCCTCGCGCCGTGCGCTTCGCATCGGCATCGGCCAGTCCCGCACGGGCCTCGGCGACGAGGGCGTCGAAGTCCGCGCGGGTCGACACGGTCGCATCCAGCGCACGCAGGTCCTCGTCGAAGCGGATGCGGTTCACCTGCACCGTCGACAGACGGCGCTCCACCTCGCGCAGCTCGCGCTGCGCGGTCTCGAGGCGGTCGCCGCCGGACTGCCGAAGCACGTCGGCCAGGCCGTCGCGCTCGATCTCGGCCGCGTCGGCGAGAGCGCGCTTCTCGCGCAGCGCGACGTCGGCCGCGTGCTTGCTGTCGCGCAGCTCGCCCTCGACCTCGCGCAGCAGCTCCAGGCGGCGGCCCGCGCGCCACAGGCTCGCGAGCGACCGTGCGTCCGAGAAGTCGCCGATCTCGTCGATCAGCCGCACCCGTTCGGCGGCGGCGGCGATCTTCTCGCGCAGGTCGCGCAGCGGCTCGAGCGTGCCGACCTGCTGCCGTGCCGTGAGCATGCGGGTGCGGGTGCCTTCGAGTTCGTCGAAATGGGCGACGACGGCATCCGCGGTCGCCATCGTCTCGGGCTCCTCGAGCACGAGCCGCTTGTACAGGTCGTCGACGGTGGTGATCTGCTGGCCCGCCTGGATGCGGGCGAGCAGGCTCATCGCCTTCGACCCGGCGCCGGCGGCACCGATGCCGAGCACGGCGTGCAGGCGCGCCGAGAACTCGCGGTCGGTGCCGTAGGGGTCGAGTCCCACCGAGCGCAGCGACGTGTCGGTGAAGCGCTGGGCGACCACCTGCTCCAGCGAGCTCAGGTCGAATGCGGCGTCGGCGGTCGCCCGCACTCGCACCGTGTCTTCGAGCACGCGCGCGCCCGCGGGGATGTACCACGCGCGCACCGCGGTGAACCGCGAGCCGTCGTGGTCGAGCCACGTCATCGCCACGGCCGTCCATGTGTCGACGCCGTCGCCGCGCAGCACGCGCATCTTGGTGCCGTCCTCGGTGCGCGACTCGTCGAGCTTGCCACGACCGTACGACAGGATGTTGCGCTGCTCGTCGCCGCGCGGCCGTCCCGTCACTCCCCCGTTGGACGCGCCGTTGAACGGCGTGGTGTGGGGCATCATGAGCGCGATGTACGCGTCCATGAGCGTCGACTTGCCCGACCCCGAACCGCCGCACAGCAGCGTCGCCGTCGGCGAGAAGCGCACACGGTGCGCGCCGTCGTAGCCGCCCCAGTTGACGAGCTGCAGGTCTTCGGCCAGCCACTGCTGACCCCGCGAAGCCGCCGGGATGAGCCCGAACAGCGTGTCGATCATCGTCACAGGGCGACCTCCTCGAGTTCGACTTCGTCCTCGAGCTCGGGAAGGGATTCCTGCTGCCGCAGCCAGTCGCGCAGTTCGCGCAGCTTCTCGGCGCTCAGCACGATCTCGACCAGCGGGCTGATGCGGAACCGCCCGGCCGATTCCTCGTCGACGATGCCGTCCCGGTCGAGGCGCTCCATCGCCTTGCGGATGGCCCGCTGGCGACGCGCGGTGTCGCCGTCGGACTCGGCGAAGTAGCTGAGGACGGTCTGCTCCACGTCTTCGATGTCGACGCGCGCCGACGGCTCGCCGGCCGCAGACTCCCGCTGGTACACCGTCCGCAGGTGCACGAGCACCAGCGTCTCGGCGCGCGAGTACGGCGAGTCGCGCAGCAGGATCGGCACGTCGAACTCGTCCGAGCGCACCTGCTGCTTGTATGCCACCCCGCGCTCGTGATCGACGACCAGGCGCACGAAGAGGTCGTTCAGCCGCGCCTCGATCAGCTGCTGATTGTCCAGGAGCACCTTCCACGTGTCGCGGTGCCGGTCCGACTGCACGAACCGGCGCTGCAGCACGTGGACGAGCACGCGCCGCACCTCGGCGTCGAGCACGCCCCGGTCCCCCGGAAAGAGCTCGTCGGGATCGTCCTCCATCGCGACCGGGTCGATGAAGGGAGGGATGCCGGCGGCCTCGGTCGCGGCATCCTCTTCCATCTCGCGGGTCGTGTCGGCGGCGGTGTCAGTCATCATCGCTCCCTCTCGAGGTGCGGGCGGTCACGGCGCCGAACGCGAAGCGGCGGGTCGTGCCGTCGGGACGGAGGGCCTCGACGACCGAGACGGTGTCGCCCTCGCTCATTCCGTTGCGGTGCGCGATCTCGAGCAGGCCGAGCAGGTCCACGGGGCGCCTCGTCTCGTCGTCGGTCCCCTCGAAGGCCGTCGCCAGGTCGAACTCCTCGCCGAGTCCCGCGACGTACGCCTCGAGCTCGACATACCGCGGGCCTCCCCAGGCGCGCGTGTCGGCATCCACGAACTCGGCGTCGTCGACGCTGCCGGCCAGGGCCGCAGGCATCCCGGGCGGCCGGATGTCGCTCACCGACTGCCGCAGATGGCCGACGCCCGCCAGCGGCAGGCTGCGCACGGGCTCGACCGCCGCCTCGGACGACGAGCTGCTGGTCCACGCCTGCAGCCCCGACATCACGTCGCGCAGCAGCTCGTCGACCTGCCGGTCCCGCACCGGATCGTGCGTGCGCACCTGGCCGGTGATCACGTGCGAGGCGCGCCGCTGCGCCGTGAGCACCTCGAGCACGCCCAGCTCGACGCGGCGGCCGATGGCGTCCAGCTCGGCACGCTGCTCGGCATCCATCAGCCGCGCGAACGGCTGGGCCAGCACGGTGTGCAGCTGCTCGGTGAGGTCGTCGATGCGCTCCGGGTCGCCGAGCAGGCGCAGCGCGCCGGCGAACGCGCGTCCCTCGGGGGTCGACTGCATGACGTGCTGCCCCCGATCGAGGTATTCGCGCAGCACCTCGCCGGTGGGTCGCACGTCGCGCCGGAGGTCCGCCACCACATCGCGCTGCATCGCCTTGATGGACTCGGCGACGCGGGCGAAGTCGGCCGGCAGCTCGCGGGCGAGGTGCAGCACGTTCTCGGCCTCTTCGAGCAGCTGCTCGTCATCGACCGGGACGGCCTCGTCGTGCTGCAGTCGCAGGATCTCGGCATCGAGGGCATCGCGCTCGGCCGTCAGGCGCTCGATGCGCCGCACGGGATCCGTCTCGGCGTCGGCCGCCAGCCGCTCGACGGCTTCGAGCAGGGTGCGCACGCGCGAGTTCGACACTCGCGTACGACCGCCGCCCGTGCGGCCCGTGATCTCCAGCGCGCTCACCGCGTGGGCGGTGAGGCGGTACACCTCGACGTCGCCGTCGATCTGCGGCACCAGCCACCCCACGCGCACCCAGTGACGGCAGATCTCCCGAGCGGTGCCCGACGGCAGGGCGCGGTCGTCCTCGTCGTAGCCCGCAGCGCGCAGCTCGTCGAGGATCTCGGCGATCTCGGCGTGCGCGTCGGCCACGGCGACCGCGGGCCGGTCCACCGTGAACACGACGGAGAGTGCGGCGACCACGAACGGCGCGTAGCGCCGGTGCAGAAGGTCGAGGGTGGGGGTCCGGAACGCCGCCACGGAGCGCAGATACGCCGCCTCGGCACGCGTGTTCGTCATCCCCTCCAGCGTATCGGGCGCCGCGCCCCCTGCCGTGCGGCCGGCTCAGTCGGCCGTCCGGGGGGCCACACGCCACGGGCGCGCGGTCACCCCGATGGCGTTCCACACGTTGATCGCGATGACGAGCGAGATGAGCGCCGCGGCGCCGTCCTCGCCGAACGCGTCGACCACCGCCGTGACGGCTTCCTCGGGGACGTGCGTCTCCGACATCCGCGTCATCTCCTCGGTGAGCGCGAACGCCGCGCGTTCGGCCGCGGTGAACAGGCCGGACTCGGTCCACACCGCGAGGGCGTCCACGCGCTGCGCGGTGACGCCGTGCGTGCGGGCGGCACGCGAGTGCAGGTCGACGCAGTAGGCGCAGCCGTTGAGCTGCGACGCGCGCAGGCGCACGAGCTCGCGCAGTCCCGCGTCGATGCCGGCGAGGTCGAGCTGGGCGGTCGCGGCGTCGTCGAGCTCGCCGACGGCCCGCGAGAACACGGGCGCGAGGGCGTCGAAGTCGAGGCGTGAGGCAACGGGGACGATGGTGCTGGTCGCAGTGGTCATGCGTCCACGCTAGGTCGCTTCGACCCGACGAACATGGTCAATCGGATGCCGTGAACATGGGCCAATCGCCCTCAGCGGTCGGACGCGGTCTCCGCCACGGCGTCGACGAAGAGCTCCAGCGCGCGCTCCAGACGGGCGGGCGACGGGGCGCCGTAGCCGACGACGATGCCCGGCAGCGCGTCGCCGGCCCGGGCCCCGAGGCGGTACTGCGCGAGCCCCAGGACCGCCACGCCGCGGCGGGCGGCGGCATCCACCACGTCCGACTCGGCGACGTCGCCGGGCAGCCGGACGAGGCATTGCAGCCCCGCCGCCAGCCCATGCAGCGACGCCGACGGGGCGCGTTCGGTCAGCAGCCCTTCGAGCAGCTCACGACGGTTGCGGAAGACCGCGCGTCGCCGCCGCACGGCGCGGTCGTAGGCGAACGAGTCGACGAACCTCCCGAGGACGTGCTGATGGATGCCGGCGGCCGATGCTCCTCCGAGCTCGCGCTGCACGAGCATCTCGCCACGCATCGCGGGAGGCGCGACCGCCCAGGCCAGACCGACCCCCGGCGCCAGGGCCTTGCTCGCGGTCCCGAGGTAGACGACCCGATCGGGCGCCAGCGCCTGCAGCGCGCCGATGCTGCGGCGGTCGTAGCGGAACTCGCCGTCGTAGTCGTCCTCGAGCACGAGCGCGTCCGCCCGGCGCGCCCACTCCACGACCCCGCGGCGGCGGGATGCCGACAGGGGCACTCCGGTCGGGAACTGGTGTGCGGGGGTGAGCAGCACGGCAGCGGCATCCGAGTCCTCCAGGTCGTCCACGACGGCGCCGTCCGCGTCCACGCGCACCGGCACCGGTTCGAGCCCCGCCGCGTCGATGATGCGGCGATGGTGCTCATGGCCGTACTCCTCGACAGCGATGCGGCGGGCGCCGCGGGCGCGCAGTGCGCGACACACGAGCGACAGGAGGTCGCCGAACCCGGTTCCGACGAGGACGTCGCCGGCGTCCGCCGCGACGCCGCGCGTGCGCGCCAGGTACCCGGCCAGGCTCTGCCGCAGGGCGGCGGCCCCGGCTGCGGGCGGGTACGAGAAGGCGGTGCCGGGCAGCTCCGCGAGCGCCTGCCTCGTGTGCGCGCTCCATGCCGCGTACTCGAAGTCGCTCGCGTCGACCAGTCCGCCGCGCAGATCGTAAGGCGGGGTCGCCGCCGGCCGGTCCGACGGCGGCGCGACCGCGCGGGGGGCCGCCGCGACCCACGTCCCGGCGCCGACATGGGCCTCCAGCCAGCCCTCCGCCGTCAATCGCGCGTAGGCGTCGGCGACGGTGTTGCGGGCGACGCCGAGGTCTGCCGCGAGCGCACGCGCCGCCGGCAGACGGGCGCCGACCGGGAGGGCGCCGCTCGACACGAGCGCACGGAGAGCGTCTTCGAGTGCGCGCGCGGGCCGGCCCGCCGGCAGCGGCAGAAGAAGGTCGAGTCCGGCGATGCGTCCCTCGCTCATGCCGCTATCCCACCACGGCAAGTCGAGCTTGTATCACGCAAGTGCGCGGTCGTAGTCTGAGGTCATGCTCGGCCGGACGTACGAATCCCAGGTCTGCTCGATCTCTCGGACCTTGGAGGTCTTCGGCGAGCGCTGGACGTTCCTCATCCTGCGCAACGCGCTGTTCGCCGAGTCCACGCGGTTCTCGGCGTTCCAGAAGAGCCTGGGCATCGCCACCAACGTCCTCGCGTCACGCCTGGACCACCTCGTCGAGGAGGGCGTGATGGAACGCGTCACGAACGAGGCGGGCGAGGGCGAGTACCGTCTCACCGAGCGTGGCCGAGACCTCGCGCCCGCGCTCATCGCGCTCACCGAATGGGGCGACCGCTGGGCGGCGCCCGACGGCCCGCCCATCCTCTACCGCCACGGGCCGGACGAGCATCCCGTCCGGATGCAGCTCGTATGCGACATCTGCGGACCGCTCGACGACGCGACCGACGTCGAGGCGCTCCCCGGACCCGGCATGCCCGATGCCGTCGCCGCACGCGTGCTCGAACGGCACCGGCTGCGCCACGCCGGCTGACCGGATCGTCCTCAGAGCTCGGCGGTCATACCCCCGTCGATCACGACGTCCGCTCCGGTGATGTTCCCCGCCACGAGGTCGCTGGCGAGGAAGGCGACCAGCGCCGCCACCTCGTCCGGCGTGGTGAAGCGCCCCGTCACCATCGCGGCTTCCGCCCCCGCGACCACCCCCGCCCGGTCCGAGCCGGCCGCCGTCGACAGCGTCGCCGCCACGCCGCCCTCGCCGAGCCAGAGATCGGTGGCGACCGGACCGGGACTGACCGTGTTCACGCGGACGCCCGCCGGGCCGACCTCCTTCGACAGCGCCTTGGAGAAGTTCACGAGCGCGCCCTTCGCCGCGCCGTAGTCGATCACGGCCGGGTCGGGAAGACGCGCGTTCACCGATGCGACGGTGACCACGGATGCGCGACCGGCCGCACGCAGCGCCGGCAGTGCCGCGCGGGTCATCCGGATCGCCGTCAGCGCGTCCAGCTGGAAGGTGGCGGTCCACTCGTCGTCCGTGACGGACTCGAAGCCTCCCGTTCGCGGATGCACGCCGCCCACGTTGTTGACGAGCACGTTCAGCGTCCCCCACTCGCCGGCACGGGCGACGAGCTGCGCGGGGACGGCGGGATCGGTCAGATCCGCGGCGACCGCCCGCACCGCGCCCTCGTCGGCGAGCTGAGCCAGCTGCGGGGTCACGGTTCGGGATGCCGCGAGCACGCGCGCCCCCTCTGCGGCGAGCGTCCGGGTCACCGCAAGGCCGATCCCGCGGCCGGCGCCCGTGACGATCGCCACCGCGCCACTCAGTCCGAGATCCACGTCAGAGCCCCTGCGCCTTCAGCCACTCCAGCACCGCGTCGGCCACGTCCGCCCACCCGTGGTCGATCGTGAGCGAGTGGCCGCGGCCCTCGAACTGCGTGAACTCCGTGACAGCCATCGAGTCGCGGTACTGCTTCAGCGTCGACCGCGTGACGACGTCGGGAACCGTGTGGTCGGCCGTGCCCGAGATGAGCAGCAGCGGTCCGCGTGGAGCCCGCTTCGTGTCGACCGCCGCCGGCGAGTGCATCACGAAGTTCGCGGCGGCGGCTTGGAAGAGGGGCCGCGCCGGCGAGGGGATGGTCCACTGCTCGAAGAGCGCATCGGACTCGGCCTCGTCGACGGCGTTGCCGAACCCGTAGCGGAACTGCGCCGACGTGAGCGAGACGGCACGGTGCAGGTTCGCGGGGTTCCCGAGCGCCGGGAACCCCGAGCGCAGCTGTGCCAGCGGGAGCGGCAGCACCCCCTTGATCTGCGCCGGGTCTATCGCGACCGCACCTGCGCCGAGTCCCTCGCCGAGCAGCTTCTCGGCGATCAGGCCGCCGAACGAGTGGCCGATGAGGACGGTGTCGTCACCGAGCCCCTTGACGATGTCGGCGAAGTGGCCCGCCGCCTCGTCGATGCCGATGTCGGCGACGGCCTCAGGGTGGGCGCGCGCCTCGGCCACGGTCGCGGGCTCGTTCGGCCACCCCGGCGCGACCGGCTCGTACCCCGCAGCGCGGAACCTCTCGACCCACGGCGCCCAGCTGGAGGCGTGCAGCCAGAGGCCGTGGATGAAGACGACGGGACGGGGATTGTCGGCCATGGACGATGCTCCTCGCACTCGCGGACGAGATCAGCACACACCCGCGGCGAAGACGGCGTCCAAGACCTTTTCGAAGCGGATCGATAACCGAGCTTGCATCGATCCTTCGCGCACGCCAATCTTCGTACAGGAGGACAGGTGGACCTCGATCTTCGACTGGTGCGGTATTTCGTCGTCGTCGCCGACGAACTGCACTTCGGGCGCGCGGCCGCGCGGCTGCACATCAGCCAGCCCGCGCTGTCGAAGCAGATCCGGCGGCTCGAGGGCGAACTCGGGTTCCGGCTGCTGGCACGCGACAGCCGCCACGTCGCACTCACGCCCGACGGCATCCGGTTCCTGCGTGAGGCGCGCGTGCTGATCGCGCAGGCCGCCCGCATGATGCGCCCGGAGGACGCCGGTCTGCGCGTCGCCCACATCTTCGACCTCGACACCAGCCGGATCGTCGTCGACGCCTTCGCCGACCGGTTCCCCGAACTCACCGTCATCGCGAGCTCCATGGACAGCCAGCGACAGTTCGACGCCCTGGTGAACGGGCTGCTCGACATCGCGATCCTCCGCGTCACGCCCGCCATGACGGCCGGGCATCCGTCCGGGTGGCGGCACCGCCCGCTCCGCCTGGAGCCGTTCTGGATCGTCAGCCGTGCCGACGACCCTGCCGCGGAATCGACGTCGCTCCTCGATGACACTCTCGAGGTCTTCGCCGACCCCCGCGGGTCGGCGCTCTTCAACGCCCACGGCGAGTATCTCGCCGCGCTCGAGGCCCATCTGGGAGTTCCCTTCCGCTGGCTGGGCAATCCGGGCACCTTCGATCAGTGCCTGGCGAGGATGCACCGCGCGCCCCGCGGCGCACGCCTGCTCGAATTCGAGTCGTACGCGCTCCGGTACCGCCGGCTCGGGATGCGCGTGCAGCGCCCCGCCGGGCTGCTGCCGGTCTACCCGTGGTCGATCGCGTGGCGCGACGAGCCCCTCAGCGCCGCGGCATCCGCGTTCCTCGACGTCTCGGCAGAGGTGACAGCCGGGCGCAGCTGGCTCGACCCCGACAGCAGCACACCGCGCTGGCAGCCCTCGTCGAGCGGGGTCGTGCACGCCGGCCACGACGCGCGGTGAGCTCGGCCGCGGGTGCCGGAGGCCTGCCCTAGGGTGCTGGTCATGCACGAACGCACATCGCAGCGGGACCCCGTCCGCGCCGGCCAGGTCGCCCTCGTGACGGGCGGGTCGTCGGGTCTCGGATTCGCGATCGCGCAGGCTCTCGCCGACGCGGGCACGACCGTCGTCGTGACGAGCCGCGATGCCGCGCGCGCCCGCGAAGCCGCCGGCGAGATCGCCGACGCCACCGGGGCGGTGGTCCACGGGCTGGCCTGCGAGGTCACCGACGAGGGATCGATGGATGCCGCCGGGAGCTGGATCTCGTCCGAGTTCGGCCGCCTCGACGTGCTGGTCGCGAGCGCCGGCCGCCAGGCGCGCGGGTCCATCGATGAGCTGGACCCCGCAGCGCTGCGCGCCTGCCTCGACGTCAACGTCGTCGGGACGTGGCTGGCGTGCCGTACGGCCGCCCGCCTCATGCGGCCGGCCGGGTACGGCCGCATCGTCACGCTGGCGAGCGCGCTCGGGCTCGTCGGCGCCGCCGACCGGTCGGCCTACGCGGCCAGCAAGGGCGCCGTGGTGCAGCTGACCAAGAGCCTCGCGGTCGAGCTCGCGGAAGCGGGGATCACCGTGAACGCACTCGCGCCGGGGCCGTTCCGCACACCCCTCAACGAGGGCGTCGACGACGACCCGCAGGTGCGGCGCTTCCTCGACCACGAGGTGCCGGCCGGCCGGTGGGGCGAGCGGCGCGAGCTCACGCCCGCGGCGATGCTGCTGACGAGCCCCGAGGCAGGCTTCCTCACCGGTGCCGTCCTGTCGGTCGACGGCGGATGGACCGCCCACTGACCGCAGAGCGCACCCTCAGAAGCCGACGAAGCCCTGGCAGATCTTACGATCTGCCAGGGCTTTTCTGTCGGGATGACAGGATTTGAACCTGCGACCCCTTGACCCCCAGTCAAGTGCGCTACCAAGCTGCGCCACATCCCGTTGTTCTGTTGTCGCTGCCGCACCTGCGTGCGGACAACTCGACCATCCTACCCGGTCCGCGGTGGCCTCGCGAACACGCGGACGTCCGGGCGTGGCATCCGCTGCACTTGTCGATGTCGGCGGCCCGCAATAGCGTCACGGCATGCCCCGCATCATGATCGAACCCGCGACCGCAGACCGCTTCGACGACGCGCAGCGGGCGCTGACGGGCGGAGGCGACGGCAAGAGCTGTCAGTGCCAGTGGTGGACGCTCACGAACGCGCAGTTCGACGCGACGAGCCAGGACGAGCGGCGCGAGCTGCTGCGCGACGAGATGGCGGACGCTCCCCCGCCCGCGCTCATCGCCTACGTCGACGGCGAACCGGCGGGATGGGTGCGGGTCGGTCCGCGCACGCGTCAGGTGCGGCTGGCGCGGACGCGCGCGTTCGCGGCATCCGAAGAGCCGTGGGACGACGAGGGCGTCTGGGCGGTCACGTGCTTCGTCGTGAGAAGAGAGCACCGGCATCAGGGTCTCAACGCCGAGCTGCTCGACGCGGCGCTCGACTACGCCCGGGCCGCCGGCGCCCGCGTCGTCGAGGCGTACCCGAAGGACCCGCGAGCCGGCAAGAAGATCCCGGTCAACGACCTCTACCACGGCGTGCTGTCGACGTTCGAGGCGGCCGGGTTCCGCGAGGTCGCGCGTCCGCGCCCCGATCTGGCGATCGTGTCACTCGACCTGCGCGGCTGAGGTCGCGCGAGCCCCGTCGATCTCCAGCACCACGACCACGCCCACCAGCAGCGCCGCCGCGACCACGTACTCGTTCGACGGCAGCAGACCGCTCAGCGCGATGAGCACCGCGCCCACGAGCACCGCACCGGACGCCCAGCGCGCCAGCGACGCCCGCAGCAGCACGAGCCACGCCCCCGCCACGACGATCGCGATCGGCAGCGTGAGAGCGAGCCCGGCCACCACCGGAGACACCGACGTGTGTCCGGTGATCTCGTCGATCTCGACCTCGACGCCCGCCGACACCGCGCCGACCGCCGCGAAGATCGCGTAGTGCAAGTATCCGAAGCGGAACGCGGACCTGCGCCCTTCCAGGCGGCTGTGCTGCTCTCGCGCGAAGTACACCCACCAGATCCCGGCCGTCACGACGATGCCCGAGATCGCGAGCGTCAGCAGTTCCGGCACGTGCTCGCCCTCGCCCAGCGCGTCGAAGATCGCGTTCGCCGATGCGAGCAGGCTCTCGCCGAGCAGCAGCAGCGTGAACAAGCCGTAGCGCTCCGCGATATGGTGCGGGTGCCATGGCGTCTTGCCCGCAGCCTCGCCCCAGACCGGCACGAGCAGTTCGAGGGCGGCCAGCACGAAGAACGTCCAGAACTGGGCCGCGTCGTCGAGCAGGTAGACGCGCGCGAGCCACAGCACCTGCACCACCGCGACGCCGGCGGCCATGCGCAGCGCCGTGCGCCGCAACGCGGGATCGGATGCCGCAGCCCGCAGCCACTGGGCGACCATGGCCAGTCGCATGATGACGTAGCCCCACGTGACGACGACGTAGTCGAACGAGACCATCGCGTCGTGCACGCCCGCGGCGAGGACGAGCACGCCGCCCATCTGCACGACGGTGAGCACGCGGTAGAGCCAGTCGTCGGTGTCGAACGCCGAGGCGAACCATGTGAAGTTCATCCAGGCCCACCAGATGGCGAAGAACACCATGAGGTACGACAGCACGCCCTGCCCGACGTGGTCGTCGCTGATGAGATGGTGCAGGTTCTGGGACGCCTGCGACACGGCGACCACGAACACGAGGTCGAAGAGCAGCTCCAGCGGGGTCGAGACGCGGTGCGGAGTGCCGGTGTCGCGGGCGGACATCCGGATGAGGCCCATCCGGGCGAGCACATCGGTCATGCGACGATTATGGTGCCCTGCACATCGAGGAGGATCATGCGTCGGCTCTGGATCGCGTTCGCCCCGTACATCGCGCTGTCGGTCGTCCATGTCGTCGCGCTCGCGGCCGACGCGGACGCGATCGCGGCACCCACGAAGCTGACGCTGATGCCGCTCCTCGCCTTCGCAGTCGTGTGGGGCTCGCACGGCACCCCGTGGACGACCTCGCTCACCCTCCTCGCGGTGGCGATCGGACTGTCGTGGCTCGGCGACGGCGCCGGCACGTTCTTCCCGTTCGCGCCCGAGCTGCCGATGATGCTGCTGTTCTTCGGCCTCGCGCACGTCGCCTACATCTGGCTGTTCTGGCGTCGCCTCGCCGTCCGCCGCATGCCGCTGTGGGCCGCTGTGTACGCGGTCTGGTGGATCGTGCTCCTCGCGGTGCTGTGGCCGCACCTCGGCGACCTGTCGGTCGCGGTCGCGGTGTACGGCCTCGTGCTCGGCGGCACCGCGGTGGCGGCATCCCGCTGTCATCCGCTCGTGGCGTGGGGCGGCGTGTTCTTCCTGACGTCGGACTCGGTGCTCGCGTTCCGCCTGTTCATGCCCGACGCGATGCCCGACTGGACCAGCCCGCTCGTCATGCTGACGTACTGCCTCGGGCAGGGTCTCATCGCCGCGGGGGTGCTCGCGGCGGTCCGCGCGCGCCGCACGGCCGCCGCTCCCGCGCCGGTGGCGGCATGACCGACGCCGCGCCGATGCGGCCGGTGCGCGTGGATGCCTGGCTCTGGGCCGTGCGCGTCTACAAGACCCGCTCGGCGGCCACCGCCGCCTGCCGGGCCGGTCACGTGCGCGTAGGCGGCGAGCGCGCGAAGGCCGCGCAGCTGCTCAAGCCGGGCGACGAGGTGCGCGTGCGCATCGACGGGTTCGACCGCATGCTGGTCGTACGGCAGACGATCTCGAAGCGCGTGGGAGCGCTCCTCGTCGCGGCCGCCATGGAGGACCGCACTCCCCCGCGTGATCCCACTCCCCTGATGGCGCAGCGCGATCGCGGCGCCGGGCGGCCGACCAAGCGAGAGCGCCGCGAGATCGATCGCCTGCGCGGGCGCGACCGCGCCGGGACGGACGCCGACGGCGACTGACGCCCCGGCTCTCCGGCTGACACACGCAGCCCCCTGTGGAAACGTGCGGTCGCGCGGGACCGACCGATTCCTGCTGATCTCGTTCGGTCACCGGCAGTAATACGTGAAGGCTGCCGACGTCGAGATCCACCGCGGCTGAGGCGATCCCGCGGGGCCTCCCCGGCCCCGCGGGGTCCGTCAGCGGTCGCCGAGCCGATCGAGCAGCCAGCGGGTCCCGCGCACGGAACCACCGGCATCCCTCACCCGGTCCGAGAGTCCGCGGTCGCTCGTGACCACCGTCACGGAATGACCGGATGCCGCCAGCCGCCGTGCCTCGGCGACGATCGTGTCGTCGCCCTCGCCCTGTGCGCGCACCACGTCGATGCCGTCGACATCGGCGGCGGCACGGGCCTGGCCCTCGACGACCGCGGACCACTGCGGGTACCAGACCTGCTCGGGAAGATCGAGGGCGGATGCCTCCACCCCGCTCGCGGCGAGTCGGGCGATCCGCTCGAGAAGCCGGGACGCGGCACCCGGGCGGTCGCGCCACCAGCCGTCGGGCACCGAGCCCATGACGTTGGCCACGTCCACGACGACCGCGGGGCGCACGTCGATGAGGGCCTGCAGCCGCTCCCACGATCCGGCGAAGCCGGGATGCAGCGGGTACGTCGAGACGAGGTCGGCGGGCACCCAGGCGAGCTCGCGGCTCTCGGGGTCGCTGATGACCGGCTCGAACGGCACGGCCACGTCGCCCACGACGGTCGTGTAGCTCCAGTAGCCCAGGTCGAAGACGCTCAGCAATCGCGGGCGGATCGCGTCGTCGGGAACGCCGGCCTCCTCGGCCGCCTCGCGCAACGCGCCGTCACAGGCGGTCTCGCCCTCATGGCGCGCACCGCCGGGCAGGGCCCAGGTGTCGCCGAAATGGCTCCACGACACTCGGTGCTGCAGCAGCACCCGCCTGGCAGCATCCACCGCGAGCAGCCCCGCGGCGCCGAAACGGCCCCAATACCGCTCGCCCGTGGGGGCGACCACCCACGCGTCGCCGCTGTCCCTCGGACCGTGCGGACGGCGCGGCTCACCGGGTGCGGGAGGCTCGATCGTCACCAGCCCAGCCTGTCACACCGGCAGGCCACGAGCCTGCGACCGGCACGGCCCGCGTCATGCGGCGACTCGGCAGACTGGGCGCATGAACGACGCGGACTACGACCTCGACGACGACCCCGCCCGTATCCAGCTCGACGTGGTGTGGGGCGGGCTCTCGACCGAGGCGTACTGGGGGCGCTGGCGCTCGCGAGCCGATGTCGAGACGCAGATCGCGAACTCGTGGCGGGTCGTCGGCGCGTACCGCCGCGACACCGGCGAGCAGGTCGGGTTCGCACGTGCCGTGTCGGACGGCGTCGGCTTCGCCTACCTCGCGGACGTCTTCGTGCTGCCCGAGCACCGCGGACACGCCCTGGGCAAGCGTCTCGTCCAGCTGATGATCGACGACGGCCCCGGGGCAGACATGCGCTGGACGCTGTTCACCGGCGACGCGCACGGCCTCTACCGGCAGTTCGGCTTCACCGAGCCCGACGCGACCGCGATGGTGCGGCCCGCCAGGCGCGGCAGGTGAGCCGGAGCGTCAGCGCTGGCGGCGCTCGCGCACGCGCATGTTGACCACGATCGGCGTGCCCTCGAAGCCGTACAGCTCGCGCAGGCGCCGCTGGATGAACCGGCGGTAGCCGGGGTCGAGGAACCCGGTCGTGAACAGCACGAACGTCGGGGGACGCGTCGACGCCTGGGTGCCGAACAGGATGCGCGGCTGCTTGCCGCCCCGCAGCGGGTGCGGGTGCTCGGCGACGAGCTCGGTGAGGAACGCGTTGAACTTGCCGGTCGGGATGCGCTGATCCCAGGACTCGAGGGCGGTCTCCAGCGCGGGCACCAGCTTGTCGAGGTGCCGGCCGGTGCGCGCCGAGATGTTGACGCGAGGAGCCCAGGCCACATGCGCGAGATCCTGCTCGATCTCGCGCTCGAGGTAGCGCCGACGGTCCTGGCCGTCCATGTCGTCGTCGTTGAGGCGGTCCCACTTGTTGAACGCCAGCACGAGTGCGCGGCCCGATTCGAGGACGAGGTCGATGATGCGGACGTCCTGCTCGCTGAGCGGCTGGGTGACGTCGAGCACGACGACGGCGACCTCCGCCTTCTCCAGCGCGGCCGAGGTGCGCAGCGACGCGTAGAAGTCCGCGCCCTGCTGCAGGTGCACGCGACGGCGGATGCCCGCAGTGTCCACGAAGCGCCAGAGCTTGCCGCCGATCTCGACGATCTCGTCGACCGGATCGCGCGTGGTGCCCGCGAGCTCGTTGACGACCACGCGCTCTTCGCCGGCCGCCTTGTTGAGCAGCGACGACTTGCCGACGTTCGGGCGGCCGAGGATCGCGACCCGGCGGGGTCCGCCGATCTCGTGCTTGGCGACCGCCGACACGTCCGGCAGCACCTTCATGATCTCGTCGAGCAGGTCGGCGACACCGCGACCGTGGATCGCCGAGACCGGGTGCGGCTCGCCGAGACCGAGGTTCCACAGCGCGGCGGCCTCGGGCTCCTGGCGGGCGTCGTCGATCTTGTTCGCGACGAGGAAGACGGGCTTGCCGGTCTTGCGCAGCAGGCGCACGACGTGCTCGTCGGTCGACGTGGCGCCGACCATCGCGTCGACCACGAACAGCACGACGTCCGAGAGGTCGATGGCGACCTCGGCCTGCAGCGCGACGGAGCGGTCGATGCCCTTCGCGTCGGGCTCCCAGCCGCCGGTGTCGACGAGCGTGAACCGGCGGTCCATCCACTCCGCCTTGTACGTGACGCGGTCGCGCGTCACGCCCGGCGTGTCTTCGACAACCGCCTCGCGGCGTCCGAGGATGCGGTTCACGAGCGCGGACTTGCCGACGTTCGGGCGGCCCACGATCGCCACGACGGGCAGCGCGGGGAGGAACTCGATGCCGTCCTCGCCGCGGATGACGCCCGCGAGCAGCTCGGCGTCCTCCTCGTCGAGCTCGTAGTCCTCGAGACCCTGGCGCAGCGCGCTCGCGCGCTGCTCGATGAGCTCGTCGTCGAGGGCGGCGATGTTCTCGGCGAGGTGGTCGTCGCCGGCATCGAACTCGTCGAAGTCGGAACGGTTGTCAGCGGCCATCTCAGGCTCCCGTCTGTGCGGTGTCCGCCGCGGGAGCCGCCAGTGCGGCCCGGATCACGCCGAGCACGGCGTCCACGGTGTGGTCGAAATCAAGGTGGGTCGAGTCGACGACCTCGACGCCGGGCCCGGCGGTGAGGAAGTCGACGACGGCCGAGTCCGACGCGTCGCGCTGATGCAGCGCCGCGGCGACGGCTGCGGCATCCTGCGTCGTCAGCTCGGCGCTGCGGCGCGCGGCCCGCACCTCCGGCGCGGCGGTCAGCAGGATGCGCACGGGAGCGTCGGGTGCGACGACCGTCGTGATGTCGCGGCCCTCGACGACGACGCCCGTCCGACCCGACTGGGCCACGAGGGCGCGGAACAGGGCGTTCACCGACTCGCGGATGGCCGGGACGCGTGCGACGCCGCTCACGGCGTCCGACACCCGCGGCTCGCGGATCGCCTCGGTGACGTCGGTCTGTCCGACGCGCACCCAGTAGTCGTCGGGGTCGAGCGAGATGGCGTAGTCGAAGTCGCCCGCGACGTCGAGGACGGATGCCGCGTCCGACGTGTCGATGCCGTGCTCCAGCGCGTGCCACGCCAGCGCACGGTACGCGGCGCCGGTGTCGAGGTAGCCGTAGCCGAGGCGACGCGCGGCCTGCTTCGAGACGCTGGACTTGCCGCTGCCTGCGGGGCCGTCGATCGCGACGACGACCACGTCTTCGGTCGTCGAGGAGGGATCAGTCATTGGTGGTGCTCGCAATCTTCCAGCCGCGCGCTTCGAGCCCGTCGACGGCGCGGCGCACCGCGCTCGGGACGACGCTGATCTCGGCGAGGCCGAACTGGGCGCCCGGCGAATGCTCCAGGCGCAGGTCTTCGACGTTCACATCCAGGTCGCCGAGCTCGCCGAAGAGGCGGCCGAGCTGGCCGGCGGTGTCGTCGACCATGACGACCACCTGCTCGAAGCGGCGGTTCTGGCCGTGCTTGCCGGGGAGGCGCTCGACGCCGTCGTTGCCGCGGCGGATCGTGTCGGCGACAGCGCGCCGCGCGCCGGGCGCGTCGGGGTCGCGCAGAGCGTCCGCCACCGACGCGAGGTCGGCGGCGAGGTCGTCGAGCACATCGACGACCGGTGCCGCGTTCGCGCCGAGGATCTGCACCCACAGCTCGGGAGCGGATGCCGCGATCCGCGTCGTGTCGCGCACCCCCTGACCGGCCAGGCGCAGCGAGCCGTCCGGGGCGTCGACGAAGCGTCCGGCGAGCAGGCTGGCGACCAGCTGCGGGACGTGCGAGACGAGGGCGACGCTGCGGTCGTGGTCCTCGGGCGTCATCTCCAGCGGCGTCGCGCCGAGGTCGAGCGCCAAGCCCTCGACCAGCGCGAGGTCTGCCGACGACGTCTCGGCGTCGCGGCACACCACCCAGGGGCGACCGATGAAGATGTCGGCGCGAGCCGAGATCGCTCCCCCGCGCTCGCGCCCGGCCAGCGGATGCGAGCCGATGTAGTGCGTGAGGTCGACGCCCCGTTCGCGCAGCGTGCGCAGCGGCTCCAGCTTGACGCTGGCGACGTCGGTGACGACCGCTCGGGGGTACCGCGCCAGCTCGCGCTCGATCACGTCGGCGGTCACGTCCGGCGGCACCGCGACGACGACGAGCGTCGGATCGTCGTCGTCGGTCGCACGGCGTCCTGCGCCGTAGTCGACCGCGAGACGCAGCTGCGACGGCGACGTGTCGTCGAGGGCGACGTCCACCCCGTTCGCCCGCAACGCGTGCCCGATGCTGGCGCCGAGCAGGCCGGTGCCGACGATGCGCACCGTGCCGTGCACGCGCGACGCCAGGACGGGCTCACTCATCGGGCGCCTTCCTTTCGACGGTATCGCTGTTGCCGGTGTCGCGGCGCGCGAGAGTCAGCAGAGCGCCCTGCTCCACTTTAGTCAACTCGCGGGCGCGCCCGGCTGGCAGCGTTCCCAGGTGGAGCGGCCCGAACTGCCGGCGGACGAGTTCGACGACGGGATGCCCCACCTCGGCCATCATGCGGCGCACGATCCGGTTGCGCCCCGAGTGCAGCGTCAGCTCCACGAGCGAGCCGCCGCCCTCGTCAGACGCCGAGAGCAGACGCGCCTTGTCGGCGGCGATCGGCCCGTCCTCCAGGTCCACCCCGCGCAGCAGCCGCTGGATCGTCTGCGGAGTGACCGTGCCGTCGACCTTGGCGATGTACACCTTGGTGACGCCGAACGACGGGTGTGCCAGCACGTGCGCGAGCTCGCCGTCGTTGGTGAGGACGAGCAGCCCGCTGGTCTCGGCATCCAATCGCCCCACGTTGTACAGGCGCTCGGGCCAGTCCTTCGTGAAGCGGCGCAGGTCCGGACGGCCCCGGTCGTCCTTCATCGAGCTGACGACACCGGTCGGCTTGTTGAGCATCACGTAGCGCTTGGACTGGTCGAACTGCACCGCCGTGCCGTCGACGTCGACGAGGTCCTTCTCGGGGTCGATGCGCGAGCCCAGCTCGTCGACGACGCGCCCGTTGACCCGGACGCGGCCTTCCACGATCATCTGCTCGGCCACACGCCGTGAGGCCACCCCGGCATTGGCGAGGGCCTTCTGCAGGCGCACGCCCTCCGTCGAGCGCTCGTCCGTCACCGTCGTCCTCCTTCTTCTGCGCCCTCGGCCACCTCGTCCGCACCGTCCAGGAGCGGCGAGATGTGGGGCAGCTCGTCCAGCGAATTGATGCCCAGGTGCGTCAGCAGCGCGTCCGTCGTGCCGTAGTTGATGGCACCGGTCTCGGCATCCGCGAACAGCTCGGTGATGAGCCCCCGCGCGAGCAGCGTGCGCACCACCGAATCGACGTTCACGGCGCGGATCGACGCGACCTGGCTGCGCGTGACCGGCTGCTTGTAGGCGATCACCGCAAGGGTCTCCAGGGCTGCCTGCGACAGGCGCGACGGCGCCTGTCCGCCGACGTACTCGCTCACGAGGTCGTCGAGCTCCTCACGCACGTACAGACGCCAGCCCCCGCCCACCTCGCGCAGCTCGAAGCCGCGCACCGGTCCGCCCGAGCGGCCGTCGTAGTCGTCGACGAGCGCCTCGACCGCCTGCCGCACCGCGGGCACCGGCGCCGAGACGGCGGCGGCGAGGCTCACGAGGCTCTGCGGCTCCTCCACGATCAGCAGGATCGCCTCCAGCCGGCGGGCGACGTCGGTCGTGTCGACCACCGGCTCCACCTCGGTCGTCGCTGTCGGGTCATTGGTCATAGTCGGCTCCCAGGGTGGCGAGGTTCTCGTCGCTCCAGCGGTGCGCGCTCCAGCGCAGGGTCAGCTCGCCGAGCGGCTCGAGCTGCTCGAACGACAGGGCGGCGTGGCGGTACAGCTCCAGCACCGACAGGAAGCGGGCCACCACGACGCCGGTCTGGCCGACGCCGGCGATGAGTTCGCGGAACGTCAGGGAACCGGCATCCCGCAGCAGGGTCACCACGATCGCCGCCTGCTCGCGGATGCTCACCAAGGGAGCGTGCAGGTGATCGAGGCCGACGCTCGGCAGCTCCTTGGGCGTCATCGCCAGCAGCGCGAGGGCGGCGAAGTCCTCGGCGCTCAGCGACCACACCAGCTCGGGGACGGCGTTGCGGTACTTCTCGTCCAGCCGCACAGAGCGGGCGTGCCGACGGTCCTCGCGGCGCAGGCTCCGCTCGAACCACGCCGACACCTCCTTGAACGCCCGGTACTGCAGCAGCCGGGCGAACAGCAGATCGCGCGCCTCCAGCAGCGCGACGGCCTCGGCGTCGACGAGCTCGCCCTGCGGCAGCAGACCCGCGACCTTCATGTCGAGCAGCGTCGCAGCGACGACGAGGAACTCGGACGCCTCGTCCAGCTCCTCATCCGGCCCCACGGCGCGCAGGTACGCGATGAACTCGTTCGTCACGAGCGACAGCGACACCTCGGTGATGTCGAGCTCGTGCTTGGAGATGAGCGTCAGCAGCAGATCGAATGGACCGTCGAAGTTCGACAGCGACACGCGGAACCCGTCCGCAGGCTCGGGGGCGCTTCCCGGCTCCCCGGTCGGTGAGCTTGTCGACGCGTCAGGCGACAGCGCCACGGGCGACCAGCTCCCGCGCCAGTCGCAGGTAGGCCTGCGCCGCGGCGTGCTCGGGCGCGAACTCGGTGATCGGCATGCCCGACAC
>NZ_JBQCIP010000285.1:0-55323 GCF_051953575.1 Microbacterium sp.
TGCACGCGAGATGACCGAAGGCCGCGGACACCGGCGCATCCACGCCCGCATCCGCGGCCTCGACCTGCCGACTTTCCGTGTCAGACGGTGGCCTCCGCCGGGGCATCCGCCTGGAGCTCGGCCTTCCGGCTCGCGACGCGCTTCTGCACCTCGATCATCTCGCCGCGGGTCAGCTTGTAGCCGTGCATGGCGATGAGCGTGCAGATCCACCCGAGGATGGGCAGACCGAAGAAGAGCGCCATCGTCATGAAGAGGATCGCCGTGTTCGGACTGTCGGTCGGCTGCGGCATGACGGCCGAGAAGCCGATCAAAGCCACGGCCCCCAGCGCCAGCGTCGACCCGAGCGACGAGATGATCTGGTCGACGAAGTTGTAGGTGGCGGTCACCGTCGCAGGAAGAAACTTGCCGGAGCGGTCGAGCTCGTAGTCGATGACGTCGGCGCGCATCGCACCCGAGGCCACCGTGACCACCATCGACGCGCCGTTGAGCAGCAGGTACACGAGGAAGAACACGATCGTGAGCGGAAGGCTGCCGAGCACCGAACGCAGGTCGACGACCACGCAGAACACGGCGAGCACAGCCGCGAGGATGATGCAGATCCAGGTCCACGTCACCGTGGCGGCCTTCGATCCGTGCTTGCCCGTGTACCGCGCACCGAAGATCGCGAACACGATGCCGGGCAGGATCGCGATGAGGCTGAGCGTGGTTCCGAGCTGCATGTTGCCGAGCAGGATGCCCCACATCAAGGTTCCGATCACGGCCTGCGACTTCACGACCTGAGCGAGCTTGTCGGACGCACCACTGATGAGGTACCTCAGGAACGAGCCGTTGTGGGCGAGCACATTCCACATGTCGCGGACCGAGACCTCGGCATCCTTCTTCGTCACCGCGAGGTGAGTGAAGCTCTCAGGCTTGTCGACGCGGGCCACGCCGATGCACGCGAGGATCTGGAAGACCAGCGAGCAGGCCACGTAGGTGATCGCGGTCTCACTGAGCATCCCGAGCGTGAACTCGTTGCCGTGGCGGGGCAGGAAGACGACGGTCGACACGATGGTGAAGATCGAGGGGATCAGGTAGGCGTACACCGTCGCCCACACCTGGACCGTCGGCCGCTGGCGAGGATCGTTGGTGAGCACCGGGCCCGACATCTGACCGGCGATGTCGTTCATCGACGACCCGATGATGTACACGAGGTAGAACGCGATGAAGAACACGGGGCCGAGGCCCGCGTTCGACCCCCACACGAAGAGCATGAGGATCGCCAGCGATCGGATCGCCCAGCCGGTGAGCATGAAGAAGCGCAGCTTGCCGAACCGGAAGCGGACCTTCTCGATGATGAGGCCGACGAGCGGATCGATCACACCGTCGAACACGCGGGTGACGGTGAGGATGATGCCGGCGACGGCCACGGCGATGCCATAGCCGGCGTTCTGCAAGTAGCTCATGAGGCCGACGAGGACATAGAAGATCATCGCCGAGCCGTTGTTCAACTGAGAGAAGGCGATCTCCCAGGTGCGCGCACGTCGGTAGCTGACGCCGTCGGCTTCGCTGGCTGTCGGTTTCGGGTTACGCGCCATCGCGTTTCACACTCCTTTGGGGATACTGTCACGACCGAAGACGGGAGTCGATCCACGTCGCGCGTCTGAGACGACCGCAATGCTAAGTCGGCGGATCGACGGCCGAATAGAACCGAATCGTCACGAACAGCAGTAAAGCGGCGCGCGCGTGTTCGGCTAAGTCGCGATGTCACGTACGGTCGACATTCCCGCGAGGAGCGCATCGAGGATGCGAGTGATCGCGAGCGAATCCGAATGCGTGTGCCAGGGGTGCTCGAGGCTCCCGCGCCCGATCGCATCGGTGACCGCGGCGAGCATCGGCCCGTAGCCGTTCCCCTGCCGGGGATGCTCGATAACTTCAGGGGTGCCGAAGATCCGCTCCACCGATCCCGCGTGCACGCGGGCGCGGGATCCGGCCCAGAACATCGGATCGATGGTGATCCACCCCCGCTCTCCTGTGACGGTCGCCGTGAGATCGAGGAAGCGGATGCCCGACCACGAGAGCTGCGCGAAGGCCCGGTCGTATTCGAGCGTGGCGTGCCCGTCGATGTCGGTGCCGTCCTCGAAGACACCGGATGCCGCGAGCGAGGTCGGCTCGCCGAGGAACCAGTGCGCGAGGGTGACCGGGTAGATGCCACGGTCTCGCAGGATGCTGCCGCCCTGCGCCGGAGTGAGGACGCGGCCCCGCGCCTGGAACGGAGTGCCGAAGCTCGCCCGGACGCTGTGGGCTTCGCCGAGGAGACCGTCGCGCATGCGGTCGATCACCTCGACGTGGAGCGGATTGAACCGCATCCACATGGCCTCCATCACGAAACGCCTCGCAGCCCTCGACGCCGAGTACACGCGCTCGGCGTCTTCGGCACTCGTGGCGATCGGCTTCTCGATGAGCACATGCTTGCCGGCATGGAGCGCATCGACGGCGACGTCGGCGTGCGTGTGCGCCGGCGTGGCGATGTAGACCACGTCGACGTCGATCCGGGCGAGGAGTTCGTCGAGCGACACCGTCGAGAACGGGATGCCGTGGCCTCGCGCGAAGTGATCGGCTCGGTCGGGCGACCTCCCCCACACTGCAGTGACGGTCGCGTCTGGGAGCGCGGTGAGGTCGGCTACCAGCTTCTCCGAGATGTCTCCGGTGCCGATGATCCCCCAGCTGAGCATCGTTGCTCCTTTCTCTTCAGCGCCGTTGCGCGCTGCTAGATCCGAGTCGCCGTGCCCTCTGTCACGCCGGCGCCATTGAAGCTGTCGACCGCGAACCAATACGGCACGCCCGCATTGAGCGACCCGACGACCAGTTCGGAACGTTCGTAGACGAGCCAGCTGTGGTAAAGCTTCCCGGGCGACGTGCCGTAGCGCACGTTGTAGCCGACCGCACCCGGCGCTGGCTCCCAGGCCAGCCTCGCGGTGAGCTCATCGGTGCGTTTGCCGGTCGGTGTGACCGCCAGCGGCTTCGGACCGTCGGCAAGACCGAAGACACGAAGGCCGCTCACCGCGAAGTGGCCCCCGAAGGGCATGACTCCGGACGTCACACGCACGTACCGCACCCGTCGCGGCTCCTCGAGTTCGACGAACGCGTGAGGTGCGTCGGCGCGCGTGCCGATCGTGTCGTGCACGGTCACCCATTCCGCTGAATCGGTCGACACCTCCACCCGCAACTCGGTCGGCTGCGCATCCGGATATACGGCGCGCTTGCCGAGCGTCGCACGGTGGAGGTCGCGACGCTTGGGCGCTCGCGGCGCAAGGTCGTGATCGGCGAGGTTGACCTGCAGTGCGTGCACCGTGGCCTCATCTCCCAGATCGACGCACAGCCACTCCCCCGGCTGATCCGATCCGGCGACCCACCACGTGCGCACGGACTCATCCGTCGCGAGTTCTGGGGCATGGCCGGGGAGGGAGGAAGAAGCCGTCGTCGCGGCACGGTGCGACAGCAGCATCCATCCAGCGGATGCCTCCGTCCACGGGTCGAATGCCCGGTCGGGTACCTGCATCGGGTAGTCGGCGAAGTTCTGGTTGCAGAAGAGCACGCCGTCCTCGTCGAAGCCCGCGGGAAACAGGCCGAGCCGACGCTCGAAGTCCGCGTTCACCGAGATGCGCATCGTGGCAACGTGCCACCAGTTGCCGTGCCGGTCCTGGAAAGTGCTGCCGTGGCCCGCGCCGGTGATGAACCCGCCCGGCTTGGATGAGAAGGGGCTGTTCTGGTCGTATTCGAACGGGCCGAGTGGACCGGCGCCGACGAAGCATCCGTCGGCGTAGGTGTTGAACTGTGTGCCGGGGCCCGCGTACTGCAGGTAGTAGCGGTCGCCGACGCGGTTGACGTACGCGCCTTCGATGAACGGTGCGTCGCCGATGTACGCGTCCATGACCTTTCCCGCCAGGCCGGTGCGCTCAACGGGCACATAGTCGTCTCCGGTCCGCTCCCAGCCACGGCTGTCGGTGTCGGCCGAGATCAGGGCGGCAGGCTCGCCGATGCTCTGCAGGGTGTCGCGATCCAGCTCGACCCCCTGGATCGGCTCTTTGTGAGAGCATCCCCAATAGAGGTAGAGCCTGCCGTCATCGTCCTGGAAGGTATCGGGATCCCAGAATGCGATGTCGCTGGGGGCGATCTCCTCGAAGTCGTCGTCGAGCGGTTCGACACTGCGGAAGAAGCGCCCCTTCGAACGGCGGGACGCCGTGAACAGCAACGCGCCATCGACCTCGCGCACGTCGGGTGCGTAGTCGGTGGCAGGGATCCGCTCCGACGGCTGGTGCGTCCAGGTGACGAGGTCGTCGGAGTGCCAGAAGCCACGGGTCATCGACGCGAACATGTAGTAGCGGTCCCGGTAAACCACGACGGTCGGGTCCGCCGCTTCACGATGTACGGAGCGACCGCCGAACACCCCGCGCACATCTTGGTAGCGGTAGTCGAGGTCGAGCGGGTTGCAGACGATGCGGCCGGTCATGAGGGTCCTTGAGCAGATGAGGTCATCGAGGGAGTGGTCAGCGAAGGAGGCGCCGCAGTACCTGGGCGCTCACCTCGGCGCTGCGCAGCGGCGACCCGTCGATCCAGTTCTTGTGGGTCTCGATGACGACAGCATCCATGCGCAGGGATGCTGCACGGCCGACGATCGCGTCGACCGCCAGGTTTCCCGCGCCGAGCTCGACGCTGTCGACCTTCACGATGGGGGTCATCGTCGGACCGGTGACGCGCGAACCGCGATCGGTGAGATGGAGCAGACGCACGCGCTCGCCGAGGGCGTCCAGCAGCGCGAGCGGATCGGCCCCCGCGGTGGCCGCCCAGAAGCAGTCGAGTTCGAACCCGACAGCGTCCGGATCGGTCAGTTCGATCAACACGTCGAACGCGGTTCGCGATGGACTCACGCGCCGCAACTCGGCGGTGTGATTGTGATAGAGCACGCGCATGCCCGCGGCGGCGAGAACCTGACCGGCGGCGTTCAGGCGCTGCGCCAGCCGCACCACCGCGCTCTCGTCGCCATAGTCGAACCGGTACATGCCGGTCACCACGATGGTGCGTGTGCCGAACTCGGCGGCCCGCGCGACAACGGCGGCAGGTTCGCGTTCGATCGTGCCGAGGTCCTCGTGCAGCGCGACGACCGACAGCCCCGACTCCGCCACAAGGCGCGGCCAGTCGAGCCGCCCGCCGCGGCCTACCGGCATGCCCGCGACCTTCGTGAGCGCGCGCACGAACAGCGGTGTCGGGCGGGTCATGAAGCCGTTGAGCTCGATCCCCTCGAACCCCGCCGAAGCCAGGCGCGCGAGCGTATCGCGCGCCTGGCTCTCGGTGGAGGTCACTCGGCCGATCTGGATCTGCTGGATCGCGCGCAGCGGCCGCTCCGTGGCAGGCATGTGGATCAGAGCGTCTCGCCGGCGTCAGCCATCAGCGTGCTTCCGGTCATGATCATCGAGAGGTCGCTCGCGGCGAAGAGCACGACGCGGGCGATGTCGTCAGGGGTTCCCATTCGGCCGATCATGCTGTTGGCCATGACGTCGAGCGGGGGCATCTCGATCCCGGCCGCGGCGGCGGCCTCGGCCCCGGCCTTCGCGGCGGCGATGTTGCCCTCGGTCGGCACGAAACTGGGGGCTACACCGAGCACGCGGATGCCGAGCGGGGCGAGGTCGACCGCAAGCGCTTTGGTCATGCCGAGGGCCGCGTGCTTCGAGCCGACGTAGGCGGCCATACCCGGGAACGCCACCTGCACCCCGGCGGTCGAGACGATGTTCACGATGACGCCGCCCCACCCGTCCGCCGACATCCGGCGCGCGGCCTCGCGGGCTCCGAGGAAGACGCCACGGGCGTTGACGGCGAAGGTCGCATCCCACATCTCGTCGGGCATCATCGTCACGGGCGCGTTCGGGAAGATCCCGGCGTTGTTGACCCAGATGTCGATGCCGCCGAGTTCAGCGACGGCGAGGTCGGCCGCCGCGGCAACCGACGCCGCGTCGGCGACGTCGGCGCGCGTGCACACGGCTCGGACGCCGTACCGCCCCGACAGCTCCGCGGCCGCGACAGCGGCCGCATCGGCGTTGAGATCGATCAGCAGAAGGTCAGCGCCTGCTTCGGCCAGGCGCGAGGCGATAGCCTTGCCGAGGCCCTGCGCGGCGCCGGTAACGACGGCACGGCGTCCCCCGAGTGAGAGAAGGTCCGAAATCGGGCGATCCGAGACATCGGCGAACGGGAATGACATGGGTGCTCCTTTGCGTGCTGAATTCAGCGGGTTCGTCTGGGTGTTCGAAGGCGGGCGCTGACCAAGAGGACGTCAGCGCCCGCAGGGTCAGTTGAGCAGGGCGCCCATCTGCTTGGCGATGAGCGTGGTGGCCCGCCGGGGGCTGAGACGCGACAGCTTGTCCATCGCGGAGGCGTCGCTCCCGATGGTCGCGCGGTACTTGCCCTTGACCATCGCGTCGACGATCGTCGCTGCCGCCACAGACGGCGGTGTCGTCTTGTACGCGGGTGCGTCCTGCGACCCGTCGGACAGCGCGACGCCCGAGTTCGCGGCGATGTCAGTGCCGATCGCCCCCGGGAAGATCACCGTCACAGCGACGGATGTGTCGAGGAGCTCGGCGTAGAGCGCCTCGGTGAGCACCTTCACCGCTGCTTTGGAGGCGCCATAGACCGCCTGACCGGGAACCGGGGCATAGGCGCCCATGCTCGCGACATTCACGAGAGCAGCTTCGGGACGCGAGGTCAGAACCGGCAGGAACGCCTTGACCATGTTCATCGTGCCCCAGAAGTTCACGTTCATGACCTTCTCGATCTCCGCGTACGGCAGATCGGCGACCTTCACGAACTTCTGGATCACGCCCGCGACATTGATCACGCCGTCGGCGGGGCCGTGGGACGCCGTGACCTGCGCCGGCAGCGACTCCACGGCATCCCTGTCAGTGATGTTCACGACGTGCGCAGTGAACCGGGAACCGGCATCGGCGAGCTGCGCGGTCTTCTGCAGGCCGGCGTCGTTGAGGTCGACGCCCGCGACCGAAGCGCCGGCGGCGAGGAGCTGAAGCGTCACCTCGCGACCGATGCCGTTGCCGGCGCCGGTGACGACGAACGTCTTGCCCGAGATCTTCATCGGTCAGCCCTCTCGCGACAGCGCGTTGCGCTGCGCCACCTCGCCGAGCCAGCCGAGGCTGGGCTTCGCCGTGCGCGCGAAGGTGTCACGGTCGACGGCGATCAGACCGAAGGTCGGCTCCCAGTGGCCCCACTCGAAGTTGTCGAGCAGCGACCAGTGCAGGTACCCGCGCACGTCGATTCCGTCGTCGATCGTGCCGAGCAGGCCCCGGAGCGCCTCGTCGGTGTAGCGGATGCGCTGGGTGTCGTCGGCCGTGGCGATCCCGTTCTCGGTGATGAGAATCGGCGTGTGCTCGCTGACCTCCCATGCGTGACGGACGGCCATCGCGAGCGAGTCGGGCCGGAAGGCCGTGCCGACCAGCGTGTTGTCGGGGTGCGGCGGGTGAGGCACCAGCCCGTTGGCGTCGACCTCCTGCGAGCTGTAGGCCTGCACGCCGACGAAGTCGTCGCCGCGGCTGCCCTCCCAGTACACGTCCTCCTTGCCGTAGCGGATCTGGAGGAGCTTTTCCTTCCCGCCCGGGGCTGCCGTGAGCGCGCCGGCGGCGATCGTCCAGCCGACCTTCGCGCCGGTGCGCTCGCGCACGATCGAACGGGCAGCGTGGTGGATGCGGGTGAACAGACGGCCGATCTCGGGATCGGCGTAGGTGAGGAACTCGCTGTGCGTCTGCTTCTTCTCGTCGTCGCCCTCGGCTTCGACAGTCGGGCTTGTCCATTCGCCACCCGAGGCGGCGAGGTGGCGCATGGCGGTCATGATCGCGGCCTGCATGTTGGGCTCGTTCATCGTCACGACCCACTCGACTCCGTCGAGGATGGTGCAGGCCTGCTCGACGAACGCGCAGAACAGTTCCTGCGCCTCGGGGCCGTCCCACCCGCCGAGGGCTGCGAACCACTGGGGAGTCGTGAAGTGCTGCAGCGTCACGACCGGCGTCACGCCCAGCTCGAGGCAGAACTCGATCATCCGGCGGTAGTGGGCGAGCTCGGCCTTCGAGAAGTGCCCGCGCACGGGTTCGATGCGCGACCACTCGAGGCTGAACCGGTACGAGGTGAGGCCGGCGTCGGCGAGCAGCTGGATGTCTTCGCGGTAGCGGTGGTAGCTGTCGACGGCGTCGCCAGACAGCTCCATGCCCGGCATCATCTGCTCGCGCGCCCACCAGTCGCTGTTGACGTTGTTGCCCTCGATCTGGTGGCCGGCAGTTGCCGCACCCCACAGGAAGCCGTCGGGGAAGCTGGTCATGCCGTTCTCTCTTTCGCGTCGATGCGTCGGATGCGCGTCACCGGGTGGCGACGGCGAGGGTGGATGCCGGGAATCCGGCGGTCTGGTCGAAACGGCCCGGCCCGGCGGCGTGGGCGGTGCCGTCGGGGAAGACGATGCGCGCGGCGGTGCCGGCGGGGACGTCGGCGACGATGCGGATGCTGTCGCCTTCGATGCGCCATTCGACCGCGATCTCGCCCTGCGGGCCGTCATACGATCCCCGCGCCCAGGTCATGCCTGGTGCAGGCAGCGGAGCGATCGTGATCTTCTCCCACGCGATCGAGCCGGCATCCTGCCGGAGCCCGAGCGTGTGGGTGTGGAGGAACCGGATCACCGCGCCCTTGCTGTAGTGGTTGAGCGACTCGTGGGCGTCGCCGTTCTCGTCGATGCCCTCCCAGTCCTCCCAGATCGTGGTCGCACCGCGGTCGACCATGTACAGCCAGGACGGCGCGGTGCGCTGGGCCAGCAGCCCGTACGCGACATCGGCTCGCCCGGCGTCTGCGAGCACCGGGAGCAGGTCGCCCGTCGCGAGGAAGCCGGTGCCGAGGTGAGTTCCCGCATCCCGGATGAGCTCGACGAGTCGGTCGAGTGAGGCAGCGCAAAGGTCGGCAGGGATCAACCCGAACGACAGCGCGCGCACGTACGCCGCCTGGGTGTCGGTGACCGTGGTGCCGTCGCTGTTCAGGTAGGCCTGGCGCCACGCGTCGGCGACCCGTTCGGCGGTCTCGGCATAGCGCGCCGCATCCGCCTCGTATCCCAGGATCTCAGCGATCCGGGCGACCGTCGCGGTCGAGCGGTGCAGGTAGGCGGTGCCGACCTCGCCCTTGTCGGCCATGAACCACGCCATCGGGTTGTGCTTGATGGGGTCGATCCGGTTGCCTTCGGCATCCCGCTCCCGCGGCTCGGTCCACTCACCCCAGTGGAACGTGCCGTCCCACAGATACTGCTCGAACGGCTCCGGGTCGGGGGCGGCCTGAGCGCGGGCGTGGTGGCGCGTGGTGCGCGCCTTCTCGAGCGCCCACTCCACCCAGCGCACCATGGCGTCGTAGTTCTCCTCGAGCACCGCGCGGTCGCCGTACGCGAGATACATCTCCCACGGCACGGCGACGATCGCATCGCCCCAGCCCGAAGACCCGGTCATCATGGCGAACTGGTCGTCGAGATGGTGCTTGATCCGGCGTCCGTCGGGCGAGAAGTTCGCGATGCGTCCGTCGTCGAGCTGGTCGTCGCGCACCGACTGCAGCCACTTGCGCGTGAATCCGAGCACGTCGTACAGACGCGTCGCCGTCGGCGCGAACACCTGGTAGTCGCCGGTCCACGCGAGGCGCTCGCGCGTCGGGCAGTCGGTGGGCACGTCGACGGCGTTCCCGCGGAAGCTCCAGTCGGCGATCTCGTGCAGGCGGTTGAGGTCCTCGTCGCTGCTCTCGAACGTGCCGGTCCGCTTGAGGTCGCTGTGCACGATCTGCATGGTGATGGATGCCGCGTCAAGCGGTTCGCCCGCACGTGAGACGCGGGCGTACCTGAACCCGTGCACCGTGTGGCGTGGCTCGAACACGTCACCCGCAGCGCCGGCGACGACCTCGTCGCGCTGCACGAAGACCTTGCGCCCCTCAGGCCGCTCGGAGTCGAGGTGAGCCGTCGACAGGTCGCCCGAGGCATCCACGTACTCGCCGTAATCGATCACCGTGCGCGTACCCGGAGCACCCAGATCGGTGAGACGCACCCAGCCCGACGCGTTCTGGCCGAAATCGATCACGGTGACGCCGTGAGCGACCTGGGTCACGGCGACCGGGGCGCGAGATTCGAGCACGCGCACGGGCGGCGCAGGCGACCACGCGATCGACGGCGCATCGACGATGGCGCCGACGCGCACCGCGGTCGCGGTTTCGGGCGTCGCGGCGAAGTCGACCGTCTGACCTCCCATGAGGTCAGCGCGGGTCGTGGTCGACGGCACGCTCGTCCAGGTGCCGTCGGTGACGATCACCTGTGTGGTGCCGTCGGCGAGCCGCACGTGCAGTTCCGCCCGCACACCGAGCGTGGTCCCCCAGCTGGCGGGCAGTCGGAAGGCGCCGACCTGTCCGCGGTACCAGCCGTCCGAGAGTTCGATGTCGATGCGATTCGCCCCTGCTTCGAGGAGGGCGGTGACGTCGTGCGCCTGCGCGTACAGCGTGCGATCGTACGACGTCGAGCCGGGCGCGAGCTCATCGCTCCCCACGCGCGATCCGTTCACCGTCGCCGTGTAGATGCCGAGCGCGGTCGCGTAGAGGCGCGCCGATGCGATCCCTGCGGGGAGGGCGAACGTTGCGCTGAGCACGTGCGCCGGTCGTTCGCCGGAGCCGGCATCAGCCGCTTCGACCGGAGAGATCCACTCGGCCGTCCAGTCGGCGTCGAGCAGCCCCGCCTCGAACACCGCGGGCTGCGACCATGAGGCATCCGGCGCTGCCCGCCGAACCCTCCACCGCACGCGGCTGCCGCTGCGGAGCGCGGCGAACGGCCACTCGACGAATCGGTGCCCGCGAACCTCGGCAGTGACGACAGTGCCACCGTCGATCGTCGCCTCGATGATGTGCAGGTCGGAGCCGTCACTCACGAACGACAGACGAGGGCGATCGCCGGTGGCGACGAATTCATCGCCGCCGCTGTCGACAGACAGGGCGAAGGGGGCGTTGCGCGACATCAGGGTCCTCTCTCGGCTCGGGTGGTTCAGCGGACCGACTTGACCTTGAGCAGGATGATTAGTCCGCCGATGAGTGCAAAGAGGGCGCCCGTGAGATAGAGCAGGGTGTAGTTCTTCTCCCCGCCGATGGCGCCGATCGTGATGACCACCCCCGCGAGCAGCGGCGCGACCGCGCTGGGGATCTTCTGCGCGAACTGGATGACGGCCATGTACCGACCGGCCTGATCGCGCTCGGGGATGATCGCGTAGATGATCGCCTGGTCGACGGTGGCGAACACCGCGATCGCCAGCTGCATCAGGACCGCGCCGACGATGATCTGCGGCAGCGACCACGCGGTGGCCTCGGTGAGCGCGCCACCGACGAACAGGAGCGCGGCCAGCATGACGAACAGGCGTCGGCGCTGGAGCTTGTCGGAGAGGAATCCGCCCACGATGGCGCCGGCCGCCGCCGCGAGCACGCCGACCATCCCCACCGTCGCAACGATGCCGGCGACGTCACGCACCGGGAGATCGAGGCGCTGGGCGTAGAAGAAGGTGCCGAACGTGGTGTTGAAGTACAGGCCGACGAAGAAGATGAAGCGACCGAGCCAGTTCCAGGCGAAGTCGGGGTACTTGCGCACATTGAAGCCGTAGCTGGTGACGACGGACTTCACGGTGACGCCGGTCGTCCGCGGAAGGTCCTTGGAACTGCCTTCGGGCTTGACGAGGGGGAACAGCGCAAGCATCACCGCGCCGATGAGGCCGGGCACGAGGAAGATGAGCAGGGTGCTGGACGACACGGCGTAGGCGACGCCGATTCCGAGGACGGGTGCGATCTGCGTCATCAGACCGGTGAGGGCGGCGACCTTTCCGCGCTGCTTCTCGGGGAGCTTGTCGGCCTGCACTGTCTGCAGGGCGGCGCCGGCGATCGACCAGCCGGTCATGCCGAGCGCCCACCCGACACCGACGACGAGCAGCGTCGGCGCCAGCCCGATGACGACCAGCCCGATCAGTCCGATCGTCGTGCCGAGGTAGATGAAGGGTGAGCGGCGGCCGAAGCGGGAGCGCGTCCGGTCGCTCCAGATGCCGATCAGCGGACTGACGACGAGGTAAACGAGCTGCGCCGAGCCTGTGATGTAACCCAGCACTTCTTCGTGGCCCGGAGCGAGCTCGGTGATCCGGACGGCGATGCCGTACGAGAGCGGCACCATCATCGCCATCGACGCGCCGAAGCTGGCGAGCATCAGCCAGAAGATGTAGCTGCGGCTCATCGGCTGGTCTGGCTCTGACGCGACTCCGCTGGGAGCAATCGCCTCGTGCCTCTCCCTGAGGTTGTTGGTCATCATGACTCCTTCATCGTGTGATCCGATCCCGCTGCCGCGCGTGATCGCGAGCAAGCCGAGGCTCGCCAAATGTAACCGACATGGTTAGCGTTCCTGAAGAGTAACCACACTGGTTACGATTAGCAACCCAGTCGGAGGGATGAGAGACTCAGGAGGGTGGAGATGAACGGCATGGATGCCTCGGCAACGGCGGCCGAGAGCGCACATCATCGCCGGCGAGGGCCCTACGCGACGACGCCCGCGCGCCGAGCGCAGATCGTGCGCGCAGCGCTCGCGAGCATCGCCGAGCACGGGTACGAGCGGGCCTCGCTCCGTGACATCGCCGCCCGCGCCGACGTCACCCACGCGGCACTGCTGCGTCACTTCGCAGACAAGGGCGAACTCCTGGTCGCAGCCCTCGCCCAGCGCGACGCCGATGACGAGGACTTCGCCCGACACATCATGGAATCGCGGGTGCCGTCCGAGCAGGTGCTGTCCGCTGTCCTCAGGAACGAGTTCTCGCACCCCGAGCAGGGACGCAACTGGCTCGCGATCACCGTCGCCGCGACGAATCCGGAGCATCCCGCTCACGAGTTCTTCGTCGCGCGGCGCGAGCGGATGCGCTCACACCTGTCGAGCCGACGCTTCGGCACCGACGAGGACGGCGAAGAGATCACCGCCGACGACAAGGTCACGATGCTGGCGGCGATGATCGACGGTCTCCGCATCCAAGCCCTGATGGACCCCGGTCACGACGTCCTGCCGCTGCTCGAGGTCTTCATGCGATTGATCTCAACACCGAGCGTGGACCAGCAACCATCTGCATGATGCCGCGATACCTAGGGACGCCCCGCGCCACGGTCACCGCGCGCCGCGGCCGTCCCACGAAATGACGAATCCTCGGGGAGACTTTTGCAGTATCACCGGGAGTCCCACTGAACCGCTGGGATGACAGGATTTGAACTAGCGACGCTTTGTCACGTCAGTCCCCGCAGTCGGTTTTTCCGACAGTAGCGAGAACCGTTGACGTAGCCGGCTCGACGGACGAGGGCCCACCGAGAGCGAGCGGACCGCCCGCTGGGCCCGCCATGCGGGCATTGCTCGAAGAGCGATCCCCCAAATCGCGTGCGACGTCTTCAGGCTCGACGAGCGCCTTGACCCTGATCTGCATTTTCGCGCCGCAAGCACGTAGGAGCGTGGTATCGAACTTCGTGTCTGGGTCGTCGGCCAACACTCGCCGCTCGCGGGTGCTGACGCGCCGCTTCACGAAGTCGATGTGCCTGGCATAGCGTGATGGCGTGGACGACTCGGAGATGGCGGTACTCACCGCCGAGGTCCGATCGGGCCGGCTGCCACTTTTCCACGGGGGGCGTCCAGCTCTTCGTGTCGGCAGCGAGATCTTGCCCCCATCGCTTACGGGCGCAGCGAGTTCGCGCGCGGCGCAGCAGCGGTCGGGGCTCGGTCCGGTTCGGACGAGCGAAGACTTCGTGTATGTCACCACGGAGCAGCGTCTGGCGCTCGTTTCCGCGGCGTCCTGGATGAGCCGTGCGCCGGGGAACGGGCGCGGCTGGCTCTACCGTGTCGCAGTTGATGATGACGTCGAGCTCGAACTGGACGACGACCTCCCACGAGGGCCATTCGTCAGTTTTCAGCTTCGTCGCGCAAGGATTGTTGAGGTGCTGGACCGCGGCGTAGACCCGTCCGATCCAGCGCATCGAATATGGCTCGAGCAGTTTGTTCGTTCGCTTCCTTGACACCCCTGCATCCCGGGCGGGAGTCGACGTCGATCGGAATGGGCCGGCGAACCGAACCGCGGGGGCATGCACGCCGACGGTTTCCTACCGAGCCGTGCCCGCTTGAGGATCCAGCGGAAACCGTTCTTGGCTACTCGCAGGCGAGTCCGTCGCTGTCTCCGTCGCCACTGTTGCCGGTTCAGTTGGCGAACCAGTCGTATGGCTCTGTCTGGGTTGGGTCGTTGTGGTTGAAGGGCCCGGTGGGGTGCCCGACGGTGTTCTTCTTCAGCTTCGTGCAGGAGGAGTACTGCTCCCACCACCGGTCGGTAGGAGCGGGCGGCGGTGCGGCCGCGGCCGCTTCGCAGGTGACGGTGGTCACGGTGCCGTCCGGGCTGAGCGAGGCCAGCTGCGCGGCGTGGTAGTCGGCCTCACGCGGGTGGGCTGGATACCCGTCGGTTGAGTCGTAGCGGGCCACCGCGTGGCCGGCTTGGAGCTGCAGTAGGCCGAGGTCGACGCCAGTGGTGGTGGTGACGTAGCGGATGAGCCGCCCGTACTGGTCATGGTGGTTCTCTCCTGCGGGCAGCTCCAGCGTCACCGTGTCGCCGGGGCGAGCTGGCTCTCGATCGCGGCCGCGGCTTCATCGTCGCCGCACTCGCCGCGTTCGGGCGTGTCGATTCCGATGAGCTGGATCGTCCCGGCGCTGGTCTCGATGGTGTTGCCGTCGACCACCGAGACGAACGTGATGTGTTCTGACGCGGCACTGGTCGAATCCGGGTTGACTGCCGGTGTGGGCGCGGGCACGACCGGGTCGAGTGTCGGCGTCTGCGCTGCGCATCCTGACAGGACGAACGCTGCCACGAGCACCAGCCCGACCGGCGGGAGCAGCCGTCCCACAACCCGCATGGTCTCCCCATCCCGTGAGTGGCGTGCCGAAACTCAACGCCTTCTCGATCCCAGACCGATCGAACCTAGCAGTCGCGACCGATCTGCGACGACGGGCCCGGCCCCGTCTATGAGAAGGGCGGGCCTCCGCGCGTCCGATTCCTGACCGCGGACCGTCACGCGGCGGGGAACGCCTTCCCGAGACGGGAGTGGACGGTGTCGACATTGATGTTCTGCGAAGCGGCCTCGGTCATCCGTTTGATGAGGAGCCGGGGCCACAGCACGTGGATGCTGTCGACGGTGAACGAGCCACCGATGAGAGGCCAGTCCGCGTCGAGGAAGCACAGCACACCAAAAACGGGGGAGGCTTCGTCGCCGATGGCTGCGGTGACACGCTCGGCCTGGGCCCGCACCCCTGCGATGAGTTTGGTGCCGTCGCGGCCGCCGACCCGGAGGTGCTCGGTGCGAGGCCGAATGAGGCCGCCCTCTTCGTGGAGCGCAGGGCGTTTGTTCTTGTAGCGTTTCGCGTCGATCACCCACACGCCGGTGGGGCCCACGACGATGTGATCGATGTTCGCACGCGTGCCGGGTATGCGTCGGTCGTGCAACGTCCGGAAAGTGTCGGGCAGATCGGTGAGGCGCTGAGCGAGGAGCTCCTCGCCGATGGCTCCCTGCGCCCACGCCTGGGTGCTCTGCGGGTCGTCAGAGAGCGCCAGGATAAGCCCGCCGAGCTTGGGGTGCGCGCTGCGGATGCGCTGTTCCCGGTTCTGCTTGCGGCGTTCGTACTCCCGGCGAGCGGAGGCTCCGGCGGCCCCCGTTTCCGGCTCGGCCGTCTCGACCGTGCCGGGGCACTGCACGCAGCGCACGGTGCGGGTGCCGCGCTCGTAGACGGCGTCCATTCCCGCATTGAGGGGTGTCCCGCACAGATGGCAGGTGCCGGCGTACCGCAGCCGCATGCGCTTGTCGTCTGGCCCCAGTTCCAGCGTCACGACGCCGACCGTACCAGCCACACCCCACCAAGCCGCCGCCTCCTTGACGCACGAGCGCCGTCCCCGGGGAGGGCGATCCTCAAGGTCCGGTCAGGTTTGCCCAATACCGGTTCGTATTGCCGACATTGCGTCATGGTGGGGGCGCGGCGACGGCTAGGGTCGGAGAGATTCTGGGGAGATTCAATGACGATGCAGCCGGCTGGGTGGTATACCGATCCGGTCAACGCCAGCCGGCAACGCTGGTGGGACGGTAACGCCTGGGGCCCCCACGTCACCAGCAACGGCACCACCTGGTTCGAGCCGTTGCCTCCGATCGCACCGACCACGGGACGCTCTTCCCGGCGGATGCCGGTCTGGGCGTGGGTGCTCATCGGCGCGGTGGCGCTGATTCCCGTCATCTTGCTGTCGCCGGTTGTCGCCGTGGTCGCGTTGGTCATCCTCATCACCGGCATCGTGGCGCTGGCGAAGGGCACCCGCACCTGGCTGCGCCTCAACTCCCGCAAAGCCGCCATCGTGGTTACGGCCTCAGCCGCCGCGGTGCTGCTGGTCACCGGAAGTGTGAGCGCTGCGGTACTGCCGAACGCCGGCACTGGGTCCAACACGGAGGCGGCCCATTTCGCCGCGCCGTCGCCCGGCAAAGCGCACGAGTCCGAGGAGTCAAGCGCGTCACGCCCGACCCCGACGCCCACACCCACGCCGGTGGCGAGCACGCGTGAAGAGGTCGTCACCGAAGCGGTCCCATTTACCGAGACCCGGGTCGATGACGGCGCCCTGCCTGCCGGGCAGACGCAAGTCCGCACGCCCGGGCAGAACGGCGAGAAGACGCTGACCTACCGCGTTCACCTGCTGGATGGGCAGGAGGTGAGCCGAGAGCTCGTCTCCGAAGTCGTCACGACGCAGCCGGTCACCCAGGTGATCGCGAACGGCACCTACGTCGCACCACCCCCACCACCCGCCCCGGCCCCCGCGGCGCCAGCTGGGAACTGCGACTCCAACTACGCCGACGCCTGCGTCCCGATCGACAGCGACGTCGACTGCGCCGGCGGTAGCGGAAACGGCCCCTCCTACTTCAGCGGCATCGCACGCGTCGTCGGCCGCGACATCTACGACCTCGACCGCGACGGTGACGGGTTCGCCTGCGAACCCTACTAAGGACACCGCCACGCTCGTTGCTGTGGTGCCCCTTCCGCTCGTCGCTGGTTGGTGATGCCCATCGCTGATGTTCAAGGGGCGCGCGCCCGCCGGCCTCCTCATCCGCGCAATGCACGAATAGGGATGGGTCATTGTGCGACAGGCGGGCACCGGGTGGCGTTATCAAGCCGACCTGGCCCAGCGCGACCGCCTCGGTTTTACCCAAACGGGTAGGGAGGTGTCGCGGCGGACTCAGTGGTCGGCGAGCACGACGACGTGCTTTCCGGGGCGGTGTCCGTATTCGAGGTCTTGTTGCGCTGCGGCGACTTGGTCGAGTCCGTTGTAGACGCCGGCGACGAGGATCTTCATTGTGCCGTTTTCAATCGATCGGAGCTATTGGTCGAGTGCGGCGGCAGGGAGGTCGCGAGCCTCGCCTGCGTAGCTGGTGAGGCGTACGCCGTTCGGGATGGTGAATGGCGAGAAATCCGGAATCGTCCAGTGCCCGTTGAGCGCGCCGGTGAAGCAGACGGTGCCGCCTGGGCGGATGAGGCGGAGGGTACCGGGGAGTGTGTTCGCGCCGACGAGTTCCAGGGCGGCGTCCACTCCGTCAGGGGCGATGGCGCGGACGGCGGCGGCTAGTGTGTGGTCATCGCGCAGGGCGTGGTCCGCTCCAGCCTGTGTAAGGGTGTCGAAGCGCTCACGGTTGCGGCTGGTGGCGATAACGGTCGCGCCGAGTTGGTGGGCGATCCCGATCGCGGCGAGCCCGACGGTGGACGTGCCGCCGTGGATGAGCACGGTCTGCCCAGCTCGGATCTGGTGCTCGTGCCGATCTCCGACATCGAGCCGGCGACGATCGTGTTGTGCAGCCTCAGGCATTCGCCGAACCCGATGGTCAGGACGTTCCGCGAGACGACCCAAGAGCTCTCACGCTGATCGACGCGACGCTTTGGGGTCCGGCTACTGTCGTCGACAGTATCGCGGACGCGCAGGTCGGCCGGTAGTCGAGGCGACGACGACCCGTCCATGCGACCGCTTTCCAGCGACACACGCCCGAGGACCGACGCAATCACGCGAGCACCTTCCTCCGACCGCTTGATGCGACAGACGAGGTAGGCGTGGCGATCGTACGCGAGGTCGCAGGGGACCAGGGCCGCGCCAGATATTCAACGCGTTGACGAGTCGTTTCGCTGCCCGTCGACGCGCGCACCGGCTGGCTGCGCGAACCGCGCCACCATCAACCCTGCGACACCTCCGGTCCAAGTCGCCGGGGAAATACCGCCGAGCAGGTACACGGCGCGGAGGTCGATCAGGGAAGGTCTGCCGCCGAGCGAGTTGCCCCATCCAGCCGTGATCGCGACCACTGCGAGTATCAGGATGACCAAACCGGCGACCGCTCCCACTACCGGAGACTTGGCCGCCGTCGCGATCAGACCAGCAGTCGTGACGACGCAGAGAACTATCCCGGTCAGTGTCGCAGACGGCTCACCGAAGTTGCGCCACAGACCCGATCCGAATGCGAGTGCGAAGTAAGCGACGCAGGCCGCTACGACCGCGATCACGATCTGGGTCGCGCGCCTCGATGTGCTCATTGGACCGGCCATTCAGCAAGGCTACAGCGCGGCCCGTTTGATTCACCTCACCGCGGAAGGAATACCCTTTCCCCCTTGCGGATGTGAATCCGGATGCACGATACTGGCGACACTTTCAAGGGATGAGATTCCGGCCCTGAGCTGGGAAGTCTTTCGCCCACGACGAAGTGGAGATCAAAGATGAAGTCCAGTACGCAGATACTCCCCCGCCGCCGCTTCGGGCGCGGCGCTGCGGTCGCAATACTCGCCGTTGCCGGAGTTATGGCGACGGCGGTAAGTGCGTCGGCCGGCACGACTGACAGCCCGCCGCCAGACCGTGTGATCGTCGTGGATGGCCCGATGCCAACCGCGGAACCGCCGGCGTCGCTTCGCTCCGCCGCTGACGGAGTATCTGAATGGACCTCGGAGGCACTCCCGGTCCCGTCCGAGTATCAGCCTGAACCGGGACAGACCGTAACGATTCGCTACAACGATGGCGTCGTGTCTTACACCGGAGTCGTTGAAGAGAAGCCTGCCACCGCAAAGGTGGCGCCACTCGGCGCGCTGGCCTGCACGCACACCACCAGCGTGGGAAACCCGTCACTGATCTCCAGCCCCCTCCGCGTCAACTCGGCTTTGAGCTTCAGTATCAGCAGCGGCTGCGCTGGCTATGGCCAGGCAACAGGCCATCTGGACTGGCAGTGGCTCGGATTTGGCGTTGAGAAGGCGTCCGCGACGTCGAGTCTCATCGGCCCGGGAACGGCCTCGAACTGGAACGTCCGGTGGACATGCATCAACGCGAACTCAACGAACTGGCGAGGCTGGATTTCGTCGGCAGATACGGCGCCTCAGTACACCGGATGGGTGTCCCGCGGCTGCGGAGGATAACGAACCATCCTTGGAGTTAGAGAACGGGTGGGCATCCGAGCGGATGCCCACCCGTTGATTGCTGCGAGGCACAGTTTGAACATCGAGGATCTGCAGTCACCGACAAGACCCCTCGCCCCGTCAGCTACCACTCGTCACCGAAGACGTCCTGACTCGCGATCAAGCACTTGACCGTTGCCAACGTGGAAGGTCTTGTTGTTGGCGATGAGGGTGCGACGTTCGGCCTTCTGCTCGTCGCTCATCGGCCCATTGCCCGCACCCGCTCCATTGGCCTTCTTGAACCCTGCCCCTTTCGGGTCGGCGACGAAGTAGATGGTCTCGGTGATTCCGTCGAACCCGACCCGGACGTGCGCGGCGCGCCCGTTGACGTCGGCGACGTCAACCTCGGTGACAGGGTCGCCAGCGGTGGTGCGGAGATCGGTGATGCGGGTGTATTCGCCGTTGTAGAGCCAGTCCCGGTCCAGGACGGTGTACCCGCATGCGGTGAGGTCGGCTTCGGCGGCGGTGCGTGCCTGATGGCGGGTGCGGTCGTCGCGGGCACGCTGGGCGGCGTGGGCGAACTGGGCCGGGTCGGTCGTGGCGACCTGGATCAGGGTGGCGCGGACGTCAGGGTCGTCGTCGAACTCGATGAGCACCGCCGCCTGATCCAAGGTCAACTGCTGCTCCGCCATCGCGGTGACGGCAGTCGCGTTGTCGGCGACGGCCAGGCCGGTCTTGACTGTCCGCGGTTTGGTTCCGGTCCGCTTGGCGATGGCGGCGACTCCGAACCCTTCAAGCACCAGCTGCTGGAATGCGGCGGCCCGGTCGGCGTCGGTGAGGGCTTCGCGCTGGTCGTTCTCGACCATCTGGTGGATGATCCGCTCCGCCGCCGCCTCGTTCGCCTCCACCACGTACACCGGGATCGTCGGGGTGCCGGCTTCCCGGGCGACGAGGTGCGGCGCTGCCCGGCGCGGATGATGACGGTGCCGTCGGGGCTGCGGCGGGCAAGGACGGGGGTGAGGACGCCGTTGTGCTGGATGGACTGCACGAACTCCTTGGTGACCGGTGCGGACTGGCGCACGTTGTCTTCGATGACCAGGGTGGTTGGGTCGAGGTGTTCGATCGTGCCCCGCGGGGACGGCTGGGTGGTGGACATGGTTTGCTCCTTCGCTCAACTACTTTGTTCGCCTGGCTGGCAGGAAGATCGAGAGTGAGCGGACGGGGCGCAGTGCCGGGTCATGGAATACCGGGGGCCCGGAGCGCTAGCGGAGGGGTGAGGATATGCCGTGAAAGCCCGGCACGCAGCCACGGCAGCGAACTACGATCGGCCGGACAGACAGACGGACACCGGCAACCTCGCAGCAGACGCAGCCCGGTCGTGTCGATCGGTGACTGGGTACGATGGCGACAGAGGAGTGGTTGATGCCCGCTGTCACATCGGCTTGGCGCGCGAACGACGTCGTCGCTTACGACGCGATGCGCACTGCCGCCACCCGCCTCACAGCCGCACTCCTCAGCCACGCCAGACGCACAGATCACGCTGCTGAGCGTGCCCGTGACGAACTCATTCGGCTGCGTGAGGACGTCGCTGCAGTGGATGGGTATGACCGCACCGCCGTGATCGCCCTCAAGGATCGGATCCAAGCGCGGCTGCGCGAACTTGAGGAACGCACCCCATGAGCGACCCGGAGCAGGCTGCGGACTGGCGCGAGGATGTGTTGCGGCGGGACATCCTCCCGCTGTACTTCCCCGCTGGCGATCCTGCGGGCTCCCCGGAATTCGTGCTGCTGGCCGGGCAGCCTGGCTCCGGCCGGCTGCGCGCCGCCCGTCCTGCCGGCCTGGCAGGTGTCCCGGTGGTGGACGCGGCCGAGCTGCAGGCGTACCACCCCGACTACGCCCGACTGCATGCCTCTCGCGCCCCGGAGGCCGTGATGGAGCTGACACAGACGGCGCGTGGATGGGTGGCGACATGTATCCGTCACGCCCGCGAGACCCGCCGGTCGGTGGTGCTGGATGGCGCGTTCCTCGACCCGGTCGTCGCCGCACGAGCCGCAGAAGGGTTCGCCGCCGCCGGGTTCACGACCCGCCTTGTCATCGCCGGCTCCCGCCGGGCGGAGAGCCTGCTCACGGTGACATCGGCCCACCTGCAGGATCTTCTTCTCCGCCACCCGAGCGTGATGGTGACAGTTGACGCCCACGACGACGGACTGGACGCGACGCGACGCCTGGCGGCATCTCTCGAAGAAGCCGGCTGGGTGGATCGGGTCACTGTGCTCACCCGGGCCGGGCAGGTCACATACGACGCGAACCGACGGGCTGACGCTGCCGGGTTCGGCGATGTGCTGGATGCGGTGACGGCGGCGCAGTCGGAGCGGATGAACCGTTGGGATGCGACGCAGTGGCTCAGCGAACTGCACCACGTCACCGACTACGCGACATCGCTGCGGGTGATGCCCGACGGTGTCGGTGAGGTGCTGGTGGAGCTGCACGAGATCGCGCTGCGCGAAGTGATCCCCGAGTTGCACGTGCCCACGGACGGGACGTTCCGGTCCGCCATCGAGCAGAAGACCCGCACCCGCCTAACCGATCTGCGGCAGGCGACCCGGGTGGAGCCGGCCGTGGATGCTGCCGCACCGATCCTTGTTCCGGGAGGCCCCGAGACCGGCGGCCCGTCGCGATAGACCGACACCTTCCGCCGCGACGGCGGCCTACCCTCGCGCCTGGTCAGCGCGGGAGGCTGTCGAGGATGGCGACGGTGAAGTCGGGGTCAGCGCCGAGGACGTGGGCCGCGGCCACCCCGATGACCGCGACAACGGCTGTGGCGGCTCCTATGCGGAGCGCGCGGATGGGGCGCAGCCGCAGGACGTGGCCGATCAGGATCGTCAGCAACAGGATGGTTGTGCCTGCCGCGGCGACGACCACGCCGGCCAGGATCTGTGCAGTGCTCATGATTGTTCGCTCCGATGTGTTTCCTCGGGTTCGGGGTCCTCGTCGGTGGTGTCGTCGGGCTGGCTGATGCTGTCGAGGTAGCGGATGAAGGGGCGTCGGTTCGCGGTCGGGTCCGTGATCAGCAGCTGCACGGTGCGTCGAAGCTGGTCGAGCTCGTTGGCCGGCAGCGGCGTGAGTGGTTCCAGGCACCAGGCGACCTCCACAGCGATGTCGGCGTCGGTTGTGCCTTGGTCGTGGAGGAACGCGCGGATCGCGACACGGTAGAGTGCGTCGTCGGTGTGAGCGCGGTCGATTCTGACCGGAGCCGGGTTGGGTGTGGCGGTCATCGGTTCATTCCGGTCGGATGAGCGGCGGGTGCCGGGATGGTGCGGGGCGCGGCGGGGTCGTTGTGATGCGGCCGGCGGGGCGGGTCGCGGTGGCGGAGCCGGTCGTTGATGGCCTTGCCGATCGCTTCCTGCTGCGCGATCCGCAGCTCCTGCGGAGTGGTGGCCGGTCGCGGGTGGGGGCCGGTGCGGTCGAGCTTGCTGCGGAGGCGGGCGAGCTCGTCGCGCTGCTCGGCGAGGTAGTGGGCGGCGCGGGCGCGGGCGCACTCGCGTTCGAACGCGGCGAGCAGCTGTGGCGGGGTGGGCGGACCGTGGCGCAGCCGGTCCTTCATCCAACTCGGCCACCGCTGCCCGAAGAACTGCTCGGCCGCCGCATCGTTCGCTGCCCGCTCCGACGCCGACACGCGACGCAGCCGCGCGGCCGGCAGGCCGGCGTCGCGGCGGCGCTTGTCTTGGTCGCGTCGTGCCCGCTGCTTCTCAGCCTCCACCTCCCGGTTCGCGGCGTAGCGTTCGCGCCGGCGGGCTTTGATCTCTTCCGCGTGCTCGGCGTAGTGGCGGGCACGGCGCTGCTTCTTTGCCTCGGGATCGGCCTGATACCTGGCGCGCTGCCTCGCGTTCTGCTCGTCCCGGTGCCGGGCGTACCACCGGTGGGTGCGCTCGCGTTTGAGCTGCTGGTACCGCTCCGGATCTCGCTCGCGTTGCGCCGCACGGTACCGGCGCTGGTCCTCCAGCAGCTTCTCCCGGTTCCGGGCGTAGTACTCGCGCGCGTACCGGCGACGTTCGGCTGCTTGCTGCTTCTTGCGGTCATACAGCTGCGCCTGGGTGTGCGCGATTTGCAGTCGGAGCTTTTCGGACTGTTGCTCCAGCCGGTCCAGCGCGTCGTCGTCACTCATCACGTGACTCCACCCGAGAGGTCGGTGGTGCCTACGGCGGCGACGGGTTGGGCGTGAAGGCTGGCGGCGAGGCGGGCAATGGCGTCGGGCTGGAACCCGGCCCATTGGTCGTGCTCGTCAACGACGACCACCGGCGCACGCGAGTAGCCCAGGTCGCCGGTGACGTAGTCGCGGGCGGCGGCGTTCGCGTCGTCCGTCAGGTCGATGGTGTCGAAGCGGATCCCGACCGCGGTCATCACCCGTTGGGTGAGCTTGCATTGCTGACAGCTCTCCCCCGCCGTGTACACCGCGATGGTCATCGTCGCGTCACCTCCGCCGCCGACGGTGAGAGCGGATGCCACGTCGGCACCGGATCGCCCGGCACCGCTCGACTAGGGCGCGGCGTCGCGTCCGCGGTGATCGGGGATCGCAGGGCGAACAATGCCGTGGGCCCGGCGTGGTGTGGCGGCGCCGGGTACGGTTGCTCCGTTGCCCGGTCGCCGGCGGCATTGGTTCGTGGCACGTCGTCGACGACCGAGGTCCGGAAGACGGCGGCGTCTGCGGTCTCGGGCTTGGCGAGTTCCGAAGTCCGGGAGTGCGGGAGTTCGGAAGTCACGGAGTTGCGCAGTTCGTCCTCGGTGGACCCTCGGAGGTGGTCGGCGCGGGTGAGGAGTAGGTCGATCGCGACACGGATCAGGGTGTTCTCGGTGATCCGCTCCACCCGTGACGTGCGGCGTCGCATCAGGGCGTCGGCGAGCGCGGTGAGCGCGAGCTCCTGGTCCGGGCGGATGCGGGCATCTTTTCGGGAGAGTTGGGCGTACTTCGCCAACCCGCGTTGCTCCGGTGGCAGCTCTGCCTCCACTCGTGCGCGGGCGGTGCGGAGCTTGCCGGCGAGGTCGACTTTGGCCATGTTCACCACCGCCCGCTGTGGGCTGGGGTGAGCTGTTCGACGAGTTCTGCGGCCACCTGGGTGGCGTCGGCGATGACGCCGCGGGTACGGCGGTTGTCGCGCAGGTTCGTGACCAGATGTCCGAGGATCGGCGCATCGGCCAACGCCTTGTATTGCCGCAGGTAGTGCTCGAACCGGGGGTGCCCGAATTCCGTGTCGAAGAGCACCCGCCAGGTATCGGCCTGATCCGGGATGCGGGGGTCGATCCGGTTCAACACTACGGCGTAACGCAGATGACGTGGCTCGATCAGCCTGTGGATGGTCCGCAGCGTCGGGTCGACCGCGAGTGGCTCGGGGGTGAAGGGGACGAGGACGTAGTCGGCGGCGTCTAGCACCGTCTCCAGCGCCGGAGTGTCTTCGAGGTTGCCGGGGGTATCGACGAGCACGTAGTCATAGTCGATCCGCAGCTCCCGCAGCCCGGCGAGCGCCTTGGGGCTCTGGTTGCCGGCGAAGTCGAACGGCAGCCGGTCGCGGACGTTTTCCGCCCACCACACCGTCGACTGCTGTCGGTCGACATCGACGACCAGCACCCGATGCAGGCGCGACAACGCCGCGCCCAGCTGCATGGTGACGGTCGTCTTCCCGACGCCACCCTTCTGGTTCGCCACCGCGATGATTCGCATACGTTGTCTCCGATGCGATTCGGCTGTTTGATCGAAGGTCATGATCAAGTCCGATCTCGGGCCCTGTCCTCGATCCACGCTTCAACCTCGTCGAGGGCGTACACGACGACGCGGCCAAGCTTTCGATACCGGGGACCTTTCCCCTCATAGCGCCACATCGCGAGAGTGTTCTTCGTGACTCCCGGAATGGCTGCGGCGACTTCGTCCGGGCTCAAGAAGACGTGGCTGAGTCCTGCGGGACTTGCTTCAGTTGGTGTGGGCATGACCAGTCCTTGTTTTGCGGATCTAGTTTGATATACACCAGAAGTACACTCCTAATGCATATAGACGTCAAGAGGTAACTGCGGAACCCATCCGAGATAAGACAGGATGGGCAAATGAAGGTGGATGTGAAGACGCTTGACGGGCAAGCCATGACGGCCGAGCACGCGATAGTGCCCGTCGGCGCTTCACTCCGCATCGCCACGGACTTCCTAGCGTCAACGGTGGACACCGCGACCGGCATCGAGACGACGATCGAGGCGCACTTCGTGCCGAAGCGCGGCCGCTACGTCATCACCACCATCGTCAACCGGGCCATTGCAGATGACTTCAGCGAGGACAGACTGAAGCACGCGGCCCCACAGGCGATCATTCAGCGCGCGATCCCGCAGTGCATCGCGTTGCAGCTTGATGACAGCCCCGGAGCGACCTGGACGACGGTTGCGGATCTGACAAGTTCTGACGGGAACATCATCCCGCCATGGATGGCTCAAGCGGTCGTCAAGCGCGGGATGAAGGATGAGCGGTGGGCGGTTATCGAGATCCTCTACAGCACCGCTGCGCTCTCGGATCTGCCACCCGTGAAGCTCATTGCATCCGAGCTGGACATTCCCGAAAGGACCGCCTCCGACTGGATCCAGAAGGCCCGCACCGCCGGCTGGCTCATCGGCATGACGTCAAACATCGGCCGCCCGGCAGGCAGCTAGATCTCACCAGCGCTCGCTGGACGCGTTCTTGATGACGTCAGCCTCGCGGCGGCGATGTCCCCTGACTGGTGGCTGACGACGGAAGGCTCGATGCGACTCGGCGCGCCTCTGCGCGTGGACACGTTTTGGACACAAGCCCCGCAGAATCGTCGCGATCCTGCTGATCCAGTTCCGCTGAAGCGAGACGGTGTGGCACGCGCGCCTGCCGCGTAATCACGCGGCTGGAGGCGCAAATCGCGTGATTTCGAGCCTTCTCCGAAGTCCGCTCTCATGGGTGAACCGGAGATTCGACTCCCGCCGTCGCGTCCACTCGAGGACGAATGTCTTGTGTCCCAACTACTTGTACACAAGAATGTTTGGCATGAACTCCACCGCGCTGCCCGAGGCCGATCTGGAGGCATCCGTCTGCTTCGCGCTCTACACCTCCATGCAGGCGACCCTGCAGCTCTACCGCGACCTGCTGGCGCCGTGGGGCCTCACCTTCCAGCAGGCGCTCGTGCTCGCGGTGCTGTGGGAGCGCGGCGACGTGTCGCCCGGCGAACTCGCAGCCGCACTGCAACTCGACTCGAGCAGCGTGTCGGGCCTCCTCAACCGCATGGAAGCGGCCGGCCTCCTCCGCCGCGAGCCCTCTCCGACCGATCGCCGCGCCGTCCGCATCACGCCGACGGAACGCAGTCTCGAGATCCGGTCGGAGCTCGCTCCGGTCGGGCACTGCATCGTCGAAGCGCTCGATCTCGACCGCAACGATGCGGTCGAGCTCGTCCGCTCGCTGCACGCCCTGCGTGACCGCATCACCTCTTACGACACCGCGGCCGCGCTGGCCGCACACCGCTGACCCCGCAAGAAGCTGATCCCCCGACCCAAGGAGCGAGCATGGCTCTCCACAACATCCCCGTCACCACCATCCGCGGCGAAGAGACGACGTTCGGCGAGCTCGCCGACGGACGCGTCACCCTCGTCGTCAACGTCGCCTCGCGGTGCGGACTCACCCCGCAGTACGAGCAGCTCGAGGAGCTGCAGCGTGCGTACGGCGAGCGCGGCTTCACGGTGATCGGGTTCCCGAGCAACCAGTTCCTCCAGGAGCTGTCCACGGACGAGGCCGTGGCGGAGTACTGCTCGACGACGTGGGGTGTCACGTTTCCGATGTCGGAGAAGGTGCGGGTGAACGGCCGGCACGCCCACCCGCTCTACAAGGAGCTGACCGGCAACGCCGATGTCGAAGGAAAGTCCGGGCGCATCACCTGGAACTTCGAGAAGTTCGTGATCAGCCCGACCGGCGAGGTCAAGCGGTTCTCACCCAAGGTGGTGCCCACCGACCCCGAGGTCGTCGCATCCATCGAGGAGTGGCTTCCGACAGCCTGACCTGGCGCGTCACTCGGGTTCGGGAAGGAGCCGCAGACCCCCCGCGCTATTGGCCGACGCTGCGAGCAGCTCAAGCCACGCCCGGTTCACGCTGACGTCGGGGTCGCCGTCGAAGCTGAAGTACAGCGACGAGCTCTGCGAGATCCACACGGTTCCGTGCAGGCCGGGAGCCCGCGTCGCGTCGTCGCCCTCGACGTCGGGTTCGTCGTCCCAGTTGAAGCTGAAGCTCTCGTTCCGTCGCAGCTTCGTGACGATGACCGTGCGCAGGTGAGCCAGCGCGCGGTCCTCGATGCGGATCGCCGGGGCGACTCCATAGATCAGGTGCCCCATCGCCCTCTCCCTCCGCCGCTCAGATCCCGTAGTCGGTGTAGAAGGTGCCGCCGTCGGGCTCGTCTTCGGGCCTGTCGTCCACGGCAGGGCGATGGCCGAGCAGCCGCGCGGTTCGCGCCCGCAGCTCCGCCACGAGCGCCTCATCGCGAGGATCGGGCACGTCGGTGTCGACGCGGGTCGCCACCAGCTGGCTGGCAGGTCCGACGAGCATCTGCGAGACGCCGGGTCGGCCGTGCTCGTCGACGGTGGGAATCTCCACCGCGGCCGCCTGCCCCACATCAGCGAGCGCCTCAGCGTAGGCGACGAGGGTGTGCGCGATCTCGGTGCCGGTGAGAAGATGCTCCCCCGCGTAGCTGATCCGCTCCATGACTCCGGTCTACCCGGAGAGACAGACGTAGGCGCGGGGGTTTTCAGCCTCGGAGGCGTGTGCTACGCGCCGCGGAATCGCCAGGCCGCATCGGTTCACGCCAGTGCGCGCACCATCGCCGCGATCGTCGACGGCCCGACGCGGCAGCATCCGCCGATGAAATGCGCGCCCGCCGCCGCCCAGTCGCGCGTGATCGACAGATCGAACTCCGGATCGCCGACCCACTGACGCGCCGCGCCGTCCCACGTCTCGCCCGAGTTGGGGTACGCGATGCCCGGCTTGCCGCTGGCGGCCGTCGCCGCCCGCACCGCCGGCAGCACGTCGCCCGGCGCGCAGCAGTTCACGCCCACGGCCACGATGGAGCGACTCCCCGACGCGAGCGCGAAGGCCTCCGCCACAGGGGTGCCGTCGCGCAGCCGGTCCCCCGACACTGTGCCCGCCAGCCAGGCGGGGATCGCGAACTCGTCGGCGAGGTCGACGAGCACCGCGGCCTCGTCGAGGTCGGGGACCGTCTCGAACGCGAGCAGGTCGGGCCCCGCACTCGCGAGCAGCTCGATCCGCGGGGCGTGGAAGTCACGCAGCGCCGCGCGGCTCAAGCCGTACCGGCCGCGGTACTCCGATCCGTCGGCGAGCACGGCTCCGTAAGGACCGACGGATGCCGCCACCAGCCGCACCACGTCGTCGCCGGCCGATTCGGCTACCTCATCGCGCACCTCACGGGCGATCGTCACACTCCGCGTGATGAGCTCCTCGGCTTCGGCGCGCGTCAGTCCCTTGCGCTCGAAACCGGCGACGCTCGCCTGGTAGCTGGCGGTCGTGGCCACCTGCGCACCCGCGTCGAAGTAGGCACGGTGCACGGCGGCGATCTCACCCGGCGCGTCACGCAGCAGGCGCGCCGTCCAGAGCTCGTCGGTGAGGTCGTGGCCGCGGTCGGCGAGTGCGTTCGAGAGGCCGCCGTCGAGCACCACCACGGGGGATGTCGAGATCGTCACTGCGACATCATCTCGGATCGGATCCCGGTCGAGCGCGCCGCATGAGACCCGACGACATACGACGGGAACGTCGCGGCGAGGGCTTCTGCGAGATCCGCGAGCAGGTCGGCGGTGTCTTCGATGCCGACCGAGAGCCGCAGATGCCCGAACGTGCGGAACGGCAGGGGGTAGGTCGCGACGCGACCGCCTTCGGTGCCGGTGTGCACGATCAGCGAGTCGTCGTGCCCGAGCGAGAAGCCCGATGTGATGAGCCGCAGGTTGGCGACGAACCGGTTCTGCGTGTCGGGGTCGCCGGCGACGGCGAACGCGATCATGCCGCCGTACCCGCGACCGCCGAACTGCCGCGTCGCCAGTTCGTGCTCGGGGTGCGAAGGCAGACCCGGGTAGTAGACGTACTCGACGCGCGGGTCGGCATCCAGGTACTCGGCGACGGCGAGCGCCGACGCGAAGTGCTGGCGCAGCCGCAGCGGCAGCGTCACCGAACCCCGGTGGATCTGCCAGGCGTTGAAGGGCGAGATCACTCCCCCGACGTCGACCATCGCGTCGGCCTTGATCGGCTCGATGAGCTCGTGCGAGCCGACCACGGCGCCGCCCATCGCGTCGCCGTGGCCGTTGATGTACTTCGTCAGGGAGTGCACGACGAGGTCGGCGCCGTCGGCGATCGGGCGGTAGAACGGCGGCGGCGTGAAGGTCGAGTCGACCATCAGGATCGCGCCGGCGGCATGCGTGATCGCGGCGATCGCGGCGACGTCGGCCACCTTCGTGGTCGGGTTCGCGATGGCCTCGATGCAGACCAGCCGGGTGTTGGGTCGGAAGGCCGCGCGCAGCGCATCCAGGTCGCCGACGTCGACGAAGGTCGCCTCGATGCCGTACCGGCCCGGCAGCAGCTCGGTCCACAGCCGCCACGTCGCCTCGTACGTCACGTCGCTCACGATGACGTGGTCGCCGACGCGGACGTGCGTGAAGAAGACGGCGTGCAGGGCCGCGACTCCCGAGGCGAGCGCGACGGCGTCCTCGCCGCCGTCGAGGGCGGCGAGCTTGTCTTGCAGACCGGCCTGGTTGACGCCCGTGTTGCGCGTGTACAGCCCTGGCGCCGAGGCGGACCAGCTGATGTCGCTGGGGTCGTCCGGAAGCTCGTACGAGTTCGCCATCACCAGGGGCGTGCGCAGCGCCTTCGTCGAGTCGAGGCGATTGCCGCCGTGCACAGCGAGGCTGAGGTCTGACAGGGTCTCGGCCTGTCGGCGGTCCGGCCGTTGCGACATTGCGTTCCTCAATTCCAGCGAAGAGACATGGCATCAGGGACGAGCCGTCCGGGCGACGCCCCCGAACTACGGTAGTGTGTGGGATTGACACTTGCAATTGCCAATCGTGCACGGAGGCATCGTGGCCGCATCGCACCTGGACGACATCGACCAACAGCTCCTCGCCGCGCTCACCGCCGACGCGAGGATGCCGATGGTCAGCCTCGCCGGCAAGGTGCACTTGTCGCGCAACGCGGTGCGGCAGCGCATCGAGCGCATGGAGCGCGACGGCGTCATCGCCGGCTACACGGTCGTCAGAGGCACCGCTTCCCGCCCGCGCGTGACCGCGATGGTCATGGTCTATCGGGTGGACCGGATGCGCGACGACCGCGTGATCGGGGCCCTCCGGGGCATCCCCGAGGTCACCCGCTGCGATGTCCTCTCGGGGGCGTACGACCTCTTCGTGACCGTGGAGGCCGACTCGATGGACCGCGTGGGCCAGATCTGGGAGCAGATCGCCGCCCTGCCCGGCGTCGCCGACACCGTGACCGCCGTCTCGCTCTCACGCGCCATCGACCGACGATGAGACGCTGCCGCCCGGCACTTCGGGCGGCAGTGTCTCATCGCCTCACACGGCTCAGTGAGCCAGCATCCGGGCTGCGTCTTCGACCGAGAGCCCGCTGTGCTGCGCCACGGCGTCGGCGATCGGGATGCCGTCACGCAGGGCATGCTGGGCGGCCCGGGCCGCGGCCTCGTACCCGATCGACGGCACCAGGGCCGTCACCGCGCCCACCGACGACGTCGCATACCGAGCGAGGACGGCGCCGTCGGCCTCGATGCCCTCGACGCAGAGGCGCCGCAGCGCCGAGGCGCCCTTGGTCACCCACCCGAGCGACTGCAGCAGCGAGTGCGCCATGATCGGCTCGAAGGCGTTGAGCTGCAGCTGACCGCTCTCGGCCGCGACCCCGACGGTGACATCGGCGCCCATGACCGCGAACGCGATCTGGTTCACGACCTCGGGGACGACGGGGTTCACCTTGCCCGGCATGATCGACGACCCGGCCTGCCGGGCGGGCAGGCGGATCTCACCGAGCCCCGCCTGCGGACCGCTGCTCAGCAGCCGCAGATCGTTGCAGACCTTCGACAGCTTGATCGCCGTGCGCCGGAGCACTGCCGAGGACTGCAGGAACGCGCTGGCGTCCCAGCTCGCCTCGAACAGGTGCGCCGCCGGGGTCATCGGCAGCCCGGAGCGCTCGCGAAGCCGCTCGAGCACCAGTTGGCGGTACCCCGCCGGCGCCGTCACACCCGTGCCCACGGCGGTGCCGCCGAGGCTGCATTCCAGCAGCAGCGGCACCGTGTCGCCGATGCGCGTCACGTCTTCACGGATCGCGACGGCGAACGCGGCGAACTCGTCGCCGAGAGTCATCGGCACGGCATCCTGCAGCTGGGTGCGACCGATCTTGGCGATCGAGGCGAAAGCCGCGGCCCGCTCGTCGAACGCCTCGGCGAGCCGCTCCAGCTCGGGCACGAGCCGCAGCAGACCCGTCGCGACGGCGATCTTGACCGCGGTCGGGTAGACGTCGTTCGTCGACTGGCTGCGGTTCACGTCGTTGATCGGGTGCACCACGTCATAGCGGCCGCGCGGCAGCCCCAGGTGCTCCAGGGCGGCGTTGGCGATCACCTCGTTGGCGTTCATGTTCGTGCTGGTGCCGGCCCCGCCCTGCAGCACGTCGACGCAGAACTGCTCGCGCAGCTCTCCGCTGCGCACCCGTCGGCAGGCGGCGACGATGGCCTCCGCCACCCCGGGCGGCAACAGACCGAGCTCGTGGTTGGCGGCGGCTGCGGCATCCTTCACCGTCGCGAGGGCATCGATGAGATCCGGATGCCGAGAGATCGGCGTGCCGCTGATCTCGAAGTTCTCGCGGGCACGGGCCGTGTGGATGCCCCAGTAGGCCTCGGCCGGCACGGACAGCTCGCCGAGCGAATCGCGCTCGACGCGGATGGCGACCGCGTTCATGCGTTGATGCAGACGACCTTGGGCTGGGTCATCTCCTCGTACGCGAACCGCACCCCCTCGCGGCCCATGCTGCCGTACTTCGCACCGCCGAACGGCATGCTGTCGACGCGGTAGTCGGACGAGTCGTTGATCATGACTCCCCCGGCCTCCAACTGCTCCGACACCCGCAGCGCCCGCGTGAGATCACGCGTGAAGGTGGCGGCGTGCAGCGCGTAGTCGATCTCGTTCGCCTGCGCGATCGCCTGCTCCTCGGTGTCGAACGGGGAGAGCACGGCGACCGGCGCGAACGCCTCGTCGGCCCACAGCTCGCACGAGAACGGCACGCCCTCGACCACGGTGGGCCAGTAGACAGCGCCCTCGCGGCGGTGGCCCGCGAGCACGCGCGCGCCCGCCGTGACAGCATCCTCCACCAACCGCTCGGCCGCCGTGGCCGAGGCGACGGAGATCATCGGGCCGACATCGGTGGCCTCGTCACGCGGGTCGCCGGCGTTGAGCGCCATCGTCTGGGCCGCGAACCGGTCCCGGAACTCGTCGTACACCTCACGCTGCACGAGGATGCGCTGCGCGCCCACGCAGTTCTGGCCGGCCGCCCAGAAGGCGCCCGACACGCACGCTTCGACGGCGGCGGGGATGTCGGCATCCGAGAACACGATGACCGGGGCGTTGCCACCCAGTTCCATCGCGAGCTTCTTGAGCCCGGCGTTGCGGGCGATCGCCTCACCGGTGGCGAACCCACCGGTGAACGACACCATGCGCACCTCACGTGCCGCGGTGAGCGCCTGCGCCAGGTCGCGGTCGCCGTGCACGACGGTGATGATCTCGTCGGGCAGGCCCGCGTCGATGAGCAGGTCGACGAGGAACCGCGCGGTCAGCGGCGTCAGCTGGGAGGGCTTCAGCACGACCGCGTTGCCGCCCGCGATCGCCGGACCCAGCTTGTGCGCGACGAGGTTCAGCGCGTCGTTGTAGGGGGTGATGGCGACGATGATGCCCAGCGGCTCACGCGTGAACCAGCCGCGCCGGTTCTCGGACCCCTCGAAGGCGTCGAACGGGATGATCTCACCGGCATCCGACCGCGCCGCATCGGCCGAGAGCGAGAGGGTCATGACGGCGCGGGCGACCTCCTTGCGAGCCTGACGGACGGTCTTGCCCGCCTCGCGCACGATCAGGTCGGCGGCGACATCGCCACGCTCGCCGAGCAGCGCCGAGGCGCGCTCGAGGATCTTGTGCCGCGAGAAGCGCGAGAGCGACCGCGACAGCTGCAGCCCGGTGCGGGCGCGCTCGAGGATCTGCTCGAGCTGCGCCGGCCCGTTCTGCGGGACCGCCCCGATGACGGCGCCGTCGAACGGGTTCGTGACGACGAGGTCGGGGTAGCCCGTCATGATCGGGGCGTTCTGCACGATGCTCACCGGACCGCCTCCGCACGCGCGCGCTGGTGGGCGTCGATCGCGATGATGTCGGACAGCAGCGCGTAGGCGGTCTCGATGCGGCCCGCGCCCGGGCCCGAGACGGTCACGGTGCCGAGCAGGTCGGTGTCGAACGACACCGCGTTCGTCGGGCCGCTGACGCTCGCCAGCGGGTGGGTCAGCGGCAGAGCCACCGGCTCGACCTTCGCGGTGACGGATCCGGCTGCGTTGCGGAACGCCGACCCGATGAGCTTGTAGCGCTTGCCCTGCGCGGCGGCCTCGACGATGTCGGCTGCCGAGACCTGAGAGATCCCGCGCCGCGCGACATCGGCCGTCGTGATGTCGGCGCCGAGGATCTCGTTGGCGAGGATCACGACCTTCAGCTGCACGTCGGAGCCCTCGATGTCGGCCGTGGGGTCGGCCTCGGCGTAGCCGAGCGCCTGAGCCTCGGCCACCGCCGCCTCGAGCGTCATGCCCGACTCCATCTGGCCGAGCACGTAGTTGCTCGTGCCGTTGAGGATGCCTTCGACCGCGTTGATCCGCAGACCCTTGAGCGTCTCGGACGCGAAGCGCAGGATCGGCGTCCCGCTGACGACCGACCCCTCGTACTGGAACGTGACGCCGTTGGCGGCGGCGAGGCGGTTCAGCTCGAGCCCGCCGAGTGCGACAGGGCCCTTGTTGGTCGTGGTCACGCTCTTGCCGCTCTCGAGGGCCGCGCGTACGTGCGAGATGCCGGGCTCGCCGTCGATCGGGTTGGTGAACGTGGCCTCGACCACGATGTCGGCGGTGGTGTTGCGGATCACGTAGTCGTTCTGCGGTGCCGCGGTTCCGCCCGGCTTGCCGGCGAAGGTCTCGCCGTCGGGCATCGCGAACACGGCGGCCAGGTCGATGCCCTCGGCCTGCATCAGCGACCCGAGGCGCAGGTCGGTGATGGCGACGACGCGCAGGGCGAAGCCGAGGTCGGCGGCGAGCGCGTCGCCGCGGTCGAGGATGATCTGCGCCAGCGCACGGTTGACGCCGCCGAAGCCGATCAGCGCGATGTCATGACGGTCCACGTCGGGCTCCTTCAGAGATTCGGGAAGAGGTTCGACCCAGCCTCCCCGGCGGTCGCGTCAGCTCGCGCCTGCCGGATCGCTCGCGCAGGATGTCAGACTGACCAGCATCCGCAAGAAGTGCCCGAACCTCTCGCGGACGTCGCGAATTGTTGCGGATGCCTTGTGCGCCGGCCCTCGCGCCCCGTAATCTGCCCGACACACCCTTCGTGCACCATAGACACATTGTTGTGATCATGTAGCACGACAGGATCCCGACACCCGACTTCTCACCTCGAATGCGAGAACTCATGAGCCCGCTGCCCGAACAGAGTGCGCTTCCGAACGCGCTCCCCCACACCACCGCGACCCAGGTGCCGCTGCGACGACTGCAGCGCTCCATGGACGCCCGGCACCTGATCATGATCGCCCTCGGCGGCGTGATCGGCTCGGGACTCTTCCTGAGTTCCGGCTACACCATCAGCCAGGCCGGCCCGCTGGGTGCGATCATCGCCTACCTCATCGGCGCGTTCGTGGTCTGGCTCGTGATGGCCTGCCTCGGCGAACTGGCGCTGGCCTATCCCGTCTCGGGCGCGTTCCACATCTACGCGGCGCGGTCCATCGGCCCCGCCACCGGGTTCACCACGGCGTGGCTGTACTGGCTGTGCTGGGTCGTCGCGCTCGGCTCGGAGTTCACGGCATCCGGAATCCTCATGCAGCGCTGGTTCCCCGGCGTCGACGTGTGGGTCTGGTGCCTGATCTTCGCCCTCGCGCTGTTCACCGTCAACGCCATCTCGGCGCGCGTCTTCGGCGAGACCGAGTTCTGGTTCTCGCTCATCAAGGTGGTCGCGATCGTCGCGCTCATCGTGTTCGGCGGCATGGCGATCTTCGGCTTCACGCCGCTGTCGACCGAGCACCCGGCCGCGCCGCTGTTCAGCAACTTCACCACCCCCGACGGCCTGTTCCCGAACGGCGTCGCCGGCGTCGTGGTCACCGCCCTCGCCGTCTTCTACGCGTTCAGCGGCTCGGAGCTGATCGGCGTCGCCGCCGGTGAGACGAAGGACCCCGGCAAGAACATCCCCAAGGCCATCCGGTCGACGGTCCTGCGACTGCTGGTCCTGTTCGTCGGCTCGATCACGGTCATCGCCGCACTGCTCCCGTACGAGGACGCCAGCCTCACCAGCAGCCCGTTCGTGGACGTGTTCGAGTACGTCGGCATCCCGTATGCCGCCGACATCATGAACTTCGTCATCATCACCGCGCTGCTCTCGGCGGGCAACAGCGGCCTGTTCTCGTGCGCTCGGATGCTGTTCTCACTGTCGGAGGAGGGTCACGCGCCGCGCGTGCTGCGCCGCCTCACGCGGCGCGGCATCCCGCTGGTCGCCCTCACCGTCAGCCTGGGGCTGGGCCTCGTCTCACTGATCTCGAGCGTCGTCGCGCCGCAGACGGTCTACCTGGTGCTGGTGTCGATCGCCGGCTTCGCGGTGGTCGCCGTGTGGATGTCGATCGTGGCGTCGCAGTTCTTCCACCGCCGCCGGTTCGTGCGCGAAGGCGGCGACATCACCGCGCTCCCGTACCGCACCCCGCTGTACCCGGTGCTGCCGATCGTCGCGTTCGTGCTGCTGTCGATCTCGCTGGTGGCCATCGCGTTCGACCCGAACCAGGTCGCCGCCCTGTACTTCGGAGTGCCGTTCGTGGGGCTGTGCTACCTGTTCTTCTGGTGGCGCTACGGACGCCGCGGCGCACGCCAGGTCGCCGTGGTCTCGGAGGAGGCGCCCGTCGACGCGGTCGACGACCCCGTCGCCGAAGAACCCCTCCGATAAGCACCGCCATGAGCACCGCCACTCCCGTCTGGGTCGAGATCGACGCCGGCGCCATCGCCCACAACCTCGACGTCGTGCGGGGCGCGGTCGGCGATGCGACGCGGCTGTGCGGGGTCGTGAAGGCGGATGCCTATGGCCACGGCATCCCGACGGTCCTGCCGATCCTCACGGCGGCCAGCATCGACATCATCGGGATCACCTCCAACGCGGAGGCCGACGAGGCACGACGGCTGGGCTTCTCGGGACGCATCATCCGCCTGCGGGCGGCGCTGCGCGACGAGATCGAGGACGGTGGCCCGCTCGACATCGAGGAGTGGGTGGGCGGCGGCGAGCACGCGCGTGTCGTGACCGCCGCCGCCCGCGCGCTCGGGCGCCCGATCCGCGTGCATGTCTCGCTGAACTCCACGGGGCTCAGCCGAGACGGGATGGACTGGGACGACCCGCAATCGCAGCCGCACCTGCGACGCATCGCCGCGAGCCCTGAGCTCGCCGTGGTCGGGGTCTCCTCGCACTTCCCGTGCGAGGACGCCGACGACGTGCGCGTCGGCGCTCTCGCCTTCCGCGACCAGGCCGGGGCCGCCGAGCGGGTGATGGGCGCTCCGCGCGGCCGGTTCGAGAAGCACTGCGCCACCTCGTACGCGGCGCTGACCGTGCCCGAATCGCGCATGGACATGGTGCGGATCGGGGCGGCGCTCTACGGCGACACCTCGGCCGCGGTCCCCGAGCTCCGCCCCGCCATGAGGCTCGTGTCGCGCATCGCGGCGATCAACCCGTACCCGGCAGGGAGCACGGTCGGGTACGACCGGGCCGCGCGCCTTGTCCGCGCCGGCCGACTGGGCGTCGTCCCCGTCGGATACGCCGACGGCTACCCCCGCGCCCTCGGCGGCCGGGCTGAGGTCCTCGTCCACGGCACTCTCGCCCCGGTCGTCGACCGGCTGGCGATGAACAGCCTGGTCGTCGACCTGACCGAGGTGCCGTCGGCCGGGGTCGGCGACGAGGTGGTACTTTACGGGCGACAGGGATCGGCCGAGATCCGTTCCGAAGACATCGAGCGGGCGAGCGGCACGATCGCCGCCGGCGCCTACACCGCGTGGGCCCGGCTGAACCCGCGCGTCGTCGTCAACGTGCCCGCTCGCGAAGCGGTCGCCGCCCGGTGACCGGAGGGTCCGACCACCGGCCCAGAAAGCGCCCTCACATATGACTGCCCCGTCCTCGCTGCTGCAGGGTCTCGCGCTGCTCGACGCGGCCGTCACGCAGGAGCAGTCCGGACGCCAAGGGCACAACGCCTCGCGGCTGGCCGAGACGACCGGCATCGAACGGAGCCGTGTGTCCCGTCTGACGCGCGAACTGAGGGAGCTCGGCTACCTCGACCGCGACAACGCGGCGGTGCTGCGGGCCGGTGACGGCTACTTCCGTGCGGCCGGGGCGCTGAGCCGGCCATGGCTGCGGGCAGCGCGGGAGAGCCTGCGCGTGCTCGCGTCCACGTTGGGCGTCTCGGCGCAGCTGGTCGCCGCCGACGGCCCCGGCGCGATCCTGCTCCGGTCGGAGAAGGGCCCGGGTGTGTCTGCGGACTACCTGCGGCCCGGCATCCTCACCCCCATCTGGTGCACCGGACCCGGCCGGGCCCTGCTCTGGGATCACACGCGCGACGACCTCGAAACCCTCCTCGCAGACGTGCAGTTCGTCGGGGTCGGGGGCCCGGGAGCGGCGAGATCGGTCGATCAGCTGCACCGGCTGCTCGAGCGGGATCGGGATGCCGGCATGGTCGATGCCCGCGACGAGTACGTCGAGGGGGTGCGTGACTTCGCGCTGCCGATCCGCGACCGGCGGGGCATCGTGGTGTCGCTCGGCATCAGCACCAGCGGCCTCTCGGAGCGCCGTGCGCGCGAAGCGCAGTCGGCCGTTCGCGATGCCTGTGCCCGGCTGAGCACGCTGATCCAGGAGCCGTGACGGCCTCGGCTCGGGGTCAGTCGCCTCGGGCTTCGTCGGCGCCGAGCATCGTCGACAGCCGCTGAGCCGCGTCGACGACCGCCGCACCCAGAGCCTCGGATCTCGGCTCCAGGCGATGCCGCTCCCCCACGATCTGCAGGCCCGCGACGACCTCGCCGCGGAAGTCCCAGACGGGCGCCGACACCGAGTACAGGCCCGGCTCCGCCTCTTCCGCGACGATCGCGTAGCCCCGGGCGCGCGCTGCGTTCAGGCGCTCCAGGAACTCGTCGACCGATGCGGCGGCGCGAGGACCGGCGCTGCGGAAGGTCGTGCGGCTGAAGACGCCGCGCACCTCGTCGTCGGAGGCATCCCACAGCACCGCCTGACCGGCGTCACTGCAGAACGCCGGATACGCGCGCCCGATCCACGAACCGATCAGCCGCGCGGCCGGCGGCACGCTCTCGACGATCGTGACCGTCGTGTCGCCTTCGAGGACGCCGAGAAAGGATGCCTCCCCCACAGCTTCGGACAGCTCGTCGAGGATCGTGAGCCCCTCACTGCGCAGGCGCCGTTCGACGAGCTGCTCCGCCGAGGCGTACCAGCCCCACGCCAGCCGGTACCCGCCGTCGGAGCCCCGCGACACCAGTCGCTCCTGCGCCAGCGCGGAGAGCGTCCGCGAGACCTGCGACCGATCGCGTCCGAGCGCTCGGGCGATGGCCTGCACCGAGACGCCCTGCTCACTCGCCGCCGACAGGTCCGCCACGCACGAGACGACGTCCATGCCGCGGCCCATGCTGGTCCGCTCAGCGGCGACATCGTCTCGCAGGGTCACAGGGAGAGGATATCGAGGTGGCTCAGCGGGCGGTCACCGTCCCCGCCGAGCGCGTCCGGCCGCGCTCACCAGCCGAGGGTTCCCGGGCCGCCCTTGAAGGGGCCCCGGATCTCGGGCGTGATCCATCCCCCGTAGAACCGGCCGGGCTGCGGTGTCACGTCGACGCCGTCGACGGTGCAGCGGTCCATCATCGCCGAGTAGACGGCGACGCGATCGCGCAGCGCCTCATAGCCCGGCAAAGGGTCCGGGTACCCCCAGGCCGCGTGCGGACGCAGCTCGCCGCCGGCCTGCACGTCGAAGTAGCGGGCAGAGCCCTTGAACTCGCACACCGAACCGCCGGGGCCCGACGTCAGCACGCCGGGCGCGAAGGCGTCCTGCGGCAGGTAGTACACGGGCGGATGACTCGTCTCGAGCACGCGGACCACATCGGCCGTGTCGACGATCAGCACGCCCCCGAGCGTGATGCGCACACGCCGATCGACGTGCTCCACCCGCGGCGGGCGGGGGTAGTCCCAGACGGATTCCTGGCCGGCAGAGATCGGCTCGGGCTGCGGATGCGGCATGTCGTCCTCCTTCCGGTCAGCCTACGAACCGCCCGCCCGACCTCTCCCGATCCCAGCGATCTCTCAGCTCGAGGCTCGCTCCACCCCTGCTTGACTGGGCGCATGGCACCGGTGGCGATGTTTCCGCTCGGTTCGGTTCTCATGCCGCACACTCCCCTCGCCCTGCGCCTGTTCGAACCGCGCTACCTGACGATGCTCGGGCACCTGCTCGATCACGACGACCCGCAGTTCGGTGTGACGATGATCGAGCGCGGCAGCGAGGTCGGCGGCGGAGAGCAGCGCAGCCGCATCGGCACCATGGCACGCATCGTGCAGGTGACCTCGGCGGCCGAGGCGATGCACGTCGTCGCCGTCGGGGGCGAGCGCGTCGTCGTCACCGAGTGGCTCCACGACCACCCGTACCCCCGAGCCGACGTCGCACCGCTTGCGCCCCTGGTCTGGGACGACGCCCTGGCTCCCCTCCTCGACGAGACCGAAGCGATCGTCCGGCGCGTCGTGGGACGCGCCACGATGTACGGAGACCTGCTGGGCACGGTGCGATGGGATGCCTCGACCGAGGTCTCTGACGAGCCGATCGAAGCCGTGTGGCAGCTGGCGGCCATCGCGCCGCTGGGCGACTTCGACCGGCAGCGGCTGCTGCACGCGACCACCGTGGGAGGGCTCCTGCGGCAGGTGATCGACCTGACCCTGGAGCAGGAGATCCTGATCGGACGCCCGGCGTCTCCGGACGAGTGATCGAGTAGGCGCTGGTTGCCGGCTCACCCGAGGGCGGCCATCGCCTCCCGCCACAGCTCGCGCAGCCGTCGGTTCGGTTCCGGCGCGATGCGGTTGCCGGAGCGGAACTGGAACCGCCAGGCCACTTCGGGCACGACGACCTCGAGGACGTCCCTCGGCACTCGATCGGCCTCGATCACGAGCTCGTCGAACGCGACATCGACGAAGCTCGCCGTGCGCCGCGGATCGGCGAAGTGCACATCCTCGTACGGCTGCGTGAGCACCGTGCCGTGCCCGATGAGCCCGTACGACCCGCCCTGCCGCAGCAGCCACGCGTCGGTCCCGGGCTCCACCTCTCTGCGGGAGCCCACCGACCACTGCGTCACATAGGGCGTGCCCGCGGCAACGCCCGCCACGACCCCCGCGTACGAGCCTGGCCACTCGTCCCACAGGCTCGGATTCCAGCCCAGGATGACAGCGGCGTCGCGCCAGTGATCGGATGCCTCGGACATGCGACCGACCCTAACCCGGCGGTGGGGCGCCCGGCGCTCGCTCGTCGGATACCGCCTACGCCAGCGAGATCAGCTGCCGTCGCCGGTCCGCATCCACGAAGCTCGCGCGAACCGAGTTCACGGCCAGCTCCCTCAGATCGTCGGACGTGAGCGAGAACGCTGCCGTCAGCGCCCGGAGATTGTCGTCGAGGTAGCCTCCGAAGTAGGCGGGGTCATCCGAGTTGATGGTCACATGAAGGCCCGCGTCCAGCGCTTCTCGCAGGGGGAAACTCGCAAGGTCAGGGATGACCCGCAGTCGGACGTTGGAGAACGGGCACATGGTGAGCGGAACACCGTCTCGGGCGAGCCGGGCAACGAGGGCGGGATCCTCAAGAGCGCGATTCCCGTGATCGATTCGCTCGACGCCGAGGACGTCGAGGGCTTGCCAGACGTAGTCCGCCGGACCCTCCTCACCCGCGTGCGCCACCACCCGCAGACCCGCGTCGCGGGCTCGGCCGAACACGCTGCGGAACAGGGAGGGCGGGTAGCCGACCTCCGCAGAGTCCAGACCCAGGCCCGTGATCGCGAACCCGGACTCCAGCACGCGGTCGAGCATGCGCTCGGCTTCGATGACCGGGTCGTCCCTCAGGATGCAGACGATGATCGACGCGGTGATCCCGGTCTCTCGCCCCACGGTCTCGATCGCCCGGTGCAGTCCCGCCAGCACGACGGATTCGGCGATCCCTCGCTTGGAGTGCGCCTGCGGGTCGACGAACATCTCGGCATGAACGGTCCCCCCGGCGTGGGCGCGGCGCAGGTAGGCAGCGCCCAGCTCGAAGAAGTCCTCCTCGGTCTGCAGCACCCGCATGTTCTCGTAGTACAGGTTCAAGAACGACTGCAGATCGGCGAACCGGTACGCCTCGGCCAAGTCCCGTTCCGACGCGTACGGCAGCGGAAGCCCCGTCGCACGAGCCAACGCGAAGATGGTGGCCGGTTCGAGGGTGCCCTCGATGTGGACGTGCAGTTCACAGAAGGGCAGCCGGCGCACAGCAGCACCGGACGGATCGGTCATGTGGTCAGCTCCGTAGTCACCAGGTCGAGGAATCGGCGGTAGTCGAGGTCCACGACGATATCGATACGAGGCAGATCCTCCCAGGCGTGGTGGCGCCGGCGATCCATCTGCGTCGTACCTCACCGTTCCACGAGACTTCGAAGGTCCGTCGCGGGGAAGCGCCCAGGCGTGACGGCATCCACTCCCCAGGAGTACATTCGCGCCATGAAGCGTATGTGGCCGTGGCTCGCGCTGGGCATCCTGCTGGTGCTGGTCGGTGCGGTGTGGACCCTGCAGGGCCTCAACGTCCTCGGCGGGTCGGCGATGAGCGGGTCGCCGCTGTGGGCCACGATCGGGCCGATCGTGCTCATCGCCGGCGTCGTGCTGATCGTGGTCGCGATCGTCGTCGCCCGTCGGCGCAGAGCCGGCTAGCCTCTCAGGTTCAGCGGTTGTCGCCGGTGACGTCGATGAGCACCTTGCCGACGGCGCCCTGCTCGACCGCGTCGTGGGCGGCGGCGGTCTCTTCGAGCGAGAACCACGTCAGCGGCAGCCCGGCGGCCTCGCCGACGGGCAGTGCACCGTCGTGCAGCGCTGCGGTGATGTCTTCCGCGGCGGCAGACAGCGCCGCCTGCCCCACGGTGTACAGCAGCAGTCCCTGGATGCGCACGTTCTTCGCGAAGGTCGGTCGCACCGGGATCGTGGCCTGATCGCCGCCGTTGTCGGCGTAGTACGCGATCGAACCGTGGTTCGCGATCACCTGTGCGTCGAGCACGGCGTTCTGTGTGAGCGACACCTCGACGATGTGGTCGACGCCGGCAGGCGCGAGCGCGGCGATCTTCGCGGCGGCGGCACCGTCGCGGTAGTTCACGACGTGGTGGGCACCCGCGGCCGTCGCCAGCGCCGCCTTCTCATCGCTCGAGATCGTCGCGATGACGGTCGCGCCGGCCCAGACCGCGAGCTGGATCGCGGCGTGCCCGACGGCCCCCGCTCCCCCGGCCACCAGCACGATGCGGCCCTCGAGCGAGCCTGGCGAAAGCCGAGCGGGTCCGGACTCGTGAACGGTGAGGGCGCGGTGCGCCGTCATCGCCGGCACGCCGAGGCTTGCGGCCGCATCGAAGCCGATGCCGTCGGGCAGCGTCACCGCACGCTCTGCGGGGACGACCGTGTACTCCTGCGCGGTGCCGGTGGGTCGCTGATGCTGGGCGAGGTACAGCCACACGCGATCGCCGACCGCCGGCTGGGTCACACCCTCGCCGACGGCATCGATCACGCCCGCGCCGTCCTGGTTGGGCACGATCTCGTCGAACGCCGTCTTCTGCCCGCTGCCGGCGCGGGCCTTCCAGTCCGTCGGATTCACACCCGACACGGTGACCTTCACACGCACCTCACCGGGGCCGGGCGCGGCGGGTTCGCGATCGGCGAGCGAGAGGACGGACGAGCTGCCGGTACGGGAGTAGACGATCGATCTCATGCAAGGGGCCAACGTGTGTCAGGCACGGAGGCTTCCCGCTGCAGCCGCAAGACATCGGATGCTGCCGATCCGTCGACCGAGCCGACGTGTTCAGCCCTTCGCCGGCTCCAGTTCCACCCCATCCTCCGCCGCCCCCGCCGCGTGCTCATCCACCGTCCGCGCGTTGGTCAGGGTCAGGGCTCCCAGCCCTGAGATGAGCCCGACGGCGATGGCCAGCACGATGAACACGATCTGCTCGCCGTGGAAGAACGATGCCGTCAGCTCGGGGCTCCACGCTCCGTCGGGCAGCACCGTCGTGACGAGCACGGCGATGAGCGTGCCGACGACCGCGGTGCCTACGCTCGTGCCGACCTCTTGCGCGGTGTCGTTCATGGCCGCACCCATCGAGGTGCGGTTGTCGGGCATCGCGCCGACGAGCGCCACGGCGCAGATCGTCATGACGGTGCGCAGTCCGGCGGTCACCACGACCATCGCGACGGCGATCGCCAGGTAGGTCTGCTCGACGCCCCAGGCCATCAGGCCGAGCCCTGCCGCCAGCAGCGCTGCGCCGACCAGGCACGCGATGCGGTGGCCGAAGCGCCGCACGAGCCACTCCGTCAGCGGTGTCGCCCCGATCATCGTGACGATGATCGGCAGGTTGGCGAGCCCTGCCTGCAGCGGCGACCAGCCCCAGGCGTACTGGAAGTGAAGGATAAGCGCGAACATCACGCCCGCCATCGCCACCGACGTGCCGATCTGCGCGATGGCCGCACCGCGCACCGTCCCGAGCCGGAAGAGCGACAGGTCGAGCATCGGCGACGCGGCGCGACGTTCACGGACGATGAAGAGGGCGAGGGATGCCGCGGCCCCGAGCGCGACGGTGACCGTGACCGGCGACATCCACCCGTTCTCGATGCCGCTCGTGAGCGAATAGCAGGCGAGGCCGATCGTCAGGATGCTGAGCGCGGCGCCCGGCAGATCGAGGCGGTCCTTCGTGAGGCCGTCGGCGGTGTCGGCCGGCACGCCGAAGTGGACGCCCAGCGCGGCGATGAGCGCGATCGGGGCGTTCACCAGCAGCAGCCACTGCCAGGGCAGGTGCGCGAGCATCGTGCCGCCGAGGAGCGGACCCAGCACGAATCCCGACATGCCGACGACCATCATCAGCGTGATCGCGCGCATGCGCAGCTTCTCGTCGTCGAACAGCCGGAACACCAGCGAGTTCGTGATGGGCGCCATCGCGGCCGCGGCGATGCCGAGCGCGGCGCGCAGCGCGATGAGCTCGCCCGTGGAGCTCACGAGGAGCACCGCGAGGCTGACGAGTCCGAATAGCGCGAGCCCGATCTGCAGCACGCGGCGGCGGCCGAATCGGTCGGCGATCGAGCCTGCAGTCAGCAGAAGTCCCCCGAAGGTCAGCGAGTAGGCGCCGGTGATCCACTGCAGGGACGTGGTGTCGCCGCCGAGCTCGCGGCCGATCGTCGGCAGCGCGATCGACAGCAGCGTGTTGTCGACCATCTCGACGAAGAACGCCAGGCACAGCGCGGCGAGAGGGACCCACGCCGACTTCATCGATATGTAGGTGCGTGATGTGGGGGTGGTGGATGCCGTGCTCATGGCGCCTCCTCGGATCGAGCAGCGAATAGAACAGCGTTCGTTGTTCGAACACCGTTCGATAGAATAGAACGATGTTCGATAACTCGCAAGCGCCTCCGCTCTCTTCGGCGCATCCTGTGGTGGGATGGAGCCATGGCCACACCTCCGCAAGCCGGTGAGACGCCGTCGAGCGAGGCTTCGCCACGGTCGCGCGGACCACGTACCCGCACCCGCGCCTCGCACTCCCTCGAATCGGTGCTGGCCGGGGCGGTCGAGATCCTCGACGAGTCCGGCGCGCAGGGTCTGACGATCCGCGCGCTTGCGGCCCGGCTGGGCGGCGGCGTCGCGAGCGTGTACTGGTACGTGTCAGGCCGCGACGAGCTGCTCGACCTCGCGGCGGACTCGGTGCTCGGCGGTGTGCTCGAGGCGACCGCCGACGTCGGCGGTGGCGACCCCATCGACGACCTGCGCACCATCGCCGTCGCGATGTTCGACGCGATCGTGGATCGCCCGTGGCTCGGCGCCTACGTCTTGCGCGACACCGCGATCCAGACCCACTCGCTGCAGCTGTACGAACGGATCGGCGAGCAGGTCATGCGCCTCGACCTCACGCCCCGCCAGTCCTTCCACGCGACGTCGGCCGTGGTCGGGTACGTGATCGGCACCGCGGCCGACATGGGTCAGGAGCTTCCCGAGACCGTCGTCTCGGGCGAGCTCAGCAAGGAGCAGTACATGGCGAGCGCGACCGCCCAGTGGCGAGCGCTCGACCCGGCCCGGTTCCCCTACATCCACCACATCGTCGACGAGTTCGACGGCCACGACGACCGCGACCAGTTCGTCGGCGGCCTCGACCTGCTGCTGTCGGGCCTGCGCCTGCAAGCCGGACGCTGACGCGCCGAATGGATGCCGCCACCCCGGCGTGACGGCATCCATAATTCGTTCCTGACCGGCCATGATGGGCGCATGCGCTCTCTGTTTCCCGATCCCGGCAATCCGTGGCCGCACGACATGGTCATCACCGTCGAGGATCGGCCGCACGCCCTGCTGGAGCTGCTGTGGGTGCGCGAGGCGTACGGGCTGCGCGTGGAGGGCGACGACCTGCCGCCGCTGCTCACCGACACACCCGAACCGGTCGCGGGCGTCACCGAGAGGATGCGGACGGAATGGGAGCAGGCGTGGCCGCGCGTGTGGCGCGCGGCGGCGGCGCATGAGGGGCGGGACGATGCCTCCCGGCTGATCCAGGAGCTGCAGCGATCCGCGCTCGGATCCCGGGAGCGGTGGGAGCTGCTGCAGCAGCTCACGGGCCCCTCATGGCGGGACGAGGTCGGCGACGCGGTGTTCGACGACGGCTTTCGCGAGTGGGACCAGCGCGGACACGATCGCGTCATCGCCGCCATGCACGCGCCGGCACCGATCGGCCCCGAGCGCCGCGACCTCGACGACCTCATCGCCGCCTGGCGCGCCGGCCTCACGAAGGTCGTGACGATCCCGTGCGTGGGTGAGTTCGACCGCCGCCTCTCGCCGACGGCGCTGCTGACGACCGACGCGGCCCGCGCCGACAGCGACTCGTACCGCCGCGCGTTGAGGGCCTTCGTGTGACCCGCCGGCTCACCCCTCCGGGTGGGCGTCGTACTCGCGGATCTTGTACTCGGTCGTCTCCAGCGCCAGCGTCAGTTCGCGAAGCTGCCGCAGCACGCGGTCCCGCTGCTCGAACATCATGCGGCGCCGCTCGGGGATCGTCTGGTCTCCCTGCTCGACGAGCGCCACGTACCGGGTCAGGTCGCGCATGCTCATGCCCGACACCCGCATGCGCGTCACGAAGACCAGCCGGCGCAGGTCTTCGGCGGAGTACTCGCGGTAGCCGGAGTCGTTGCGGGCGGGATGCACGAGCCGCTGTTGCTCGTAGTACCGGAGCGTGTGGGCCGACAGGCCGAGCAGACGCGACGCGTCGGCGATGCTCAGCGGCTCCCGCTCAGGATCGAGCACGAGGTCGCTGTGCAGCGCGAGCAGGGCCTGAACGCCGGCATCCGGCGATCCCGGGTCGGCGTCGAGGATGCGTCCAAGCAGCACGTCGGTGGCCATGCGTCCAGGCTAGAACGCGCGCACGGCGGCGGGCACGCCGGGGAAGTCGGCCGACTCGCTGAGCGGCGCCCACGCCTCGACGTCGTCGAGCGCACGGCGGTAGACCCGCGTGAGATTGCGCACGGCCTCGGCCCCGAGCGGCAGCCGCAGCGGCGCGTCGTCGCGCTGGAGCACGTCGCGGATGACCGCCGCCGCACGCACCGGATCGCCTTCTTGGATGCCGTCGGCCTCGGCCATGTTGGCCCTCACTGCGCGGGTCACGCCCTCGTACGAGGCATCCGCTGCGGCGGTCTTCAGCACGTCGGCGGCATTGAACCCGGTGCGGAACCGGCTGGGTTCGACGATCAGCACGCGCACTCCGAACGGAGCCACCTCGCCGGCGAGGGCCTCGGACCACCCCTCCAGCGCGAACTTGCCCGCCGAATAGCTGCCGACCGCCGGGAACGACATGCGTCCGCCCTGGCTGCTCATCTGCACGATCGCCCCCGACCCCTGACCTCGCAGGTGCGGCAGCACGGCACGCACGAAGGCGGCGGGGCCGAACAGGTGCTGGTCGAGCATGTCGCGCAGGGCGGCATCCGACACCTCTTCCGCCGCGCCCACCTGGCCGACGCCCGCGTTGTTCACCAGCACGTCGACGCGGCCGAACTCCCCAACCGCCCGCTGCACCACAGCGGCGGCGCCCTCGGTGTCGCGCACGTCGTGCTCGACGCCCACGAAGCGGTCGGGGTACGCGGCGGCGAGAGCATCGAAACGTCCGGCGCGCCGCGCGGTCCCGACCACCCGTTCGCCGGCGTCGAGGGCCGCTTGTGCGAGGGCGAGCCCGAGCCCCGAGCTCGCCCCTGTGATGATCCAGACCTTCGTGTCGGTGTTCGTCGTCATGGCGGCGACGCTACGCCTTCGAGTGCGCTCGAAGGCAAGCCCGCGTTCTCACGTGGTCGGCATCCGTGCCGGAGACGACGGATCCCCCGGGTGGCGGCGCCTCGACCGCACCCCGGGGGATCCACCAGGAACTCAGCCGATCGACGCCGCGGCTGCCCGGATCGCGGCGAGCGCCGCCTCGGGGTGCGACACCATCGACACGTGCGACCCGTCGACCTCGCTGACCGTCGCACCCGCACGCTGTGCCTGGCGGCGCTGCGTGTCGATCGGGATGACGCGATCCTCGGTACCGAGCACGGCCCAGCTGGGGATCGTCTTCCACGCCGGCGGCCCCGATGGCGAGACGTTGGCCACGAAAGAGATCGGGCGCTGCGTCGCGACGATGGTCCAGCGGTCGACTTCGGGCAGGTCCTGCGCGAAGGCGGTGTGCACCGTCTCGGGCTTGAGGAACGCGTCGGCGGCGCCCTCGGGAGCCCCCGGATATCCGGCCACGTCGAGCACCGTCGTCGGGTCGGCGACGGCGAGCGCCGAGCCCGACCCGTCCAGGATGCTCACGACGGTCTCGCCCTCGTCGGGGATGAAGGCGTCGACGTACACGAGCGCGCGCACGTCGCCGCCCTGCGCACCGGCGTTCGTGATGACGGCGCCGCCGTACGAATGCCCGACGAGCACGACCGGCCCGCTGGTGCGCTGCGCCAGGAACGACGCGATGTACGCCGAATCGGACTGGAGTCCGCGCAGCTCGTTCGGCGGCGCGAGGACGGTGTAGCCCTCGGCCTGCAGGGGGACGCTCACGGCGTTCCAGCTCGATGCATCCGCCCACGCGCCGTGCACGAGGACGATGGTCGGCTTGGTCTCTGACATACGACTTCCCATCGGTGGTGTCGCCGAGCGGCGACGGCTGGATGATGCGGTCGCGTCACGTACTGCCCCAGACGCGCTATCGCACAACATAGGGGCGACCGCCGGGCCGGCACCAGAGTCCGACGCGAAACGCTTTCCGAACAGTCGTACGGCGGACCCGCGGACCTGCCAGGCTGGCAGGGATGCACATCGACGCCGCGCTCGTCTCCGCCCTCATCGCCGAGCAGCTCCCCCACCTCGCAGCACTCCCCGTCCGGCCGGTCGCCCGCCAAGGCTGGGACAACCGCACCTTCCGGCTCGGCGACGAACTGTCGGTGCGCCTGCCGAGCGCCGAGGGGTACGTCGCCGCTGTCCAGAAGGAGGAGCGCGCGCTCAGCTTCCTCGACGGACGCCTCCCCGTGGCGGTGCCGTCGGTCGTCGCGGTCGGTGCACCCGGGCGGGGCTACCCCTTCCCGTGGTCGGTGCGGCGCTGGCTGCCCGGCGAGACCGTCGAGGCGGCATCCGCTCTCGATCAGGTGGCCCTCGCGAAGGACGTCGGAGGGATGCTCGAAGCCCTGCGGGCCCTCCCCACGGACGCCGGCGTCGCCGCAGGCCGGCACTCGTTCTACCGCGGCAGCCACCCGAGCGCCTACAGCGACGAGGTGCAGCGGGCGCTGGAGCGGCTCGATGTCGATGCCGAGGCGTGCGCCGCCATCTGGCTGACCGCGACGACGAGCGTGTGGGAGCGGCGACCGGTGTGGTTCCACGGCGATGTCGCGGTCGGCAATCTGCTGGTGCGCGACGGTCGGCTGAGTGCGCTCATCGACTTCGGCACGTGCGGAGTGGGCGATCCGGCGTGCGACCTCGTGCTGGCGTGGACGCACTTCGGCGGTGACGCCCGGACGGCCTTCAGCGAGGCCGCGGGCCTCGACGACGCAACGTGGCAGCGGGCTCGCGGCTGGGCGCTGTGGAAATCGCTCATCGTGCTGGCAGGCGAGCCGAGCGCCGACACGGACGGAGAGCACCGGCGGATCCTCGCCGAGGTGCTCGCCGACCCGGTGGTCTGAGCCGCCTCAGCCGAGCGTCAGCCGACGGGGACGCGATCGGCGAGGTGGCGGGCCTCGGCGACGGCGCCGACGGCGCCTGCCCACTTGCCGAGCGTCGCGGGCACGATCGGCGGCACACGGTGGAACGTCGCGCGCTCGTCGACGAGAGCCCGTGCGCGCACGACGAGTCGGTGCGGCGTGCTGGCCAGCCCGCCGCCGACCACGATGACGCCCGGATCCACGAGGGCGAGCAGGGTCAGCACCGCGTCGGCGAGCGCCCCCGCACCCCGGTCGACCACCCGGATCGCACGCTCGTCGCCCGCCTCGTACGCCGACAGCAGGTCCTTCGGCGAGCCCTCGCCGCCGGCGCGGTTCCAGGCCCGGCGCAGCGCTGGAGCGCCGACGACGGTCTCGAGGCAGCCGCGCTGACCGCACGCGCAGCGCGCGCCCGACGGGTCGACGACCACGTGGCCGAGCTCGCCGGCGATGCCGTGCGCGCCGTCCACGACCCGGCCGTCGACGATGTGCGATCCGGCGATGCCGGTGCCGAGGGCGAGGGTGAAGACGTCGCGCTCCCCCGCGCCCGCGCCCCACCGCGCCTCGGCGACGGCGGCCGCTCGGCCGTCGTTGATGACGCCGACGGGCGCGTCCAACTCAGCCGAGAGCGCCGGGCCGAGCGAGAGCCCGTCGAGCGCCGGCAGGTTCGCCGACCGCAGCACGGTCCCGCTCGACTCGTCGACCAGTCCGGGGATCGCGACCACGACCGCCACGAGCCGGTGCGGCCCGGTGACGTCGCGCGCGATCGCGGCGAGCCCGGCCACCGGCTTCTTCTTGGGGGTCGACACGGTGCCCTGCGCGAGCGCTTCGGGGATCCGCTCGGAGGGGGCCGCCGAGGCAAGCCGGTACTTCACGCTCGAGCCTCCGACATCGAGGCCGAGCACCACTGCAGAACTCATCGGACGCCGACGCCTCCGAACGCACGGACGGCCGCGGCGATGTCGCGCGCGAGGTCGATGTCGACGGTGTCGTACGATCCGACGCCGTCGGCTTCGGCGGAGCCCATGCTCACGCCCGAGGCGTCCCGGACCGTGCGCTTGGCCGAGAAGTGGATCGAAGGGACTCCGCTGCGCAGGATGCCCTCGACCGACGCGGCCGTGACTCCCCCGCCCGCCATGACGTCGATGCGTCCGTCCGCGCGCGCCACCATGGCGGCGAGCGTCTCGGTTCCGTCGAGAGCGGTGGATGCCGCACCCGACGTCAGCACGCGCTCGACGCCCAGCGCGACGAGGTCGTCGATGGCCGCCAGCGGATCCGCCGACACGTCGATGGCACGGTGTGCGGCGAACCCGGCGTCGCCGGCGGCATCCCGCAGTCTGCTCATCTGGTCACGGTCGAAGCGGCCGTCGGCGTCGAGGCATCCGACGACCACGCCCGACGCTCCCGCCGCGACGGCCGCGCGCACGTCGTCCGCCATGACCCACACCTCGTCGGCGTCGTAGCGGAAACCGCCGGGGCGCACCCGGATGAGGGCGTGCACCTCGACCGCGCCGGCCGCAGCAGCGACGGCGTGCTCGATCGTCGCGATCGACGGGGTCAGGCCGCCGAGGGCGAGCGCCTGGCACAGCTCGACGCGGGCGGCGCCGATCTCGACCGCGACCTGGACCGCCGCCGCGTCCTGGGCGATCAGCTCCAGCGCGGGCACTGCGCTCACGCGACGGCCCGCGTCGTCAGGCGGGCGAGGCGCCGGCCGGCCTGGACCACGGGATCGGGCACCGGGACCGAGGCGAGCAGCCGCCTGCTGTACGGGTGCTGCGGGCGCAGCAGCACGTCGTCGGTGCGCCCGAGCTCCACGATCTGCCCGGCGTACATGACGGCCACACGGTCCGAGAACTCGTGCACGACGGCGAGGTCGTGGCTGATGAACAGGCACGCGAAGCGCATGCGCTCCTGCAGCTCGCGCAGCACCTTGAGCACTGCGGCCTGCACCGACACGTCGAGGGCGCTGGTGGGCTCGTCGGCGATGATCAGCTCGGGCTCCAGGGCGATGGCGCGCGCGAGTCCGATGCGCTGACGCTGACCCCCCGATAGTTCGTGCGGGTACCGGCTCGCGTATGACGCGGGCAGCTCGACCGCCTCCAGCAGCTCGCGCACCCGCGCGGCGCGGGCCCGGGCCGACATCGGGTGGGATGCGCGGTGCACGATGAGGGGTTCCGCGATCGCGTCGGCGACGGTCGCGCGCGGGTCGAGGCTCGAGCCCGGGTCCTGGAACACCGTGCCGACCCGGCCGCGCAGGCGGCGCTCGGCGCGGCCTCGGACCCCGCCGTGACCGACCTTCTCGCCGAACAGGCGCAGCTCCCCGCCTGACATAGGCACGAGGCCGAGCGCGACCTTGCCGAGAGTCGACTTGCCCGACCCGGATTCGCCCACGAGGCCCAGGATCTCGCCGGGAGCGATGTCGACCGATACCGCGTCGAGCGCGGTGAAGTGCTGTCCAGCCTTGCGGTACGTGACGCTCGCGTCGGTCAGCGAGAGGACGGGCGGTGCGGCGGTGGCCGCATCCGTCGGATCGGGCTGGACCTCGTCCGCCTCGGGCAGGCGCGGGACGGCCGCGAGCAGCCGCTGCGTGTAGGCCGCCTCGGGATGCCGCAGCACCTGGGCGGTGGTCCCCACCTCGACCATGTCGCCGCGGTACATCACCGCGACCCGGTCGGCGATGTCGGCGACGACCCCCATGTTGTGGGTGACGAGGAGGAACGCCGTTCCCCGCTCGGTCGCGAGATCGCGGATGAGGTCGAGGATCTCGGCCTGCACCGTCACGTCGAGGGCCGTCGTCGGCTCGTCGGCGATGATGAGCTTCGGGCCGCACGCCAGCGCGATCGCGATGACGACGCGCTGGCGCTGACCACCCGACATCTCGTGCGCGTAGCCGGCGGCGCGACGCTCCGGCTCGGGGATGCCGACACGCCGCAGCAGCTCGACGGCCTGGGCGCGGGCTTCGGCCTTCGTGATGGCCTCGTGGTTGCGCAGCGCCTCGGAGATCTGGTCGCCGATGCGCATCGACGGGTTCAGCGCCGCCATCGGCTCTTGGAAGATCATCGAGATCTCGCGGCCGCGCACGTCGTTCATCTGCGCCTCACTCAGCGCGGTGAGCTCGCGGCCGTCCAGCGAGATGGATCCCGTGCGGGTCGCCGCCGACGGCAGCAGCTGCAGGATCGACATCGCGGTGACCGACTTGCCCGACCCGGACTCGCCGACCAGTGCCAGCACCTCGCCCGCGCGGATGTCGAGGTCGATGCCCTTCACGGCCTCGACGGGGCCGTCGTCGGTGCGGAACGTGACCTGCAGGTCACGGATGCTCAGCAGCGGTGCGTTCGCGCTCAACGGTCGCGTCCCTTCACGTCGAAGAAGTCGCGCAGGCCGTCGCCGATCGCGTTGAACGCGACCACGACCAGCACGATGCACAGGCCGGCGGGGAAGATGAGCCACCAGGCGCCCGCGTACGTGTACTGCATGCCGCCGGTGAGCATGGCGCCCCAGTCGGTCGCGGGCTTCTGCAGCCCCATGCCGAGGAACGAGACGTACGCCACGAGCAGGATCGCATCGGCCACCTGGAAGGTCGCGTTCACGACGATCGTGCCCACCGTGTTCGGCACGATGTGCTTCATGACCGCGCGTCCGTGCGTGCCTCCCATGGCCCGCAGCGCGAGGACGTACTCGCGCGACTTCAGCGAGATCGACTCGGCGCGCACGAGACGCGCGGGCACGAGCCACGACACGAGGCCGATCACCACGATCATCAGCGGCACGGACGGCTTCATGATGGCCGAGAGGATCAGCAGCAGGAACGTCGCGGGGATCGCGATGCCGGCATCCACGATCCGCATCATGACGGCATCGACGGCGCCGCCGACGTACCCCGAGACGGCGCCCCACAGGGTGCCGATCACGGTGGCGAGCACGCCCGCGGCGAGGCCGATGACGATCGACACCTGGCCGGCGATCATGAGGCGGCCGAGCACGTCGTAGCCGACGTCGTCGGTGCCCAGCGGGTGGCCGTCGGTGCCCGGCGGCAGCATCGTGCTCGTCAGGTCGGTGTGCACCTGATCGGTCGGGTACAGGAGCGGGCCGATGAAGCAGAAGACGAGGAAGAAGCCCAGCACGATGAGGCCGAATACGGCCAGCCTGTTGTGCGTGAAGCGTCGCAGTCCGCGGCGGAACGGCGAGCCCGAGCCCTTCGGGGTCTTGGTCGCCGCCGTGGGCGTGGCCGGTCCCACGTCCGGGGTCGTGGGGGACGGAGTGGTGACGGTCGTCATGACAGTTCCCCTCGGGTACGGGGGTCCAGCAGCGCCTGGACCAGGTCGGCGAGCAGCGAGCCGACGACCGTGGCGACCGCGATGACCATCACGCAGCCGAGCAGGACCGGGTAGTCGCCGGTCTGGGCGCTCGTCCAGAAGAGCAGGCCCATGCCGGGGTAGTTGAAGAGCGACTCGACGACGATCATGCCGCCGAACATGACGGGCAGGTAGTAGCCCAGCATGGCGATCACCGGGGTGAGCGAGTTGCGCACGACGTGGCGCCGCACGACGACGGCCTTCGGGGTGCCCTTGGCACGCGCCGTGCGCACGTAGTCCTCCGACAGATTGTCGATCGTCGCCGAGCGCATGTATCGCGAGATGGTGGCGATGATGCCGAGCGCCGCCGTGGCGACGGGAAGCACGAGCCCTGCGGGGTTCGCCAGCACGTCCGCGACGGTGTCGCCCTGCGGCGCGAGGGCGGGGAACCATCCCAGCCACTGCGAGAAGACGATCACCAGGATCAGGCCGAGGAAGAACGACGGCGTGGAGTAGATCACGAAGTTCCACGTCGTGAAGGCGTAGTCGCCGGCCTTGCCGCGACGCACCGCCTGGTAGATGCCCATCGGGATCGCGACGATCAGCGCCACGATCATCGAGAGGGATGCCAGCAGCAGCGTCTTCGGAAGACGCTGGCCGATCGCGTCGGCGCCCGGGCGCTTGAGTGTGGACCACGCGCCCCCGTCCCCCCCGGCGCGGGGCGCCCGGGAGGGGCGCTACAGCTGCCCC